>JAGOFG010000008.1 GCA_017997335.1 Flavobacterium sp. | reverse complement strand
GATTCTGATGCTCTTTCTTTTGAATTGGCAGCTAGAATGGGTTATAGAGAAGTTGCTAAAGCTGCTGGTGCTATCATTCTTGAGCCTATCATGAAAATGGAAGTTATTACGCCAGAAGAAAACATGGGTGATATCGTTGGTGATATTAACCGTCGTAGAGGCCAGGTAAATGACATGGGTGATAGAAATGGTGCAAAAACTATTAAGGCTGATGTTCCGTTGTCAGAAATGTTTGGATATGTTACAACTTTAAGAACTTTGTCTTCAGGTCGTGCAACATCTACAATGGAATTTTCACACTACGCTGAAACACCTTCTAATATTTCAGAAGCAGTTATCAAAAAAGCAAAAGGAAACGCATAATCTTTAAGAAAATGAGTCAAAAAATCAGAATAAAATTGAAATCTTACGATCATATGTTGGTGGATAAATCTGCTGAAAAGATTGTGAAAACAGTAAAAACTACTGGTGCTGTGGTAACTGGTCCAATTCCATTGCCAACACACAAAAAATTATTTACAGTATTGCGTTCTCCGCACGTAAATAAGAAAGCAAGAGAGCAGTTTGAAGTAATGTCATATAAGAGATTAATTGATATTTATTCTTCTTCATCTAAAACAATTGATGCTTTAATGAAATTAGAATTGCCTAGTGGAGTTGAAGTTGAAATCAAAGTTTAAGTAGTTCTAGAGTATTTAAGAACGCTGTTTTTAGGCAAAAAAATATTTTTTGGATTGTGTGTAAATAAGTTATACCTTTGCACCCACAAAAAAAATAGAATTTGCTTAAAAGCTGCGTTCTATATTTATATTTAATAATTAATAATTAATATTTATGTCTGGGTTAATTGGTAGAAAAATCGGCATGACTAGTATTTTCGATGAAAACGGGAAAAATATTCCTTGTACAGTAATCGAAGCTGGACCATGTGTTGTTACCCAAGTCAGAACCAAAGAGGTTGACGGGTATGAAGCGTTGCAACTTGGTTTCGATGACAAAAACGAGAAACATTCCACGAAAGCGGCTTTAGGTCACTTTAAAAAAGCGGGAACTGTTGCTAAGAAAAAAGTCGTTGAATTTCAAGATTTTGCAACTGAACAAAAATTAGGAGATCTTATCGATGTTTCTATTTTTGAAGAAGGAGAATTTGTGGATGTACAAGGTGTATCTAAAGGTAAAGGTTTTCAAGGTGTTGTTAAGCGTCACGGTTTTGGTGGTGTTGGTCAAGCAACTCATGGTCAACATAACCGTTTAAGAGCGCCAGGTTCTGTAGGAGCTTCTTCTTATCCATCTAGAGTATTCAAAGGAATGCGTATGGCTGGAAGAATGGGAGGAGAAAATGTAAAAGTTCAAAACCTTAGAGTTTTAAAAGTAGTTTCTGATAAGAACTTACTAGTTATTAAAGGATGTGTTCCTGGGCATAACAACTCTTATGTAATCATTCAGAAGTAATGGAAGTAAAAGTATTAGATTTCAACGGAAAAGATACTGGAAGAAAAGTTCAACTTTCTGATTCAGTATTCGCAATTGAACCAAATAATCACGCAGTATACCTTGATGTTAAGCAATATCTTGCTAATCAAAGACAAGGTACGCACAAAGCTAAAGAAAGAGCTGAAGTTGCAGGAAGTACTCGCAAGATTAAAAAACAAAAAGGAACTGGTACTGCTCGTGCGGGTAGTGCAAAAAACCCATTGTTTAAAGGTGGTGGAACTGTTTTTGGGCCAAGACCAAGAAGTTATTCATTCAAATTGAATAAAAACTTAAAAAGATTGGCTAGAAAATCTGCTTTCTCTATTAAAGCTAAAGAATCAAACATCATTGTTTTGGAAGACTTTAATTTTGAAACGCCAAGCACTAAAAATTTCATTAATGTTTTGAAAGCTTTAGAGTTAGAAAATAAAAAATCACTATTTATATTGGGTGATACCAATAAAAATGTATATTTGTCGTCACGTAATTTAAAGGCGTCTAATGTTGTAAGTAGTTCAGAATTAAGTACTTACGCTATTTTAAATGCTAATAATTTAGTGCTTTTGGAGAGTTCTTTGGAAGTAATTGAAGATAATTTAAGTAAATAATAGGATATGAGCATCATAATTAAACCTATAGTAACGGAAAAAGTAACCAAAGAAAGTGAAGTTTTGAACCGTTTTGGATTCGAAGTTAACAGAAAAGCAAACAAAGTTGAAATTAAGAAAGCTGTTGAAGCTGCTTACGGAGTAAATGTTGTTAGTGTTAACACTATGAATGTAAGACCAGACAGAACTACGAAATACACTAAAAGTGGTTTAATCAGTGGAAAGACAAATGCAATTAAAAAAGCAATTGTACAAGTACAAGAAGGAGAAACAATTGATTTTTACAACAATATCTAAGATAAAATGTCAGTAAGAAAATTAAAACCTATTACCCCAGGTCAGCGATTTAGAGTTGTGAATGGTTATGACGCTATTACAACTGATAAGCCGGAACGCTCTTTGATAGCGCCGATAAAAAACTCTGGAGGTAGAAATAGTCAAGGAAAGATGACCATGCGTTATACGGGTGGTGGTCACAAGCAGAGATATCGTATTATCGATTTTAAACGTACAAAAGAAGGAATTCCTGCTACGGTAAAATCTATAGAATATGATCCAAATCGTACTGCTTTTATCGCTTTATTAGCTTATGCTGATGGTGAGAAAACTTATGTTATCGCTCAAAATGGTTTGAAAGTTGGTCAGAAGGTAGTTTCTGGTGCAGATTCTCAACCTGAAATTGGTAACACTTTACCTTTAAGTAGAGTTCCACTTGGAACTGTAATTTCTTGTATTGAATTGAGACCAGGTCAAGGAGCTGTAATCGCTCGTTCTGCTGGAACATTTGCTCAATTAATGGCAAGAGATGGAAAATATGCAACTATAAAAATGCCATCAGGTGAAACAAGATTGATTTTGTTAACGTGTTCGGCTACTATAGGTGCAGTTTCTAATTCAGATCATCAATTAGTTGTATCAGGAAAAGCTGGTAGAACAAGATGGTTAGGAAGAAGACCTAGAACAAGACCTGTTGCAATGAACCCTGTTGATCACCCAATGGGTGGTGGAGAAGGACGTTCTTCTGGTGGACATCCACGTTCAAGAAATGGAATACCAGCTAAAGGTTATAGAACACGTTCTAAGAAAAACCCGAGTAACAAGTATATCGTAGAACGTAGAAAGAAATAATAAGATATGGCACGTTCATTAAAAAAAGGACCTTTCGTTCATTATAAGTTAGAAAAGAAAGTTGAAGAAAACATCGCAGGTGGAAACAAAGGAGTAGTTAAGACTTGGTCTAGAGCTTCTATGATTACTCCAGACTTTGTTGGACAAACTATCGCAGTTCATAACGGTCGTCAATTTGTACCTGTTTACGTTACTGAAAACATGGTAGGACATAAATTAGGAGAATTTTCACCAACTAGATCTTTTAGAGGTCATGCTGGAGCAAAAAATAAAGGTAAAAAATAAGAAGCAATGGGAGTTCGTAAAAGAGAAACAGCAGATGCGAGAAAAGAGGCTAATAAGTCTATTGCTTTCGCGAAGTTAAATAACTGCCCTACTTCACCTAGAAAAATGCGCTTAGTAGCAGATCTAGTAAGAGGTCAGAAGGTAGAAAGAGCACTTAACATATTAAGATTTAGTTCTAAAGAAGCTTCAAGAAAATTAGAAAAACTATTATTATCTGCAATCAACAACTGGGAGCAAAAAAATAGTGAAGCTAGTTTAGAAGAAGCTGGTTTATTTGTTAAGGAAATCCGTGTAGATGGTGGAATGATGTTGAAAAGACTTCGTCCAGCTCCACAAGGAAGAGCACACAGAATAAGAAAACGTTCAAATCACGTGACAATCGTGTTGGGAGCTATCAATAACACACAAAGCAATTCTTAAGCAGCATGGGACAAAAGACAAATCCAATTGGAAATAGACTTGGTATCATCAGAGGATGGGACTCAAACTGGTATGGTGGAAATGATTACGGTGATAAATTAGCCGAAGATCACAAAATCAGAAAGTATGTTCATGCTCGTTTATCAAAAGCTAGTGTATCAAAAGTAATTATCGAGAGAACTTTGAAACTTGTAACCGTTACTATCACTACTGCTAGACCTGGTATTATTATCGGTAAAGGCGGGCAAGAGGTAGACAAGTTAAAAGAAGAACTTAAGAAAATTACTGACAAAGAGGTTCAAATTAACATCTTTGAAATTAAAAGACCTGAACTTGACGCGTATCTAGTTGCTACAAGCATCTGTCGTCAAATTGAAAGCAGAATTTCTTACAGACGTGCTATTAAAATGGCTATCGCAGCCTCTATGCGTATGAATGCTGAAGGAATTAAAGTTTTAATCTCTGGTCGTTTGAATGGTGCTGAGATGGCACGTTCAGAAGGTTTCAAAGAAGGTAGAATTCCTCTATCAACTTTCAGAGCTGATATTGATTATGCACTTGCTGAAGCTCATACTACATATGGTAGAATGGGAATTAAAGTGTGGATCATGAAAGGTGAAGTTTACGGAAAGAGAGATCTTTCTCCACTTGCTGGTATGGATAAAAAACAAGCTGGTGGTAAAGGAGGAGATTCTTCTAGAGGAGACAGAAAACCTTTTAATAAAGGTGGAAAACCAGACGCTCGTAAAAGAAAGTAAATTTTTAAACTAAAGAAAAATGTTACAGCCTAAAAGAACAAAGTATCGTAAGGTACAAAAGGGTAAAATGAAAGGGAATTCTCAAAGAGGACATGAACTTTCAAATGGAATGTTTGGTATTAAATCTGTACATGAAGATGGAATGTTCTTAACCTCTCGTCAAATCGAAGCTGCACGTATCGCTGCAACTCGTTATATGAAAAGAGAAGGACAATTATGGATTAAAATATTTCCAGACAAACCAATCACTAAGAAGCCTCTTGAGGTACGTATGGGTAAAGGTAAAGGTGCCGTTGAATATTGGGCAGCTGTAGTTAAACCTGGAAGAATTATGTTCGAAGTTGGAGGAGTTCCTTTGTCAGTTGCTAAAGAGGCGTTACGTCTAGCAGCTCAAAAGCTTCCAGTAAAAACTAAATTCGTTGTTGCAAGAGATTTCGAAGCATAATCTATATTATATTATGAAACAATCAGAAATAAAAGATCTTTCTGCAGCGGAGTTGCAAGAAAAACTAAGTCAAACTAAAAAGGTTTATGCCGATTTAAAAATGGCTCACGCTATTTCTCCGATCGAAAATCCACTTCAAATAAGAAGTGTACGTAGAGCGGTTGCTAGATTAGCTACAGAACTTACTAAAAGAGAGTTACAATAATTGTAATCTGCTGAAAGATGGAAAAAAGAAATTTAAGAAAAGAAAGAATTGGTGTAGTTACTTCAAACAAAATGGATAAGTCTATTGTTGTTGCTCAAGTAACTAAAGTAAAGCACCCATTATACGGTAAGTTCGTGTTGAAAACAAAGAAATTTGTTGCACACGACGAAACAAACGACTGTAACATTGGAGATACTGTAAGAATTAGCGAAACGCGTCCTTTGAGTAAATCAAAATGTTGGAGATTAGTTGAAATCATTGAAAGAGCTAAATAATTATGGTACAACAAGAATCAAGACTAAAAGTAGCAGATAACACAGGAGCTAAAGAAGTTTTAACTATCCGTGTTTTAGGAGGTACCAAAAGAAGGTATGCCTCTGTTGGTGACAAGATTGTAGTTTCTATCAAAGATGCAACTCCAAACGGAAACGTAAAAAAAGGAGCTGTTTCAACTGCAGTTGTTGTACGTACCAAAAAAGAAGTAAGAAGAGCAGATGGTTCATACATCAGATTCGATGACAATGCGTGTGTATTGTTAAACGCAGCTGGTGAAATGAGAGGAACTCGTGTTTTTGGTCCGGTAGCAAGAGAACTTCGTGAAAAACAATTCATGAAAATTGTATCATTAGCACCAGAAGTGCTTTAATTCGTTATAAGATGATAAAGCTAAAAATAAAATCAGGAGATATCGTAAGAGTAATTGCTGGAGACCATAAAGGTGCTGAAGGTAAAGTATTACGTGTTTACCGTGAGAAAAACAAAGCGATTGTTGAAGGTGTAAACATGGTTTCTAAACACACGAAGCCAAGTGCTAAAAACCCTCAAGGTGGTATTGTAAAAAAGGAAGCTTCTATACAAATTTCTAACATTGCTCTTATAGATCCTAAAACTAAGGAAACTACAAGAGTAGGTATTAGAGTAGAAGGAGATAAGAAAGTAAGATTTTCAAAAAAATCTAATCAAGTACTATAGTAATGGCATATATACCTAGACTAAAAGAAGAATATAAGAGCAGAGTTATTGCTGCTCTTAAAGAAGAGTTCGGTTACTCAAATATAATGGAAGTTCCAAAATTGGAAAAAATTGTTTTGAGTAAAGGAGTTGGTGCAGCAGTATCTGATAAAAAACTAATTGACTATGCAGTTGAGGAGTTGACTAAGATTACTGGACAAAAAGCAGTAGCTACTATTTCTAAGAAAGACGTTGCGTCTTTTAAACTTAGAAAAGGGATGCCTATTGGTGCAAAAGTGACTTTACGTGGTGAAAGAATGTATGAGTTTTTAGATAGACTTATTACTTCATCTTTACCTCGTGTAAGAGACTTCAGTGGTATTAAATCTACAGGTTTTGACGGAAGAGGAAATTATAACTTAGGAGTTTTAGAGCAAATCATTTTCCCAGAAATTGATATTGATAAAGTAAACAAAATATCTGGTATGGATATTTCCTTTGTTACTTCTGCTAAAACAGATAAAGAAGCAAAGTCATTGTTGGCTGAATTAGGTTTACCTTTTAAAAAGAATTAAGATATGGCTAAAGAATCAATGAAAGCCCGTGAGGTGAAAAGAGAAAAAACGGTAGCTAAGTATGCTGAGAAAAGAAAAGCTTTGTTAGAAGCTGGAGATTTCGTAGGTTTGCAAAAATTACCGAAAAATGCTTCACCAGTTCGTTTACACAATCGTTGTAAATTAACAGGTAGACCAAGAGGGTATATGCGTCAATTCGGTATTTCACGTGTTACATTCCGTGAAATGGCTAACAATGGATTGATACCAGGTGTTAAAAAAGCATCTTGGTAGAAAAATAATATTCAGACGTGAGTAATCACGTCTGTTTTTTCACATTTATAAACTGGTTTCAGGTTCGAATAGTTCGAAAACCGTTACCGCAAATTAATACATATGTATACAGATCCAATTGCAGATTATTTGACGAGAGTTAGAAACGCTGTGGCTGCAAACCACAAAGTTGTTGAAATTCCGGCTTCTAATCTAAAAAAAGAAATAACTAAGATCTTATTTGATCAAGGTTACATCTTAAGTTACAAATTTGAGAACAACACCGTTCAGGGTTCTATCAAAATTGCTTTGAAGTACGATAAAGTTACTAAAGAGCCTGTAATTAAAGATATCCAAAGAATTAGTAAACCAGGTTTACGTAAATACGCAGGTGCTTCTAAATTGCCTAGAATCCTTAATGGATTAGGAATTGCTATTGTTTCTACATCAAAAGGTTTGATGACTGGAAAACAAGCTAAGCAATTGAATGTTGGAGGAGAAGTAATTTGTTACGTATACTAATTTTTAAAGACTAGATAAGATGTCAAGAATAGGTAAAAGTCCAATTGTAATCCCTGCCGGAGTAACTGTTGAAGTTAAAGATGGTATTATTACTGTAAAAGGAAAAAATGGTCAACTAACACAGGAATTTTCAGATGTTACTGTAAAAGTTGAAGACGGTCAAGTTACAATTGAAAGATCGTCTGATCACAAAGACCAAAGAGCAAAACACGGTTTATACCGTTCTTTAATCAATAACATGATTGTTGGTGTAAGTGAAGGTTTTACTAAATCTTTAGAATTGGTTGGAGTTGGTTATAGAGCTTCAAATCAAGGACAAAAACTAGATTTAGCCTTAGGTTTTTCTCATAATATTATTTTAGAAATTGCTCCAGAGGTAACTTTGGAAACTATTTCTGAAAAAGGAAAGAACCCAATTGTTAAGTTAACTTCTTTTGATAAACAACTTTTAGGACAAGTTGCTGCCAAAATTAGAGGTTTCCGTAAACCAGAGCCTTACAAAGGTAAAGGGGTTAAATTTGTAGGTGAAGTATTAAGAAGAAAAGCAGGTAAATCAGCTTAAAAAATAAGATTATGTCATTAACAAAACCTGAAAGAAGACAGAGAATTAGATTCAGAATTAGAAAAACGATTAGTGGTTCAGCTACTAAACCGAGACTTTCTGTTTTTAGAAGTAACAAAGAAATTTATGCTCAATTAATTGATGATGTAAATGGTGTTACTTTGTTAGCTGCCTCTTCAAGAGAAAAAGAAATAGGAAAAGGTACGAATATTGAAGTTGCAACTGCAGTTGGTAAATTAGTTGCAGAGAAAGCTTTGAAAGCTGGTATTGAAACAGTAACTTTCGACAGAGGAGGTTATTTATATCATGGTCGTATTAAATCATTAGCAGAAGGCGCAAGAGCGGCTGGGCTTAAATTCTAATATAGTATGTCTAATAAGTACAAGAATATAGAGTTAGTAAAACCAAGTGGTCTTGAATTAAAAGATCGTTTGGTAAGTGTAAATCGTGTTACTAAGGTTACAAAAGGTGGTAGAGCTTTTGGTTTTTCTGCTATTGTAGTTGTAGGTGATGAAAACGGAGTAGTTGGACACGGATTAGGTAAGTCTAAAGATGTTTCTGAAGCTATTGCAAAAGCAGTAGAAGATGCTAAGAAAAATTTAGTTAGAATTCCTTTGAACGGTCAATCTGTTCCTCACGAACAAAAAGGTAAATTTGGTGGTGCACGTGTATTTTTAATTCCTGCCTCTCATGGTACTGGAGTTATTGCTGGTGGAGCTGTTCGTTCAGTTCTTGAATCAGTTGGAATTCATGATGTATTATCAAAATCTCAAGGTTCATCAAATCCTCATAATGTGGTTAAAGCTACTTTTGATGCTTTATTGCAAATGAGAAGCGCTCATACAGTTGCAAGACAAAGAGGGGTTTCTTTAGAGAAAGTTTTTAAAGGTTAATTTAAGAAATTATGGCTAAATTATTAGTAAAACAAGTACGTAGCAAAATCAACTGTCCTCTTACTCAAAAAAGAGGATTAGAAGCTTTGGGTTTACGTAAAATGGGACAAGTTGTAGAGCATGATTCTAATCCTGCTATCCTTGGGATGATAAATAAAGTTAAACACTTAGTTTCTGTAGAAGAAATTAAATAACAAATACTGGTATGAATTTAAGTAATTTACAACCTGCTGAGGGTTCTACACACAATCAAAATAAGAGATTAGGTAGAGGTGAAGGTTCTGGTAAAGGTGGTACTTCTGCAAGAGGTCACAAAGGAGCTAAATCTCGTTCTGGTTATTCTAAAAAGATTGGTTTTGAAGGTGGTCAAATGCCGCTTCAAAGACGTGTTCCTAAGTTTGGTTTCACAAACATCAATCGTAAAGAATACGAAGGTGTTAATTTAGATACACTTCAATTATTGGTTGATAATGGTGTTGTAACTGATACTGTTGATATGACAGTTTATGTTGCGAATCGTTTGGCTACCAAAAATGAAATCGTTAAGATTTTAGGAAGAGGTGAATTGAAATCGAAATTAAAGGTATCTGCTCACAAATTTACTGCTACTGCAAAAGCTGCTATTGAAGCTGCTGGAGGTGAAGCTGTAACATTATAATTTTTCAATAAAGATGAAGAAATTTTTTGAATCATTAAGTAATGTTTGGAAGATTGAGGAACTAAAAAATAGAATCCTAGTAACTCTAGGACTTCTTTTAGTTTATCGATTTGGTGCCCATGTAACACTTCCTGGAATTGATGCTACTCAATTGACTGGTTTAGCTGGTCAAACAAAAGAAGGTATCGGTTCTATCTTGGATATGTTTACAGGTGGTGCTTTTTCTAAAGCGTCTGTTTTCGCATTAGGAATTATGCCGTATATTTCTGCTTCTATTGTAGTTCAGTTAATGGGAATTGCTATTCCTTATTTGCAAAAGCTACAAAGTGATGGAGAAAGCGGTAGAAAAAAAATCAATCAGATTACCCGTTGGTTAACTATTGGTATCACCTTAGTACAAGGGCCAACTTACATCTACAATCTTTACAGAACATTACCAAGTAATGCCTTTTTGTTAGGGTTTAATTCTTTTGAATTCTTATTTTCTTCTGTAGTTATCTTAGTTACAGGTACAATTTTTGCAATGTGGTTAGGTGAAAAAATTACTGATAAAGGTATCGGTAATGGTATTTCTCTACTTATTATGGTAGGGATTTTAGCTAGATTCCCACAGGCATTTATTCAAGAGTTTACAACGAGAGTAACTAATAATAATGGTGGTTTAATGCTTTTAGTTATTGAAGTTATCATTTGGATGTTGGTTATTATTTCTTGTGTGTTACTTGTAATGGCGGTAAGAAAAATTCCTGTTCAGTATGCAAGACGTACTACATCAGGAGATTTTGAACAAGATATGCTTGGTGGTAACAGACAATGGATTCCATTGAAGTTGAATGCTTCAGGTGTAATGCCAATTATCTTTGCTCAAGCTATTATGTTTATTCCAGCAGCTGTTGCTGGTTTATCCAAATCAGAAACTTCGCAAACAATTGTTAGTGCTTTTAGTGACATCTTTGGTTTTTGGTATAATTTTGTTTTTGCTAGCTTAATAGTTATCTTTACATTCTTTTACACCGCAATCACAGTGCCAACTAATAAGATGTCTGATGATTTGAAAAGAAGCGGAGGTTTCATTCCAGGAGTAAGACCTGGTGCAGAAACATCTGATTATCTTGATAAAGTGATGTCTTTAATTACTTTCCCAGGGTCTTTATTTCTTGCTTTAATCGCTGTGTTCCCAGCAATTGTCGTAAGTCTTATGGATGTACAACAATCTTGGGCAATGTTTTTTGGAGGTACTTCATTAATCATTATGGTTGGTGTTGCTATTGACACAATGCAGCAAATTAACTCATACTTGTTGAATAAACACTATGATGGTTTGATGAAGAGTGGTAAAAATAGAAAAGCAGTAGCTTAATTATATGGCAAAACAATCAGCAATAGAACAAGACGGATCAATTATTGAAGCATTATCTAATGCAATGTTCCGTGTAGAGTTAGAAAATGGACATATAGTAATTGCTCATATATCTGGAAAAATGCGTATGCATTATATCAAATTATTACCTGGTGATAAAGTGAAATTAGAAATGAGCCCTTACGATTTGTCAAAAGCAAGAATTACTTATAGATATTAAAGATATTCAAAATGAAAGTAAGAGCATCAGTTAAAAAAAGAAGCGCCGAGTGCATTATTGTGCGTAGAAAAGGCAGATTATACGTAATCAACAAAAAGAATCCTAGATTTAAACAAAGACAAGGATAATTATGGCAAGAATAGCAGGGGTAGATATCCCAAAAAACAAGAGAGGTGTTATAGCACTTACCTACATCTTCGGATTAGGAAAAAGTAGAGCAATTGAGATTTTAGAGAAAGCTCAAGTAAGCCAAGATAAAAAAGTTCAAGATTGGAATGACGATGAGATTGGAGCAATCCGTGAAGCTGTATCTGCTTTCAAAATTGAAGGTGAATTGCGTTCAGAGGTTTCTTTAAACATTAAACGTTTGATGGATATTGGATGCTACAGAGGTATTCGTCATAGATCTGGTCTTCCTTTAAGAGGACAAAGAACTAAAAACAACTCTAGAACAAGAAAAGGTAAAAGAAAAACTGTTGCTAACAAGAAAAAAGCAACTAAATAATAAGTAATATGGCTAAAGCAACTGCAAAAAAACGTAAAGTTATCGTTGAATCAACGGGAGAGGCTCATATTTCTGCTACCTTCAATAACATCATCATTTCGTTAACAAACAAAAAAGGTGAAGTTATTTCTTGGTCTTCAGCTGGTAAAATGGGTTTCAGAGGTTCTAAAAAGAATACTCCATACGCAGCCCAAATGGCAGCAGAAGATTGTAGTAAAGTAGCTCTTGAGGCTGGACTTAAAAAAGTTAAAGTATATGTAAAAGGACCAGGAAACGGACGTGAGTCTGCAATTCGTTCTATACATAATGGTGGAATTGAAGTTACAGAAATTATTGATGTTACTCCAATGCCTCACAATGGATGTCGTCCTCCTAAAAGACGTAGAGTTTAATACTCAAAAATTATTTATAGTATAACCTAGATAGAACATAGATTATCGAAGGATTTGACCTGAATTCATAATTTTCTATCTTAAACAAATTAAAATGGCAAGATATACTGGTCCTAGCACAAGAATCGCTCGTAAATTTGGCGAAGCAATTTTCGGAGATGACAAAGCTTTCGAAAAAAGAAATTACCCTCCTGGACAACACGGGATGGCTAAAAAAAGAGGAAAAAAATCTGAGTATGCTGTTCAGTTAATGGAAAAGCAAAAAGCTAAATATTCTTATGGAATTTTAGAAAAACAATTCAGAAATTTATTTGAAAAAGCATCAGCTACAAAAGGTGTTACTGGTGAGGTTTTATTACAATTATGTGAATCAAGATTGGATAATGTAGTTTTTAGAATGGGAATTGCTCCTTCTAGAAGAGGTGCTCGTCAAATCGTTTCTCACAGACACATTACTGTAAATGGTGAAGTTGTAAATATTCCTTCTTACCACCTTAAGCCTGGTGATAAAGTTGCTGTTCGTGAAAAGTCTAAATCATTAGAAGCTATCGAACGTTCTTTGTCTAATTCAAGTCATGTTTATGAATGGATTACTTGGAATAATGATCTTAAAGAAGGAACTTTTGTTTCTGTACCTGCAAGACTTCAAATTCCTGAAAATATTAAAGAACAATTAATCGTAGAGTTGTACAACAAATAATAATTGACTTAGTCGAAATTTATGGCAATATTTAATTTTCAGAAGCCCGATAAAGTTATCATGATCGATTCCACCGATTTTGAAGGTAAATTTGAATTTAGACCTTTAGAACCAGGTTACGGATTGACCGTAGGTAATGCACTTAGAAGAGTTTTGCTTTCAGCATTAGAAGGATATGCAATAACATCTGTTCGTATCGAAGGTGTAGATCATGAGTTTTCCACTATATCAGGAGTTGTTGAAGATGTTACCGAAATTATCTTAAATCTTAAACAAGTACGTTTTAAACGTCAAATTGAGGATATTGATAATGAATCAGTTACTATTTCTGTTTCCGGTAAAGATCAATTAACAGCTGGTGATTTTCAAAAGTTTATTTCAGGATTTCAAGTTTTGAACCCAGAACTTGTTATTTGTAACTTAGACAGTAAAATCAAATTAAGTTTTGATTTGACTATTGAAAAAGGTAGAGGTTATGTCCCTGCAGAAGAGAACAAAAAACAGAATGCAGCAATTGGTACTATTTTTACAGATTCTATTTTTACTCCAGTAAAAAATGTAAAATATGCTATTGAAAACTTCCGTGTAGAGCAAAAAACAGATTATGAAAAATTAGTTTTTGAAATCAAAACTGATGGATCTATTAATCCTAAAGATGCACTTACTGAAGCTGCTAAAGTTTTAATTCACCATTTCATGTTATTTTCTGATGAAAGAATTACACTTGAGGCTGATGAAATAGCACAAACAGAATCGTATGATGAAGAATCATTGCATATGAGACAATTGCTTAAAACTAAGCTTGTTGATATGGACTTATCTGTTAGAGCTTTAAATTGTTTGAAAGCGGCTGAAGTTGATACACTTGGTGATTTAGTATCTTTTAATAAAAATGACTTAATGAAGTTCCGTAATTTCGGTAAAAAATCTTTAACAGAACTAGATGAACTAGTAGCAGTGAAGAACCTTACTTTCGGTATGGATTTGACAAAATACAAACTAGATAAAGAATAATCTAATCCGCCTTAAGGCGCGATTAAATTCATAAAGCAATGAGACACGGAAAAAAAAATAATCACTTAAGCAGACAGACTGCACATAGAAAATCTATGTTAGCTAATATGGCTTGTTCTCTTATAGAGCACAAACGTATTAACACTACTGTTGCTAAAGCTAAAGCGCTTAAACAATTTGTTGAGCCGCTTATAACAAAATCTAAAGCTGATACTACTCACAATCGTCGTATCGTTTTCTCTTATTTACGTAATAAATATGCTGTAACTGATTTATTCAGAGATGTAGCTGCAAAAGTAGGAGACCGTCCAGGTGGATATACTCGTATTATTAAAGTTGGAAATCGTTTGGGAGATAATGCTGATATGGCAATGATTGAACTAGTTGATTTTAACGAACTTTACAACGGAGGTAAAAAAGAAGTTAAAAAAGCAAAAAGCCGTCGTGGTGGAAAAGCTAAAAAAGTTGAAGAAGCTACTGAAGCTCCTGAGGCTAGTGCTGAGCCAACTGCTGAAGCTGCTGAATAAATATGAGAATAATTATTCAATAAAAATTAAGGATAAGCTATTTATAGTTTATCCTTTTTTTTTGAAATAGAAATTATCTTTTATTTATTATCCTCTTTAATTGTTTCGCCTCCTTTTATAATTTAAATTTGCAAAATTTTTAACTACAAATGAAATATACAACTAGACAACAAGCTTTATTATTACTTAGTGATGGAACTATTTTCTATGGAAAATCAATTGGTTTAAGCGGAATCGCTTATGGTGAAGTTTGTTTTAATACAGGAATGACAGGATATCAAGAAATTTTCACTGATCCTTCTTATTTTGGACAATTAATGGTAGCTACAAATGCTCATATTGGTAACTATGGTGTAAATGATAAAGAAGTAGAATCAGACAATATTAAAATATCTGGTCTTATTTGTAAAAATTTTAGTTTTAACTATTCACGTCCAGATGCAACTGAGAGTCTTGAAAATTATTTTAAAAAGCAAAACCTCATTTGTATTTCTGATGTTGATACTAGAGCTCTTGTGAGTTATATCAGAGAAAATGGTGCTATGAATGCTGTTATTTGTACGGATGGGACACCAATCGAAGATTTAAAGTTAGCACTTGCTAAAGTTCCTGATATGAAAGGTTTAGAGCTAGCTTCTAGAGTCTCTACAAAAACGCCTTATTTTTATGGTGATGAAAATGCAAAATATAAAGTAGCTGCTTTAGATTTAGGTATTAAAACTAATATTTTACGAAATCTTGCCAAAAGAGATTGTTATATTAAAGTCTTTCCTTATGATGCTAGTTTTGAAGATTTAGCGTCATTTAATCCTGATGGATACTTTTTATCGAATGGACCTGGTGATCCTGATCCTCTTGAAAGCGCTATTAAAGTTGCAAAACAAATTATCGAAAAAGATAAGCCTTTGTTTGGAATTTGTTTGGGACATCAAGTAATTGCATTAGCAAACGGAGTTTCTACTTACAAAATGTTTAATGGTCACAGAGGTATCAATCATCCAGTTACTAATTTGGAAACGGGAAAAGGTGAAATTACTTCTCAAAATCATGGATTTGCCGTTAATAAAGAAGAATTAGAAAAACATCCTGATTTAGTAATTACTCATCTACATTTAAATGATTCTACTGTAGCAGGAATGAGAATGAAAAGTAAAAATTGTTTTTCTGTTCAATATCATCCTGAAGCAAGCCCTGGACCACACGATTCATCTTATTTATTTGATCAGTTTATTGCTAATATAGAGAAAGCAAAAAGCTAAAACGTTATCGTTAATAAATTATAAAATATAGTCTATTCTTTATTTATGATTATCATTTTATTTCCGTAATTTTGAGTAAAATACAAATTAATAACATAAAATATAAGAATAATGAGTATTATTGTTAAAATTTTCGCAAGACAAATTTTCGATTCAAGAGGTAATCCAACTATTGAAGTAGATGTAATTACAGAAAACGGAATTATAGGAAGAGCTGCGGTTCCATCAGGAGCTTCAACAGGTGAACACGAGGCGGTAGAGTTGAGAGATGGTGGTAAAGCTTTTTTAGGAAAAGGAGTTTTGACTGCTGTGAATAATGTAAATACGATTATAGCTGAAGAGTTAGTAGGTACTTCTGTATTTGAACAAAATAAAATTGATCAATTAATGATTGATTTAGATGGTACTCCAAATAAATCAAAATTAGGTGCAAATGCTATCTTGGGTGTTTCTCTTGCTGCTGCAAAAGCTGCTGCAAATGAATTAGGACTTCCTTTGTATAGATATGTAGGAGGTGTTTCAGCTAACACTTTGCCATTACCAATGATGAATATCATTAATGGTGGTTCGCATTCAGATGCTCCAATTGCTTTTCAAGAGTTTATGATTATGCCTGTTAAAGCAACATCATTTACACATGCTTTGCAAATGGGTACTGAAATCTTCCATAATCTTAAAAAAGTATTACACGATAGAGGTCTTTCTACTGCTGTTGGTGATGAAGGAGGTTTTGCTCCGAATTTAGCTGGTGGTACAGAAGATGCATTAGATACTATCAAAAAAGCAGTAGAAGCTGCAGGTTATACTTTTGGAGATGAAGTGATGATTGCTTTAGACTGTGCTTCTTCAGAGTTTTATGTTGATGGTAAATATGATTATTCTAAATTTGAAGGTCCAACTGGAAAAGTTAGAACATCAGCAGAGCAAGTTGAATATTTGGCAGAATTAACAGCTAAGTATCCAATTATTTCTATCGAAGATGGTATGCAAGAAAATGACTGGGATGGTTGGAAATTATTAACTGAGAAAATTGGTGATAAAGTGCAATTGGTTGGTGATGATTTATTTGTTACTAATGTTGAGCGTTTATCTACTGGTATTGAAAAAGGAATTGCGAATTCAATCCTTGTAAAAGTAAATCAGATTGGTACTTTGACTGAAACAATTGCGGCAGTAAATATGGCTAAAAATGCTGGTTATACATCTGTAATGTCTCACCGTTCTGGAGAAACTGAAGATTACACTATTGCAGATTTAGCAGTTGCTTTGAACTGTGGTCAAATTAAAACAGGTTCTGCATCTCGTTCTGATCGTATGGCTAAATACAATCAATTATTGAGAATAGAAGAAGAACTTGAAGCTACTGCCTATTTTCCTGGCAAAAATGCTTTCAATGTAAAATAACATTAGTGTTTTTTATACTAAAAGCCATCTGTTTATTCAGATGGCTTTTTTTGTAAACATTTAACAAGATGGGGATTGAATTCGTTTTTAAATTAGTTCTAAATTCATTAGATTTGGGAAATATTTAATTAAAAGTATATCCATATAATATTATGTCAAAAATAGCAACGTTAGAAATTGATGGCAATAAATTTGAGCTTCCATTTATAGTAGGTAGCGAAAATGAAGGAGCTGTTGATATTAGTAAATTAAGAGATTTGTCAGGGGTGATTACTATTGATCCTGGATACAAAAATTCAGGTTCTTGTAAAAGTGAAGTTACTTTTTTAGATGGAGAGTTGGGTATTCTTCGTTACAGAGGGTATTCGATAGAAGATTTAGCTGAAAAAGGACACTTTTTAGAAGTTTCATATCTTGTGATTTTTGGTGAATTACCAACTGCTGAAGAATTAACTCAGTTTGAAAATGATATTCGTAAGCATACTTTGGTAAACGAAGAAATGAAGAATATTATTGATGGATTTCCAAAAACTGCCCATCCAATGGGAGTTTTATCTGCTTTAACAAGTGCTTTGACAGCTTTTAATCCTAAATCTGTTAATGTTGAGAACGAAAAGGAAATGTATGAGGCGGTATGCAAAACTATGGGTAAATTTTTAGTTATTGCTACTTGGACGTACAGAAAAAGCATGGGATTCCCATTGAATTATTATGATAATACAAAGGGGTATGTAGAGAATTTCATGCGATTAATGTTTGAGTTACCTACTGGGCCTTACAAAGCAGATCCTGTTGTAGTGAGTGCTTTGGATAAATTGTTTATTCTGCATGCTGATCACGAGCAAAACTGTTCTACTTCTACTGTTCGTATGGTAGGTTCTTCTCATGCTGGTTTATTTGCTTCTATTTCTGCAGGAGTTTCAGCACTTTGGGGACCTCTTCATGGTGGAGCAAATCAAGCGGTTTTAGAAATGCTTGAAGAAATTCACAAAGATGGTGGCGATACTGAAAAGTATTTATCAAAAGCAAAAGATAAAAACGATCCTTTCCGTTTGATGGGATTTGGTCATAGAGTATACAAAAATTTCGATCCTAGAGCTAGAATTATTAAAAAAGCAGCTGATGAAGTATTAGCTACTTTAGGTGTTGAAGATCCAATTTTAGAGATTGCCAAAAAGTTAGAAATTGCTGCTTTAGAAGATGAGTACTTCAAATCAAGAAGTTTGTATCCTAATGTTGATTTCTATTCTGGAATTATATACAGAGCCTTAGGAATTCCTACAGATATGTTTACTGTAATGTTTGCTATTGGTCGTTTACCAGGTTGGATTGCGCAATGGAAAGAAATGAGAGAAAATAAAGAACCAATTGGTCGTCCAAGACAAGTTTATGTTGGCTACCCATTACGGGAATTTAAAGGTGTAGATAAAAGATAATATATAATGACTAAAAAGCTTCACGAATCTGTGGAGCTTTTTTGGTTCTAAATAATTTCAAGTTATAATGTTAGAGTTAAATGTAAAAAATGAAACGGCGCGCTTAAGAAAGGTTATTTTAGGAGTAGCAAATAGTAATGGGCCAACTCCAACGGTAGATGAAGCTTATGATCCAAAATCTTTAGAGCATATAGTAGCAGGCACTTATCCTTTAGAAAAAGACATGATTGTTGAGATGGATGCTTTTAATGCTGTTTTTGAAAAATACAACGTTACAGTATATAGACCTGAGTTAATTCCAAATTATAATCAAATATTTGCAAGAGATATTGGATTTGTTATTGATGATGTTTTTATCAAATCGAATATTTTGCCAGACAGAGAGAGAGAATTAGATGCGATTCAATATGTTATTGATCAAATCAATCCCTCAAAGGTTGTTAGGCCTCCAGAAGAAGTCCATATTGAAGGAGGTGATGTTATGCTTTGGAATGATTATATTTTTATTGGAACCTATAAAGGAAGCGATTATAAAGATTATATAACTGCAAGAACAAATTGGCAAGGTGTTGATTTTATTAGACAACTTTTTCCCAATAAAATAGTCAAAGATTTTGATTTGGTTAAATCAAAATTAGAAGCGAGAGATAATGCCTTACATTTAGATTGTTGTTTCCAGCCAGTAGGTAATGATAAAGGAATTATTTATAAAAATGGATTTAGAGAAGAGGCCGATTATCTGTTCTTGGTGAATCTTTTTGGAAAAGAAAATTTGTTTCATATCACAAGAGACGAAATGTATGATATGAATTCTAATGTTTTTTCTATTGCTCCCAATGTAGTTGTTTCTGAGAAGAATTTTACAAGATTGAATAATTGGTTAAGAGAGCAAGGTTTTGTGGTTGAGGAGATTCCATACGCCGAGATAGCTAAACAAGAAGGCTTATTACGTTGTTCAACCCTACCTTTACTGAGAGATTAAAAAGTGTTTTGGGATTATTTTTTTAAATCCGAATTATTTAAATTAAAAAAAGATGAAACAAACTACCAATTCTATATTGATGATACGTCCAGTTGCTTTTAGAATGAATGAGCAAACTGCCGTAAATAATTATTACCAAAAAGTATTAGATGGATTGTTACCGGCTACTGTTAATGCCAAGGCACAAGAAGAATTTGATGCTTTTGTGAAAAAATTACGCTCTGTTGGAGTGAACGTTATTGTTGTTGATGATACATTGTCTCCAGATACTCCAGACAGTATTTTTCCAAACAATTGGATTTCTTTTCATGAAAATGGAGATGTTGTTTTGTATCCAATGTTTGCTGAAAATCGTCGTTTAGAACGAAGAGAAGAAATTTTAGATATTCTTGAAGATGAAGGCTTTGTAATCAATGAGATTATGGATTATACTGAAGCTGAAATGGATAGTATATTCTTGGAAGGAACCGGAAGTTTGTTGCTAGATCGTGCTAATGGGAAAGCTTATTGTGCTTTATCACCTAGAGCTGATGAAGAGTTGTTTATCGAGTTTTGCGAAGATTTTGATTTTGCGCCAGTAATTTTTGAAGCATTTCAAACCGTAAATGGAGAACGTAAATTGATTTATCACACTAATGTGATGATGTGTTTGGGTGAAACTTTTGCTGTTTTATGTGCAGATGCAATTGACGATAAAAAAGAACGTAAGATGGTTATTGATAGTTTGAAAAACGATGATAAACAAGTGATTTTAATTACTGAAGATCAAGTTAATAATTTTGCAGGTAACATGCTTGAAGTCAAAGGTGCTGACGATAGAAGGTATTTGGTTATGAGTGCTGCAGCACATCAGTCGTTGACTAAAAAACAAATTACAGAATTAGAAGAGCACGTTACGATTTTAAGTTCTAGTTTGGATACTATTGAGGCTTGTGGTGGTGGAAGTGCCCGCTGTATGATGGCGGAGATTTTTTTGCCAAGAGCTTAATTACAAAAACATTTTAAAATTCAGCCTGTCAGAAATAAGATTTGACAGGCTTTTTTTTATCTAAAAATTAGCTTTGATTATATTTACTAAAGCGCCTACTATATATTGTATACCAATAGCAATTACAATAAATCCTACGATACGAGAAATCGCAACAATCCCAGAGGCTCCTAGAGCTTTTGCCAAATAGTGTGCGCTCCTTAAAATAACAAATATAGTTGCCGATATGGCCAAAATTGCAGCTATTGAAATCAAAATTTCATTCGTAGATTTATGTTGGTTGTAAAAGGCAATCAGTAGGGACATTGAGCCAGGTCCCGCTAGCATTGGTATTGCTAATGGAGTAAGCGCAATATCATTTCTTTGTTGCGCTTCGTTTTCAATCTTTTTATTGATTCCTCTTTTCTTATTGAATTTCCCTGACAAAAGTGAAAAACCAGAGCTTACAATTACTATTCCACCAGCTATTCTTAATGAGTCAATGCTAATACCGAAGAAAGAGAGCACATATTGTCCCACTAAAAAAGAGACTACTAGTATAATAAAAACATTAATGGCGGTCCATAGTGAGAGTCGGTTACGTTCGGGCTGGCTGTCGTTTTGGGTTAGCCCAACAAAAATTGGTACTGTTCCTATAGGATTTAAAACAGAAAATAAAGCGGCAAATAGGTAAATAAATAATTCCATATCTCGTGTTTTGTTACAAAGCTACACTTTTCAGAGTGATAAATCTTACTTGTTTGTTAATTTATTGTTTTCTGAACACTACGGTTTTCATTGGTTAAAAGGTAGAGGCTATCCTTGTTTTTTGACTACTTTTGTAGCATATATTTAGAAAAATGACAAAAAATAAAAAAACAGTAGTTTTAGGAGCGACTTCTAAACCGGAAAAATATGCCTTTAAAGCCATTTCCTTATTGGTCGAGAAAGGGCATTCTGTAATTGCAATAGGTCAAAATGCAGGAGAGGTAGCTGGTGTAAAAATTAAAACAAAGGCAATTCCTTTGAAAAATATAGATACCATAACCTTGTATTTGAATCCAGCAAGACAAAGGGATTATTATAATTACATTGTGGAAGCAAAGCCTAAACGTGTAGTCTTTAACCCAGGTACTGAGAATCCAGAGTTGTATCAATTGCTTGAATTGAATGGGATTCAAGTAGAAGTAGCTTGTACTTTAGTTTTACTTACGCTCAATCAATATTAAAGGATTTGTTATATTTTGAGATGCTAAGTTATTACTAATTTCGATTGATTTTTAGCGCAACAATTCAGTAGGTAGTGTTGGTGTCTCAATTTTTAAGGAACCATTTTGTTTTGATAAAAGTTTTAAAAAAAATAATCTTTTAGTATTTAAAGGCAGTTTTATTTATGAATCTAGATAGAATCTTTCTTTCTGAATCTCATCCTTGTGGTAAAGAGTTGCACTATGTACAACACGCATTAGAAGCTAAAGCGATAACCTCTGGCGGAAATGTTGTGCGTGATTTTGAGGAAGATTTAGAGTGTTATTTAGGGAATAATGTCATTGTAAATGCTACTAATTCTGGTACTTCAGCTATTCATTTGGGGTTGTTGTTGTTAGGTGTGAAACCTGGAGATGAAGTTATTTGTCAATCAATGACTTTTTCAGCTTCGGTGAATCCAATTCTTTATATAGGAGCAAGTCCAGTTTTTGTTGATAGTGAGTTGGATACTTGGAACATGTGTCCAATAGCATTAGAAGAAGCAATACAAGATAGAATTAGTAAAGGCAAAAAGCCAAAGTGCATTATTGTTGTGGACTTGTATGGTATGCCTTATCATGCAGATAGGATTAATGAAGTAGCAAATAAATATGGAATTGCAGTTTTAGAGGACAGTGCTGAGGCTTTGGGAAGTCGCTATAAAGGTGTCCCTTGTGGAACTCTCGGGGATATTGGTGTTTTTTCATTTAACGGAAACAAAATTATTACAACATCAAGTGGTGGTGCATTATTACTTTCGGATGCTTCACAAAAAGAGCGCGCTGCTTTTTTGGCAACGCAAGCTCGTGATGCAGCGCCTTATTATCAGCATAGTGAAATTGGTTATAATTACGCTATGAGTTCTATTGCGGCGGCGGTAGGAAGAGGGCAATTAGAAGTGCTCAATTCGCGTATTCAGTCACGTAGAAATAATCATTCTTTTTATAAAAAGCTATTTTTAAGAGTAAAGGGAATTTCAGTTTTTACGGAGCCCAATGCTGATTTTTTTTCCAATTATTGGTTGACCACCATTTTAATTGATAGTAAAATAGCAAATGGATTAACACCCGAAATTTTTCGTTTATTTTTAGAAATGCATAATATAGAAGCACGCCCTTTATGGAAGCCGATGCATCTGCAACCTGTTTTCGAAAAATACCCTTACTACGGAGGATTAAATGCGGCAACTTTATTTGAAAAAGGTTTGTGCCTTCCATCAAGTTCGACTTTGGATGAAGAAAAAAAAGCAAGAATTAAAGAAAAGTGTATGATTTTGTTAGATAAGTACAATTGTTTGTAAAAATTACTAACAACATTTAATAAAAGCGCTAGTTTGCTATAATAATAGTGTTTTTTCAATTTTAAACGTATTTTTGTCGCTATGGAATTTTCTTCGAAGTTATTAGAAAAAGCGGTTAGCGAAATGGCTCAATTACCAGGAATTGGTAAAAGAACCGCTCTGCGATTGGTTTTGCATTTACTCAAACAACCTTCAGACCAAACACGTTTTTTATCGGAATCCTTGCTCACTATGAGGAACGATATTCGTTTCTGTACTAGTTGTCATAATATATCAGATACTGAGTTGTGTCAAATTTGTGCCAATACTGCTAGAAATCATCAGTTGATTTGTGTAGTTGAGGATATTCGAGATGTAATGGCTATTGAAAACACTGGTCAATATAAAGGGATTTATCATGTGTTGGGAGGAAAAATATCTCCAATAGATGGTGTAGGTCCAAGTCAATTGAATATTAATTCCTTAATTGAAAAAGTAAATTCAGGTCAAGTTAAAGAATTGATTTTTGCATTGAGTTCAACAATGGAAGGGGATACGACAAACTTTTATATATATAAGCAAATCAATGCTACTGATTTGATTCTGTCAACCATTGCAAGAGGTATCGCAGTTGGTGATGAATTAGAATATGCAGACGAGGTAACTTTAGGACGAAGTATATTGCAACGTGTGCCTTTTGAGTCTTCCTTTAAGACTACAGGTTCTAATTAATACATTGAGTTTTCTGTTAATTGTGAATGATAAACTATATTTGTAATAAAATAATAAGGATGAACAAAACGATTTTCTTTTTGGTACTAATGAGTGGTTTACTTTTGAGTTCTTGTATACCAACCAAAGATTTAACTTATTTGCAACAAAAAGAGTCGGAGTCTCCTCAAAAGGCAGTTATGGCTATTGGGTCAAAACCTTATCGATTGCAAACGAATGATGTTTTAAGTATCAATTTGAAAGCCATAGATCCGAAATTGGTGGCTATTTTTAATGCTAATACAAGTGCTAGTGAGAATTTAAATCAAAGTTCTGAAAGTGGCTTGTATTTTAACGGATATAGAGTAGACGATCATGGTAATATTCGTATTCCTATTTTAGGAGAAATGAATGTTTTGGGTTATACATTGGAAGAAGTTCGTTTAAAAATAGAAAAAAAACTCTTAGAGGAATACTTTAAAAATGAAGCGAATCTTTTTGTCAACGTAAAGTTATCAGGATTCCGTTATACTATTAATGGCGAGGTGGGGAGTACAGGCACCAAAACACTTTTTCAGGAGAGTGTAACGATATTAGAGGCTATTGCCAATGCTGGAGATATTACTATGGTTGGAAATAGAAAAGAAGTGACCATTATGCGAAAAACACCAACTGGAGTTGAAATGCATGATTTGGATTTAACCGATCGTAATGTTATCAACTCGCCTTATTATTATTTGCAACCCAATGATTATGTATATGTGAAGCCTATGAAACAAAAATCTTGGGGTACAGGAAAAACAGGTATCGAATCTTTAGGTACTATCATTACACTTCTGTCATTGGTTACAACTACCTATCTATTATTAAAAAACTAAATCCCTTTTCTAAAAATGCTTGACCTAAAAGATTTTTCTATTTTTGAAAATCAATCCACTTTTGATTTCAAAGGTTTTTTGCTAAAAATAGCGGGCTACTGGAAGTGGTTTTTGATAAGCTTAGCCATCTGTTTTTTTATTGCCTATCAAGTTAACATTAGGAAAGAAAAAATTTATGGATTAGAAACATTGATTTCTGTAAAAGAAGAAAGCAATCCATTGTTCACTTCAAATACCAGTTTGACTTTTAATTGGGGAGGCGTTTCTGATGAAGTGCAAACCATTACTACCACCTTGCAATCGCGTTCCCATAACGAATTAGTGGTTGAAAAATTACAGTATTATATCGACTATTTAGTGCAAGGCGAATACAACTTAATTGATGCTTATGGTGCAGTACCATTTGAACTAGAGTTAGATAAGAAGAAAGGGCAATTAACAGGTGCACTAATTAGTATAACTTTCGTGTCAGAATCTGTTTACGAGCTTAAAATTACTTTTGAGAACAGTTCTGTTCCTTTAATTCATTATGCTGATGCTTCTAGGTCAATTACAAATGTAGCCGTTGGTGAATTCAAAAAGAGATTTAAAGTAGGGCAAGAAGTGGTGCTTCCTTTTTTGAATTGGCGTTTAAATATAAAGGACAATCCTGGTTTTTATAAAGGAAATGAATACTTTGTTCGCTTTAATGATTTTGATGGTACTGTATCGAATTATAAAGGTATAGCAGTTAGAGCGGATGATAAAGGAGGTTCTGTTTTGACCTTAAGCATGCAGGGTACCAACAAAGCACGTTTGGTAGATTATTTGAATGCTACGGTAAAGATGTTGATAAAAAGGCAATTGGATAGCAAAAATCAATTTGCCACCAATACAATTGCTTTTATTGATAGTACGTTAGTGTCAATGGAATCGCAATTAAAAGAAACAGGTAATGAATTAAAATCCTTTCGAAAAGATAAAAATATTATTGATGTTGAAGATGGTGGGGTGAAATTTTCAGATAGAATTTTAAAGTACGATGTTGAGAAAGACGAGATTACTAGAAAAATTGCGTATTACAATTCGTTACGTTCTTATCTAAAAAGCAGTGTCGATTATTCTAAGTTACCAGCACCATCAGTAGCAGGAATTGAAGATCCTAATATTGTGGTAAATGTTTCTAAATTAATTGCATTGTCTGCCCAACGTTCTGAAATGGCTTATGCCGTAAAGAGCGAGAAAATATTTAAAGATTTTGATAATCAAATGCTGGCAGTAAAAAATGTTTTATTAGAAAACATCGTTACGGCCAAACAATCTTTGCAATATGATTTAGCGACAGTCAATAGTAAAATAGGAGCTTCAGAGAGTGTTATCAAACAGTTACCCGAAGATCAGCAAGAATTGATTAAAATAAAACGTAAGTATGATTTGAGTGACAATATTTATACTACTTTTTTACAAAAACGAAGTGAGGCTGATATTGTAAAAGCCGCAAACCTATCCGATATTCACTTTATTGATCCCGCCAAAGATGTTGGTGGAGGGTTAATTGGTCCCAAAACTTCTGTTAACTACGTACTTGCATTGTTTTTAGGGATTTTGATACCCTTAATTGTAGTTTTGATTATTTTCTTTATCAATAATTCTATTCAAAACACAGAGGAGTTGTCCAATCTTACCAACATTCCTTTGATAGGAGTGATTGGGGTTAATAGAGATAAAACGGCCTTAGCGGTATATAATAAACCTAAATCAGCTTTGTCGGAATCGTTTCGAGCCATTCGATCATCTTTACAGTTTTTGTATAAAAAGCAAAATGTAGATGGAGCGAAAACATTAATGATTACCTCTTCTGTAAGTGGTGAAGGAAAAACATATTGCTCTATTAATATTGCAACGGTTTTTGCATTAAGTGAAAAAAAGACAGTAATCGTTGGTTTGGATTTGCGTAAACCAAAGTTGTTTGAAGAGTTTAATTTAAATAATGACAAAGGAGTTGTTAATTATTTAATCAATGAAAGTTCTGTTGATGAAATTACAAATGCTACAGAAATTCCTTTTCTAGATGTTATTTTATCTGGACCTATTCCGCCTAACCCTGCTGAGTTAATTATAAGTGAGCGCTTGGGAGATTTAATGCGCGAATTAAAACAAAAGTATGATTACATCATTTTGGATACCCCTCCAGTTGGATTAGTGTCAGATGCTTTGGAGTTAGATCAATATTGTGATGTAACACTTTATATTGTTCGTCAGAACTTTTCAAAGAAGGATATGATAACGCTTTTAAATAACAGAGTCAAAAGAGGGGAATTAAAGAACACTAGTATCGTTTTGAATGGTTTTGAAAATAAAGCAAAATACGGAACTGGTTATGGTTATGGCTATGGTTATGGTTATGGGAATAATACCTATGCTGAAGGTTATCATGAAAAAGAACCAGTTGTAAGCACTATTTCTAAAGTGGTAAAGTGGTTAAAAAAGGAACGAAAACTATGATGGAAAAAACGATACTAATTACAGGTGGTGCTGGTTTTATTGGTTCTAATCTCACAGAATATTTTTTAGCAAAAGGATATAAAGTAGTAGTCTTAGATAATTTTGCAACAGGACATCGTCATAATCTTGCAGCAGTGGCCGCTCATCCTGAATTTAAATTAATTGAAGGTGATATCAGAAACATAAATGATTGTGTAGTGGCGGTTGAAGGAGTCGATTATGTGTTGCATCAAGCGGCATTAGGTTCTGTTCCGCGCTCAATTGGAGATCCTGTTACTACCAATGACGTAAACGTTTCTGGCTTTTTGAACATGTTGGTCGCTGCAAGAGACGCTAAAGTAAAGCGTTTTGTCTACGCAGCGAGTTCCTCTACTTATGGAGATTCTCAGGGGTTGCCAAAAGTTGAAGAGGTTATAGGTAAGCCATTGTCTCCTTATGCCATTACAAAATATGTTAATGAATTGTATGCTGAAATTTTTGGAAAAGCCTACGGTTTAGAAACCATAGGATTACGTTATTTTAATGTTTTCGGACGCAAGCAAGACCCTAAAGGTGCTTACGCAGCAGTTATTCCAAAATTTGTGATGCAGTTGATGCAACACCAAAGCCCAATAATTAACGGAGATGGGAATTATTCTAGAGATTTTACCTATATTGACAATGTTATTCAGATGAATGAATTGGCAATGACTACCACTCAGCCAGAAGCCATTAACACTGTTTTTAATACAGCCTTTGGAGACCGTAATACATTGAATGATCTTGTGGGTTATTTGAAAGCCTATTTAGGAGAATATGATGAAAGCATCAAAAACATTCCGATTGAATATGGTCCCAATCGCGCGGGCGACATACCTCATTCGTTGGCTAGTATTGATAAGGCACAAAGACTGTTAGGGTATGCTCCTCAATTTTCTCTACAACAGGGCTTAAAAGAAGCGGTGGGTTGGTATTGGGAGCATTTGAAATAGTGACTTTCTGAGTTGTGAGTTTTCTGTTATGAGTTTTTGGGTGTATGTGTAGTATTTGTAGACGGAAAGAAAGCGAATTTGAGTTAAGAGTCAGAAGTATAGTAGTTAGCCTATAGTAATTTGAATGCTGCTGCTAGAAAGTTCACTGATTGATGGTTGATAAGTGAAAGATAAAAATAAAAAACAAACCAAAAAATAAAAATGTCAATTACAAAAATATGTTGCATAGGTGCCGGATATGTCGGAGGACCTACGATGGCGGTTATTGCGCAAAAATGTCCACAGATTCAAGTCACTGTGGTGGATTTAAATCAAGAAAGAATTGCAGCTTGGAATAATGAAGATGTAACTACTATTCCAATTTATGAGCCAGGATTGGCTGAGATTGTGGCAGAAGCTCGAGGACGTAATTTGTTTTTCTCAACCGATGTTGAAAAAGCAATCGACGAAGCGGAAATGATTTTTA
This sequence comes from Flavobacterium sp., assembly GCA_017997335.1. Taxonomy (GTDB): domain Bacteria; phylum Bacteroidota; class Bacteroidia; order Flavobacteriales; family Flavobacteriaceae; genus Flavobacterium. The sequence continues at coordinate 7,001 of JAGOFG010000008.1, read as the reverse complement.
TTTCGGTGAATACACCAACTAAAACCTACGGAAAAGGGAAAGGAATGGCTGCCGATTTGAAATTCATTGAGTTGTGCGCGCGTCAAATCGCTAAAGTGGCCAAGGACAATAAGATAGTGGTTGAAAAATCGACTTTGCCAGTTCGAACAGCTGAAGCACTTAAAAGTATTTTAGACCATACAGGTAATGGGGTGCAATTTCAAATTTTATCCAACCCTGAATTTTTAGCAGAAGGAACAGCTGTAAGCGATCTTTTGGCTCCAGACCGTATTCTAATTGGTGGTGATACTACTCCAGAAGGAGAAAAAGCCATTCAGTCTTTAGTAGCCGTGTATGCGAATTGGGTAGCCCCTGAAAAGATTTTGACCACCAATGTTTGGTCTTCTGAATTGTCAAAATTAACGGCCAATGCTTTTTTAGCACAACGAATTTCTTCCATCAATGCGATGTCCGAATTGTGCGAAAAAACAGGTGCCGATGTGAATGAAGTTGCTAGAGCTATAGGAATGGATAGCAGAATAGGTCCCAAGTTTTTGAAAGCCTCTGTAGGTTTTGGAGGCTCTTGTTTTCAAAAGGACATTTTGAATTTGGTGTATATTGCCAAATCCTATGGGTTACAAGAAGTAGCCGATTATTGGGAGCAGGTTATCATTATGAATGATCATCAAAAAAGACGTTTCTCCAATAAAATAGTACAAACATTATACAATACAGTAGCCGATAAAAAAATTGCTCTTTTGGGATGGGCATTTAAGAAAGACACGAATGATACAAGAGAATCTGCAGCGATTTATGTAGCTGACGATTTGATTAATGAAGAAGCCCGAATTACGGTATATGATCCTAAAGTTTCATTTTCTAAAATTCTTTCTGACTTGGATTATTTAGAATCAAGAACCCCAGCCCAAAATAAAGAGCACATAGCTTCGGCAGCTAACGCGTATGAAGCTTGCCAAAATGCCCATGCTATTGCCATCCTAACCGAGTGGGATGAATTTATAAGTTATGATTGGAAAAAAATCTATGATAGTATGCAAAAACCAGCCTTTGTTTTTGATGGACGTAATATTTTAGATGCCGATCAAATGAAAGCCATTGGTTTTGTTTATTTAGGAATAGGGGCTTAGAAATCATAGTTGGTTTATGGTTTGTTGTTTATAGTTTGTTGTTGATTAAAAATTTAACCGCAGGGTTCGCCAAGGGTAAAACAAGGTTCGCTAGGGTATAGTGTTGTGAGGTTTCTGATTAATCGTTTAACTGTTTAATTGTTTAATCGATTAATTGTTTTTAATCTTTAGTAATGAACTTTAATTAATTGCCCTCTCAAAGATTAACCTTTAAGCCTTGAGCTATTACCCTTTTAGTTGGTAAGAAGCGATGAAGCTTTGTGTTGTATTGCGTAATCCTTTGCGAACCCCACGGTTATCTTTTTTATATTAGCCAAGTAGGTTTCAATGTTTCGGATTGTTTCTTATTATCCTGAAGATTTGAAAAACTACAAAAAATATTAGAATTCAGTATAGCAAGGAAAAAGAGACGTAATAAATTATTTCAAATACGATTTGATTTTGCGTGGTACTCTCGTCTAGAGAAGGGCTGGGGGTGTTTTTTTGAATTGTTGTGTTTTTATTAAGAATTCGTAAAACTTTTTCCATTCTTTAGATACGGAGAAACTAGTCGTGACGCTTCGAGTTCTTTTTAACCCACAGTCTCTTCGTTAAACGGAACAACAAACCTAAGCTATAAACATCAAAAAATTAGCCATAAACAACCAATAATATGCCATAAACGACAAACACGCTGCTAATGACTAACAATCAATAACCCATCACTAAAACTAGTGATTTTTTAATTTTATTTTTAGGTATTATAGAGTGTTTAGTGCTTCAAAAACAGTAGCTTGTATTTCAAGTGTTTGGGATACCACCTTTTGTTTTTTTTACTACTTTTAATTACGAAGCATAGCTGTTTAGTTTTTGTTATATTTGCAATCCGAACAACGATGAGTAGACACTTGTTGGTTTTAAAATAAGTAGTGCATTGGATACAGAAATAAAAATTGCCGTAATCGGTCTAGGATATGTGGGATTGCCATTGGCTAGACTTTTTGCTACTCAATATCCCGTAGTTGGATTTGATATCAATGAGAATCGAATTTCCGAATTACGACAAGGTACTGATAGTACTTTAGAAGTAGCCGACGCAGTTCTTCAAGCTGTTTTAGTTTCAGACTTCGACTCCGCTAACAAAGGGTTGTTGTGTTCTTGTGATATAGCGGCAATTCAAGATTGTAACTACTATATTGTTACGGTACCCACTCCCGTAGATAAAAACAATCGGCCTGATTTAACGCCTTTATACAAATCCAGTACTACTGTTGGTAAAGTTTTGAAAAAAGGAGATGTCGTTATCTATGAGTCAACAGTTTATCCAGGGGTAACTGAAGAAGAATGTGTGCCGGTATTAGAAGAAATATCAGGTTTGCAATTTAATGTAGATTTTTTTGCAGGCTATTCTCCTGAACGCATTAATCCAGGTGATAAAGAACATACTGTAGAAAAAATTTTAAAAATCACCTCTGGATCTACTCCAGAAATAGGTCAAAAAGTAGATACCTTGTATCGATCAGTTATCTTGGCTGGCACGCATTTGGCACCTTCTATCAAAGTAGCCGAAGCCGCTAAAGTTATCGAAAATTCGCAACGTGATATCAATATTGCTTTTGTAAACGAATTGGCTAAAATCTTCAATTTATTGGATATAGATACTGCTGAGGTCTTAAAAGCAGCAGGTACCAAATGGAATTTCCTACCCTTCAAACCTGGTTTGGTAGGTGGTCATTGTATTGGGGTTGACCCTTATTATTTGGCACAAAAAGCGCAAGAGAAAGGCTATCATCCTGAAATTATTTTGGCTGGTCGTCGTTTGAATGACAGTATGGGGGAATATGTGGCGGCTCAAGTGGTAAAATTGATGATTAAAAAAGGGGTGACGATTAATGGTGCCAACTTGTTATTGTTAGGAATCACTTTCAAAGAAAATTGTCCAGATGTTCGCAACACCAAAATCGTAGATGTGGTTCGTGCTTTTGTAGATTATGGCATTCAGGTTACAATTTATGATCCTTGGGCGAATCCCGAAGAAGTAAGGCATGAATACGGATTGACTACCATAAACAAATTACCTGAAACTACTTTTGATGCTATCGTTTTAGGCGTAGCACACCAAGCTTTCTTGGATATGAACTACGTAGCTTTGAGAAATGAAAAAAGTGTGTTGTACGATGTGAAAGGGGTGCTGGAAATACTTGTGGATGGGAAGTTGTAAGGGGAGGTAGTTGTTGGTTGTCAGTTATCAGTTAATCACTTAAAAGTAATTAGCTGTAAATTTAGACGATTAACCAATTAAACAAAATACAAAAATATAGTAAAAATGAAAAAAATATTGATTACGGGAGGAGCAGGATTTATTGGGTCGCATGTGGTACGTCGATTTGTTACTAATTATCCTGACTATCATATTTTTAATTTAGATGCGTTGACGTATGCTGGTAATTTAGAGAATATCAAGGATATTGAAAAAGCATCGAATTACACTTTTGTAAAAGGGGATATCACTGATGAGGTGTTCATTAACGAATTGTTTGCTACTCATCAATTTGATGGCGTTTTGCATTTGGCTGCAGAATCGCATGTAGATCGATCGATTACGGATCCTTTGGCTTTTGTAAAAACGAATGTTTTTGGCACTATGATTTTGCTTAATGCAGCTAAAAACCAGTGGAAGGACAATTTTGAAGGCAAGCGTTTTTATCATATTAGTACCGATGAGGTATATGGTACTTTGGGAGCAGAAGGACTTTTTACTGAGACTACTCCTTATGATCCCAATTCGCCTTACTCTGCTTCAAAAGCTAGTTCAGATCACTTCGTTCGTGCTTACGGAGAAACGTATGGACTGCCCTATGTGTTGACCAATTGTTCTAACAATTACGGGCCCTATCATTTTCCTGAAAAATTGATTCCGCTTTTTATTAATAATATCATTCATAATAAACCTTTACCAGTTTATGGCGATGGGAATTATACTAGAGACTGGTTGTTTGTCAAAGATCATGCTGTTGCGATTGATTTGGTTTTTCACAAGGGGAAGAATCACGAAACTTATAATATCGGTGGTTTTAATGAATGGAAAAATATTGACTTAGTGAAAGTGCTTTGTCGAATCATGGATGAAAAATTAGGACGCCAAGAAGGGACTTCTCAAAGGTTAATTACCCACGTAAAAGATCGCCCAGGGCATGATTTACGTTACGCTATTGATGCTAGTAAAATTAACCAAGAATTAGGATGGAAGCCTTCAGTTACGTTTGAAGAAGGATTAGAACAAACAATTGATTGGTACTTGAGTAATCAAGAGTGGTTGAATAGTGTGACTTCTGGAGCCTACGCATCCTATTATGAAAAGCAGTATTTGTAGGTAGAAATAGTGAAAAGAGAATTGTTAGAAGTGAATAGTGATTTGACATTTTTTGGTAATAGATCAAATTGAAGAAGTTGCTTAAGCCAACACCAAACACCAAAGGCCTAAAAAGATGAATTGGTACGTACTCTATACAAAGCCCAAATGGGAGAAGAAGGTGGCTGATAAGTTGAAGGAGATGGGAATTAAAGCCTATTGTCCTACTACTTTTCGAGTACGGCAATGGAGTGATCGCAAGAAAAAAGTAGAAATGCCGTTGTTTTCTTCTTATGTTTTTGTTCAAATAGAAGAGAGGGAGCGGAATGCTGTTTTTGCTGTATCTGGGGTGATTCGCTATTTGTTTTGGTTAGGTAAGCCCGCCATCGTTAGGGACCAAGAGATACAGGCTATTCAGCAATGGCTTTCAGAACCTAATTCTTTTGATGTTGAAGTCCGAACTTGGCAAGCTGGAGACCGTGTGGTATTAGAGCAAGGGGTGTTTAAAGATCAGCTGGCAGTAGTACAAGAGGTGAAAAGTTCTAGTTGTGTACTGGTTTTGGAAGCCTTGGGATGTGTGTTACGAGTAGAGCGCAAGGCGGGGGATTGGTTAGTCGTTTAGGGTTTAGCTGTCTAGGGTTTAATTGTTTAAAGATCAGAATATTGATGAATACTATGATAATTGGTTAACCCGTTCAACGATAAATTAATAAAGCAATAAATCCAATTAATCACTTAGAAAATTCAACACTAAGTCTTTAAAAAAAGTTATAATTTAAGTTTTTAATAAGACTACAATTCTTGTTTATTTATCTTAAATTCGCAAAAAAAAATTGAATAGGGAGTCTTTTATGGGACTCACAGTGGCGAAGCCATGGAAAAAATATACTTTTTGTTATGAAAAAAATACTATTTGTTTTTGTTTTTGTTCTAGGTGCATTTAATACTCCTTTCTTATTGGCACAGGATCTGTTGAAAAGTCAGGATTTGAGTACGTTGAAGGTAGATTATTTGACGGATGCAGATATCGCAAAAATTAAAGGACAATTGCAAGCTAATAATGTTACTATTGAGCAAGCAGAACCTATGGCTTTGGCCAAAGGAATGTCTGCGGCAGAGTTTGCCAAATTAAAAACACGATTAACTGCGAATACCCCTGTAACTACAACACTTAAAAAAGAGGGAACGGACAAAAAAGTTTTTTTACGTGAACAAGAGACTTATACGAACAAAAAAGTTAAGGATACATTGAATGCCTTAGTTTTTGGTTCGGAGTTGTTTGATAATCCTACCTTGAATTTTGAACCCGATTTGAAATTAGCGACTCCTGTGAATTATGTATTAGGACCAGGAGATGAGTTGCAAGTAAGTGTTTATGGTATTCAGGAATTTAACGCCAGTATACCAGTAAGTGTTGAAGGAAAAGTGAGTATACAATATGTAGGACAAATCGCGGTTTCGGGTTTAACCATCGAAGCGGCTACTCAAAAAATACGTGCTGCCATTGCAAGAGTATACAGTACGGTTGCTTCAGGTCAATCACAAGTAGGGGTGAGCTTGAGCCGTATTCGTACCATCAAAGTAACGTTAATTGGCAGCAAACAACCTGGTAATTACTCGGTTTCTTCTTTGGCTACGGTTTACAATGCGTTGTATTTAGGAGGTGGACCTTCTAAAAACGGTAGTTATCGTAACATAGAGTTAATCAGAAACAATAAAGTATATCGCAATATAGACATCTACCGCTTTTTAGTGAATGGGAACCAATCCGACAATGTTGGGTTAAAAGACAATGATGTCATTCGTATTCCCGCTTATACCAAACGGGTGACTATCGAAGGCGAGGTGAAACGTCCTGGTATTTTTGAATTGAAAGCAGGAGAATCTTTTAGTGATTTGTTGCGCTTTGCTTCTGGTTTTACGGATGTCGCCTATACAGCTTCGGTAAATGTTTTGCAAAAAACTAGTAAAGAGTTCAAGGTTAAAGATGTGAAGTCGAATGAGTTCTCTACTTATAAGCCTTTGGCAGGCGATGTATTTAAAGTGACTAAAATTTTGAATCGTTTTGAGAATCGTATCAAAATTGAAGGAGCGGTATTTAGACCTGATACATATTCTTACTATAACGGAATGCATATAGCCGACTTAGTGGCTCAAGCCGATGGTCTGAAAGAAGATGCATATAAAAACCGCGCAACAATTGTACGATTGAAATCGGATTTGACTACGGAGATCGTGAATGTAGATTTGGGTAAAGCTTTAGCAGGTGATGATTTGGCGAATCTTCCGTTACAAAAAGAGGATATTGTTACGGTGTATTCTATTTTAGATTTTAAAGAAGATTATACTATTTCTATTGAGGGTGAAGTAAAAAAGCCAGGGACTTATGATTATTATGACAAATTATCGCTGAATGATGTAATTGTGCAAGCGGGTGGCCTTACAGGAGCGGCTTCTAAACGTGTAGAAATTGCCAGAATGATTAAATCGGAGTTGGAAGATGTTAATTATCCTAATCGTGTAGAGTTATTTGATTTTGAAAT
>JAGOFG010000207.1 GCA_017997335.1 Flavobacterium sp. | reverse complement strand
GCCCCAAGTAAATACAAGTATCAAAATCAAAAAGTGTTCTAATGACAAAATTAAGTGTAAACATCAATAAAATAGCTACTTTGCGCAATGCTCGCGGAGGAAATGTTCCTGATTTATTAAAAGTAGCTGCCGATATTCAGAAGTTTGGTGCCGAAGGAATTACGATACATCCTCGTCCGGACGAGCGTCACATCCGTTATCAAGATGCTCGCGATTTAAAATCTATCGTTTACACGGAATATAATATTGAAGGAAATCCAGAGAAATCGTTTATTGATCTTGTTCTTGAAGTAAAACCAGCTCAAGTGACTTTGGTGCCAGATGCGATTGATGCCATAACATCTAATGCAGGTTGGGATACCATAAAATATGCCGCATATTTAACCGAAATTGTTCAGGAATTTCAACGCAACGGAATCCGAACTTCTATTTTTGTGGATCCAGTGCTCGATATGATTGAAGGCGCTAAAAAAATTGGAACTGAACGAATCGAATTGTACACCGAAGCATTTGCACATCAATACAGTTTAGGAAATCAAAACGGAATAATACCGTACACAGAATCAGCCATTTTGGCCAATGAATTGGGATTAGGAGTCAATGCAGGTCACGATTTGAGTTTGGATAACATTCAGTTTTTCAAACAAAACATTCCGGGATTACTAGAAGTTTCCATTGGTCACGCTTTAATTTCCGAAGCTATTTACCTAGGATTAGACAATGTGGTGAATATGTATCTACAAAAATTAAAATAAGAAATAAATTAAAACAATTACAACTTGATGTAATTGAGTTGTAATTGTTTACTTTAGCATTTTTCTTATTAAAACCAAGTATTGAAGCCAATTGTTTTGTTTTGTTTGTTCTGTTTTTTTAATTTGTTTGCGCAAACCAAGCCTACAATAGTTGGAAATGTGAAAACTTATGAAAACGAAAACCTGATAGGAGTAAGTATTTCTTTTAATACTAATAATCAGCATTACTATTCCATAAGTGACACTTTGGGATCCTTTATTGAAGAACTTCCGTTGGGATCAGTTAAAATTGCAGTTAATCATTTTGGCTACCTTGAAAAAACTTTAAGTTTTGATTTAAAAAAAGACACAATAATTTCTATTATATTAAAAAAGGATACTTCGTTTTTAAAAGAAGTTGTAATCGAAAATGCTAAGAAAAATAGTATCACCAATCTTTCTGGCGGTAAATTATCTTTCAGTTTAAAAGAATTTGCGGCAGTCCCAACGGTTCTGGGGACAACAGATATAATCAAGATTTTACAGCTAACGCCAGGAGTGCAAAACTCTGGGGATGCCAATGGATATTTGTATGTAAGAGGAGGTGATCCGGGGCATAACTCAATATTGTATGATGGAACACCAATTTATGGGATGTCCCATCTGCTGGGGGTTTTTCCTTTTTACAATACAGATCATATTCAGGAAGTTGAATTTGACAAATCAAGTTCCAATGCGAAATATGGAGGGCGTTTAAGTTCAACAACTTTGTTAATTCCTAATAAAAAAATCCCCTCGCAATTTACAATTCAAGGAAATATTGGTTTACTGGCTTCTCAGGCTACTTTGAGTATTCCGATTTCGAAAAAATCAGGGCTTTTTATCTCCGGCAGAAAAACTTATATAGATGAAATTATAGCTCCAATATTAAAATCTGGATCAAAAAATAATGATGTTCAGGATATGAAATATGGGTTTTACGATCATAATTTAACCTTTATTACGGAAATTTCTAAAAATAGCCTATTAACTGTTTCAGCATTTTCAAGTGCTGATAAATTGCAAATAAAAGACTCTAATTTAGCCTTACGAACCAGCTTGAAATGGAGTAATTTAAATATATCTCCTACTTTATTAACTAAGTTATCTTCTAAAACAAGTATGTCAAATTCGATTTATTTTACTCAATACAAGAATGAGTTGGATATGGAACAAGCTACAATTGGAATGAGAGTTTTTTCATCCGTTCAGGATTTTGGATTTGCAAATTCGGTTAATTATTTGGTTGAAGAAACTTCTTTCGAGTCTGGTTTGCAATATGTTTACCATAATTTACAACCGCAAAAAATCCAAATTGAAAATTTAAGCACTACTAATAATACAATAGAAAACACTTTAATTAGAGCTAATGAGTTTGCTGTTTTTACAAATGCAAAACCAAAATTACTTGATAATCTAATAGCAGAAGTAGGTTTAAGGATTAACTATTATAATTCAGGGTCAAAATCATATTTACATTTTCAGCCGCGTGCTGTTCTGAATTATTATAGGAATAAGAATCTTTCGTTTTATACTTCTTATAATAGACAAAATCAGTATTTAAATTTAATTACGACTTCAAGTGTAGGGATTCCTACTGATTTTTGGGTTGCCAGTTCTGATGGAATTCCTGCGCAATCCTCTAATGAGTTTTCAATTGGTTCAAATCAGACTATTTCGAAGCGTTTTAGCTCTTCATTTGGCGGATTTTATCGTTCAATGAATCATTTACTGGAATATCCTTATGGAGTCACACAGTTTAATGAGATTTCGACATTAAAAAATGATTTGTTGGAAGGAAAAGGGAAAGCGTATGGATTAGAATTTATGCTGAAAAAAAATAGCGGAAAATTTAAAGGCTGGCTCAGTTATACTTTGAGTTGGTCCGACAGGAATTTTGAAAAACTCAATAATGGAAATGCTTATTTTGCAAAATATGACAGACGCCATAATTTAGCATTGGTTGGAACCTACGATTTAAATTCAAAATGGAATTTTGGCGTTACCCAAATCTTTAGTTCAGGAAACCGTTTTACAATGCCAACCTCTTGGTATTTTATAAATAATAATCCTGTCAAAGAATACTCAGAGTATAATAATGCACAAATGCCAAACTATATTCGAACAGATCTTTCGGCTAATTATTTTTTTATAAAGAACGCTAAAAAAGAAAGCGCACTGAATTTTTCTATTTACAATACTTTAAATATTGAAAATCCTATTTATGTTGTTTTGAATGTGGTTATCGATGAAAATAAAGACAGTGTAGTTGTCAAGCCTGAAAAAAAGGTTTTGTATAAGATACTTCCTTCCGTAAGTTGGAGGTTTAAATTTTAGAGGATGAAAAAGTATGTTTTATTTCTTTCGATGATTATTGCGTGTAGTTGCAACAATGACAGTTTTGGTGATGGCATTACGTTAGAGTCAAAATTAGCCGTTGAAGGCTGGATTGAAGAAGGAGATGTTCCGCAGGTAATATTATCCAGTACAATACCAATAAATGATGTTATTGACTCTACAAATGTGTTGGATCACGTAATACGTTCGGCAAAAATAACGGTTTCTGATGGAGAAACGGTAGAGGTTTTACGTGTTAAAAATGATGATAATCGAGTTCCGCCGTTTGTGTATTTTGGAAAAGAAATAACAGGAAAAGCTGGGAAGACTTATACGTTGAAAATAGAATACTTAAATAGAATTGTAGAAGCCACTACCAGTATCCCTAAAACAGTTTTGTTAACTACTGCAGAGTATAAAAAAAATAATGCCACGGATACTACCGGATATGTTTTTATAAAATTTGATGATCCTATAAGTGAAAAGAATTATTATCAGGTTGCGACAAGGATAGATAAGCAAGAACCTATTTTTGTACCTGCTTTTTATGGCAACCTGGATGATGTAAAATTCAAATCTCACTCCATTTCAATGCAGGTAAATAGAGGTGTATTACTCTTTCCTAAAACGAAGTTCAAACCCTATTTTACCGACGGTGATTTAATTTTTGTAAAATTAAGGACTATGAATAAAGAAGCATTTGATTTCTGGAATAGCTGGCAGAATGAAATTGTGAACAGCAGAAATCCTATTTATCCATCTAATACAAGCCTGAAATCAAATATTAAAGGCGGGGTTGGTATTTGGGCGGGTTATGGACAAAGTACAATACTAGTTCAAACGCCTCCAAAAAAATAAAGCCGATTTGAATTATTTTCAAATCGGCTTTAAATCAATTTTAATTATTTCTATCTTTCAAAAGCTTTCAAGAAAT
>JAGOFG010000206.1 GCA_017997335.1 Flavobacterium sp. | reverse complement strand
GTAGATTCTCTTTCTTTCAACTTAGTTTTAATTACTTTGGTTTGATATGGCAAATGCTCTTCTTTAGATTCTAGACGATCAATTAATAATTGAGCGGCTACTTCACCAATTTCAACACCATGCTGACTTACTGTGGTCAAACTTGGAGACAAACGTCTTGAAGCTAGAATTCCATCAGCAAAACCAATAATCGACAACTCCTCAGGAATTCGCAATCCTTTCTTCAAACCAAACTTCAAAGCAGCAACGGATTCATCTTCAGCTAAAGCAAAAACACCGTCAATAGTATTATTGGCATAAATCGCTTCAACTTTTTCATTAAGTCCTTCACTAGAATCGGTTCTCAAAATGATATTCTCATTGATAGGTAAATTATTGTTTTTCAAAGCTTGCAAATACCCCTCTAAACGCAATTTACCAATACTCAAATTGTCAATAGTAGAAATAAGAGCGATATTTTTACACCCTGAATCAATTAAATATTGGGTAGAATCTAAAGCAGAATCAAAGTCATCAACAATCACTTTATCACAATCCAACTCGTCTGTGGTTCTATCAAACAGAACTATTGGAGTTCCTTCACTAATAATTCCTTTAAAGTGATTGTATTCGTGTTGCTTTTGTGCTTCTTCAGAAATGGATAAAACAAACCCATCAATTGTACCATTACTTAACATTTCTAAAGTATGGGCTTCTTTTTCTAACGATTCATTAGAAATACACATAATTACATTGTATCCATTTTCGTCAGCAACTTTCTCAATACCACTAAACACTTTAGCAAAAAAGGAATTTAAAATGTTAGGGATAATAACACCGATTGTTTTTGTTTTACGGTTTTTTAAATTCAAACCAATAACATTGGGCTTATAGTTTTTAAGTTTAGCGTACTCTTTAATTTTAATTTTAGTTTGTTCGCTTATCTCTGGGCTATCATTTAATGCTTTGGACACTGTAGAAACCGAAACATTGAGTTCTTTGGCAATTTGTTTAAGGGTTGCTTTTGCTTTCATATGATAGAAATGTAGTTCGAAATTTGAATGAAGTAAAAATAATGAATAATTTTAAATTATATGCATTAAACAAGCGAAGATAGTGATTATATTTATTTTATATATACTAAAACCACCTGATTTTTCGCAAAAAAAAGAAATTCAAGGGTTTATATTTTTACCGGTAGGTGACACAAAATCAATAAGTGAGAAATCAACTAAAAGAATATACAATTGATTATCAACATAGAAAGCAACAAAAAATAATCATTTGAGGTATTTGTATTTAAAATAATTAATTGTACTTTTGCAACCCCTTTATTGGGGATGGAATGTTTAATTAAAATATATTATTGTGAACGCATTAAGCTACAAGACAATCTCAACAACAAAAGCCAATTCTACTAAAGAATGGATCGTTGTAGATGCAGACGGTCATAACTTAGGACGTCTTGCTTCAAAAGTCGCTATGATTTTGAGAGGTAAGTACAAGCCAAGTTATACACCACACGTGGACTGTGGAGATAACGTAATTGTTATCAACGCAGAGAAAATTAACCTTACAGGAAACAAAATGGATGACAAAATTTACATGCGTCATACAGGTTACCCAGGAGGACAAAGAACTTTAACTGCTAAAGTTTTGCAATCTAAAAACCCAGCGTTATTAGTTGAAAAAGCAGTGAAAGGGATGTTACCTAAAAACAAATTAGGAGCAGAACTTTTTAGAAATTTAAATGTTGTTGTAGGAGCTGAGCACAAACAAGGGGCTCAAAAACCTAGAACTGTTAACCTAAACGATCTTAAGTAATGGGAGTTATTCACAAAATCGGTAGAAGAAAAACCGCTGTTGCACGTGTTTATGTTTCAGAAGGAACAGGAGTAATCACTGTAAACAAAAAAGAATTCGCAACTTACTTCCCAACTGCTACTTTACAGTACAAAGTAATGCAACCAATGTCTATGACAGAAAATGCATCAAACTTTGACGTAAAAGTAAACGTTTATGGAGGTGGTGTAACTGGTCAAGCAGAAGCTGTAAGAATGGCAATCGCTCGCGCAATGTGTGAAGTAAATGCTGAAAACAGAGGAGTATTGAAACCAGAAGGTTTATTAACAAGAGACCCAAGAATGGTTGAACGTAAGAAATTCGGTCAGAAGAAAGCTCGTAAGAGATTCCAATTCTCTAAACGTTAATATTGCCTGTCTTGTGCAATACGTACAAGACTTCGTTTATTTATTGAATTTAAAAACAATGTTGTTGTTGTCCCGATGCGTCGGGAAATTAGTTTAGCATCTAAATGCAAGTAGCCGATTTATCGCCATTCTTACATTGCTATATTCAACAGAACGTAAACTAGTACAAAAAATGTCAAACAAAGTAGAAGTAAAAGAATTACTAGAAGCAGGTGTTCATTTTGGACACATGACTAGAAAATGGGATCCAAATATGGCTCCTTATATTTATATGGAGCGTAATGGAATCCACATTATCAATCTATATAAAACTGCAGCAAAAATTGAAGAGGCTAATGAAGCATTGAAAAAAATCGCTGCATCAGGTAGAAAAATATTATTTGTTGCTACCAAAAAACAAGCAAAAGACATCGTAGCTGAAAAAGCAAAAGCTGCAAACATGCCTTACATCACTGAAAGATGGCCTGGTGGAATGTTAACAAACTTTGTTACTATCCGTAAAGCTGTTAAAAAAATGTCTTCTATCGACAAGATGAAAAAAGACGGAACTTTTAACACACTTTCTAAAAAAGAGCGTTTGCAAGTAGATCGTCTTCGTGCTAAATTAGAGAAAAACTTAGGTTCAATCGCTGATATGTCTAGACTACCTGCAGCATTGTTCGTAGTAGATATCAAAGCGGAACACATCGCAATAAAAGAAGCTCAAAAATTAAACATTCCAGTTTTTGCAATGGTTGATACTAACTCTGATCCACGTGAAGTAGATTATGTTATCCCTGCAAATGATGATGCTTCTAAATCAATTGACAAAATTTTATCTTTAGTTACTACTGCTGTAATCGAAGGCCTTTCTGATAGAGGTGCTGAGAAAGAAGTTGAAGCTGCTCCTGCTACCGAAGAAGTAGCTCCTGAAGCTCCAGCAACTGAAGAATAAATCAAATTTTAAATTCCAAAACTTAAATTCCAAAATCCAAAATCAGAAAATTAACTTTCTGATAAAGTTGGAATTTGGGATTTGAGAATTGGAATTTTTACTTTTAACATTTAAATACAAAATATTATGGCAACAATTACTGCTGCAGACGTAAATAAATTAAGAACAATCACAGGTGCAGGTATGATGGACTGCAAAAAAGCCTTGGTTGAAGCAGAAGGAGATTTTGATTTAGCTATCGAAAACTTACGTAAAAAAGGACAAAAAGTAGCGGCTAACCGTTCTGATAGAGAATCTACAGAAGGAGCTGTTATCGCTGTTGTAAATGCTGAAAAAACTGCTGGTGTTGTAGTTTCATTGAACTGTGAAACTGACTTCGTAGGTAAAAACGAATCTTTCGTAAAATTAGCTCAAGATTTAGCTGCTTTAGCTTTAAACTTCAATACTAAAGAAGAATTATTAGCTGCTGATTTCAACGGAATTACTGTTGCTGAAAAATTAATTGAGCAAACAGGAGTTATTGGAGAGAAAATCGAAATTGGTGCTTTCGAAAGATTAGAAGGCGCTTTCATCGGTTCTTACATCCACGCTGGTAACAAAATCGCTACTTTAACTGCTTTATCTAAAAACATTGAAGGTGCTGACGAAGTTGCTAAAAATATTTCTATGCAAGCTGCTGCAATGGCACCTATCGCTCTTAACGAAGACGGTGTTGATGCTGAAACTATCGCTAAAGAAATTGAAATCGCAAAAGACTTATTACGTCAAGAAGGTAAGCCAGAAGCTATGTTAGACAATATCGCTAAAGGTAAATTAGCTCGTTTCTTTAAAGACAACACTTTAGTAAACCAAGATTACATTAAAGATAACAAATTAAGCGTTGCTGCTTATGCTAAATCTTTAGATAAAGACCTTATCGTAAC
>JAGOFG010000066.1 GCA_017997335.1 Flavobacterium sp. | reverse complement strand
AAGTTAGCAGTATGTTTTGGTGTTCTTGCTAAAAGATCGCCTACCACAAGACTTCCATTGGTTCCTGATGATTTTGAAATTTTGGTTTCATTAAAACTATAACCAGCCATCAAGTTTAATCCCTCAACAGGTCTAGCCGTGATGTCAATCTCAACTCCTTTTCCTTTTGTTCCACCTACTAACTCTTTAATATTAGTATTTACGTTAGGTGTAACTCCATCAGCAGCAAATAGAACGGTTTGTGCTAGATTATTGTTTGTGATTTGGTAAACTGTTAGATTGGTACTAAAAAGTCCTTTCATAAAGTCTTTTTTGATCCCTATTTCGTATTGATCAATGATAGAAGGATCAAGCGGTTGTAAGTCTACTGTAGTTCCTGTGTTTGGCGTAAATGAGTTGGAGTAGCTAGCGAACAATGACATATTTTTGTTCGGTTGAATCACTAAACCTGCTTTAGGTGAAAAAGCTCTGTTGAGTGTTTTTGTTCCTGTTGAAGGTTTTGCATTTTCATAAGAAGTAGTAATAACATTTACATTGTTTATCTTTTCGATAGTCTCTTTGGTTGTCGTAACATCGCTTTCTTGCCAAGACCATCTAATTCCTGCTAAAACTTTGATGTAATCTGTTATCGAAATTAAATCCTGCGCGTAAATTCCAAAACGTTGTGTGTCTGTAGTTGCTAACTGAGTAATTCTGCTTTTGAAAGGGACATCATTGCTTTGTGTACTGTAATCGTAGTTCAATAAGTTAATCGCTTTTGATTCTGTTGTAATCAAGTCGGCTGGTTTTGCAGCATTGAAGAATCCAAAAGTATAATTAGGAGCCATTGAATCTTCGTAGTCAACTCCTGTAAATAATTGGTGCTTAATTTTTCCAGTATTAAAAGTTCCTTGTAGGCTTAATTGATTTCCAAAGATGTTTTCAGCGGCATCAGCACGAGTTAATCCACGTTTCCAATTTACTTCTTTTACACCCGATGTATTTGTTGTGTAGGCTAAATTAGATAATTGAGCCGTAGATAGTTGTGTTCTTCTGTACGTTTGGTATGATGAATTGAAATTTAATTTCCAATTGGTATTAAAATCGTGATTTAGCAACACAGAGGCACTTGATGATTTGGTATTCCCATTAGACCAAATTGCTCCAAAATACTGATTTCTTGGCAAATCTAAAATTTCTTTTCCAACGATTCCTGTTCCGAAATCAGGAGTCCAATCTGCACTTAAATAATCTCCTTGAAGTGTGATTTGAGTTTTGTCTGACAATAAAAATAAGAAAGATGGATTGATATAAATACGATCATTTTTTACAAAATCTCTAAAGCTTTCTGAGTTTTCATAAGAAGCGTTAAAGCGGTAAGCGATAGATTTATTCAAAGGACCATAAACGTCAATCGACGGTTTGTAATAAGCGTAACTGCCCATTTGCATTGAGAATTCACCGCCTTCTGTAAATTTTGGGGTTTTGGTTACCAAATTTAAAATACCTCCTGGGGCAACGTTTCCGTACAATAGTGCTGAACCTCCTTTAAGGAATTCTACTTTTTCTAAACCAGATACTTCTGGAATCGAGCCAGCATTGTAACGAAAGCCATTTTTGAACATATTGTTGGCAGACATATCGTAACCTCTAGACCAAAAGGATTCTTGAGCACCTCCACGAGCCGATCCAACATAAATTCCGTTGGCGTTTTTGATCACATCACTTAAGCGGATGGCTTGTTGTTGATCAATGATTTCGGCGCCAATTACTTGTACACTTTGCGGCACATCCATTGGTTTTAATCCTGAACGAACAGCTGATACAGGTTGTCTTTGTTTGTTCGAAGTCACAATAACTTCTTTTAAGGTGCCACCTTTTTTATTTTTTATAGTATCAATTTCAAAATCAAAGGATTCTATAGTTGATTTTTTATCGTTTGCAGCAGCGCTTGCTTGATGATTATCTTGGGCAAAACTTCCGAAGTAGGCTAAAAGTAGAGCGGGGAGGAGTATATATTTCATCTTGTTTATTTGGAATAATTAAAAATAACGATGCAAATATAAAACCCTCTTTTGAAACCACAAAGCTTATTTAGATTAAATATGAATAAAAATAAAAAATAGTTTTAAAGTGTTTGTTAATCAGTAATTTGGAATGTTTTTTTTGTGAGGGATGCTTGACCCAAAAAGTCTTATTGTGCCAATTTTATAGAAGAAAGTCACTTTTTAAAGTGTATTGAAAGCAAAAAGGGCTACAGTTTAGTCTTCAATTTCTTTTTGAAGTTTTTGGACCGAATCACTTTTCCGTTATCGGTAATCATAACGCAGCTGTAGTCTGGGAATTTTTCAAGTAAAAGCAATCCTTGTTGTTGTCCTATAACCATTAGTGAAGTGCTCAAACCATTAGCAGTTTCGGCATTGGGACCAAAAACGGTTACACTACACAAACCCGTCACAGGATAACCCGTCGCGGGATTAATGATGTGCGAATAGCGTTTACCATCAAAAACGACATATTTTTCATAACTCCCAGAAGTGGTCACGGCTTCTTGCCTTAATGGAACGACCGCCATAATTTTTTCGGGTCGAAAAGGGTTTGTGATGCCAATATTCCAAGGTTTGCCATTAGGCTGCGTTCCCCACGTACTCATATCGCCAGAGCCATTAATGATTCCGGAAGGAATGCCTTTGGCCAGCATCATATCCCGACATTTATCGGTTGCGTAGCCTTCGCCCAAAGCGCCAAAACCAATTTTCATTCCATTTACTTTCAAGAAAATGGTCGATTGAACAGAGTCTAAAATGATGTTTTGATAGCCCACTTTTTCAACCGATTTTTTAATGGCTTCTGCTGTTGGCATCTCGGTCATCGACCCGTCAAATTTCCAAATCCTATCCATAGCCGCAAAGCTAATGTCAAACGCACCTTTGGTAATCCTAGAAAATTCAAGCGCTCTTTGGGTCAATTCAAATACTTCTTTGTCTACTTTTACAGGGCGAATACCCGCATTTTGATTCACTTCCGAAACTTGAGAAGTGGGTTTCCAGTCCGAAATCAAATGCTCAATACGAGTGATTTCGGCAACAACAGCATCGATGTTTTCTTTTGCCGTGGCCGAATCTTGAGCTACAATCGTAATGTCAAAACGCCCGCCCATAAGCAAAGTCGTTTTTTTTCGTAGCACCTGACTGTGACACGAAACACTCCAAACGAATAGCAATAGGAAAAGATTTTGGGTTGACATAACGTATGTTGTATAATGTAAATATATTGATTTTGGGCGTGCCCCTCCCGAAAAAGGTCGGGTCGGGCTGTACGTTCCCGCTTCCCGATGAAAAATCGGGAGAGCTCCACTGCCATCCCTCACGCAAACGTTCCTAAAGAAAATGAGTTGTTCACCATTCGAATTGTAGCGAAAACGGGACGATGTAAAGCTCTACAAACCCTTAGAGCCGCTCTAATTTTTTTATTCCTGCAAGGTTTTCAAAACCTTGTAGGTCTGTTTCTTGAATTTAAATACCTACAAGGTCAAAAAAAGACCTTGCAGGAAATTGTTACAATACTACTAATCTTTAAATAGCTTCCCCCGTTCCTTTGGAGAGGTTCGGGATGAGTTTCTAATAACAATCCGTCAAAATTTGCCCTTTGGCTTTATAATCTGAAACGCTTATATTGGATTCCTCTAGTAGGGTTTCGAGCACTTTTTCTACATCTTTTTGCATTGCCAAAGAGCCACAAATCATAATGACGCCATTTTCATTCAACAGCGCTTTGAAAAAAGCAGCATCACGCTCGACCAACTGTGTTACACGACAGCAGTTCGGTATTCTAGATAAGGCCAAATTAAAACTTTGGAGCCTTTGTTGGTCCATCATTTCTTGTGCAAGTTTTGTATAACTGGCAACGCTTTTTGTCTCGGTTCTAAAACCGCAATACAAATGCGTTTCCGTTTTGGGTGTCGACTCTTGAATCATTCCTAAGAAAGGCGCAATTCCAGTTCCATTAGAAATTAAGGCAACTTTGGTTGCTTGTTTCGGGAAATGAAATGCGGTATTCGTGATTACTCGTGCTTTTATTTTGGCACCTATTTCAAGTTGATTCAAATAACCCGAACCTAATCCGTATTCGTGTAATTTGACCACCAATTGTAGTTTTCCGTCGTGTTTACCGATGGAATATAAACGTTCTCTACTGTCGTTAGCAGGATAAATAGCTAACAAATCTCCCGATTGGAATTTGGTCGTCCAAGGTGTTTTGAAGCTGACCAAAAAGGTGTCTTCGTCTGTGGATACTTGTGTTTTTGCAACTACTTCAAAAGTTTGTAATCCTTTTGGAATGGCATTGTAAAGCGATGGAGTAGTAGCAAGTGGTAAGGAAGTTGCGGAATTCCATAACTGAATCCAAGCCATAAATTCTTCTGTTGATTTGTCGTTTATGGTATGTAACGGCACTATGGTTTCGCTCCAATTTTGTTTTGCTAATGCAGCTTCTACATCATAAGCAAAACCACAAAAATCCGCATAGGATTTTGACCCAAAACCAATAATTGCGGTTTTTATTTTTTGTTTTTGTTCCCTTTTACTCAGTAATTCAATGAATTGATTCGCATTAGATGGTGCATCGCCCATCCCGTGAGTTGCGGCAAAAACAAGTAATTGTTTTGCTTTTGGAAACTGGGTATAAGAATTCATTTCGGCGAGATACGCTTTTTTGCCAAGAGCAATAAATTGTTGTTGTACTGCATTGGCAAATCGCAAGGTACTTCCGTTTTCGGAACCTACGAGGAGAATGATTTCGCTGTCTTTGGCCTTGAACTTGTTTTTGATGCGACTGGCTCTGCGTCTCAACGTCATCGCAAATCCAGAATAAATAAAGAACAATAGATTAATACTAGCCAAACCAAGAATTACAGCCCATAAAATGCTGGTTCTTCCAGTGTGTAAATCGAGACTTAGGTCTTTCAATTGTGTGGTGGTTGCTGTTGGTTTTTCGGTAACTACAGCTCCAGTTATTTGATGTACTTCTATTTCTTTGTCTTTTAAATGAATGATAAAGTATTCTTCAGGATCATCCGAAAAAGGAAATTCTATTTTGGTGACATCAGCCAAAAGCGTGGTGTTGAAAAAAGATGTTTTTTGTTTTTTGGACGAAGGCTGGGCTACCGTTTCGGTTGTTGAAGCATCGTTTTCTATAAAAAAATGAAATTTTTCTAGCGTAAGATAAGCCCCAGTAAGAGCAATGATGAGTATAGGCAACAGCGCTAATCTTCCAGTAATGATGTGATAATATTGGGCGAAGTTTTCTTTTACAATTTTTGAAAATACACTTCGAATGCTTCTTTGACGATTAATGATTAACGCCAAGCCAGAAAGCGCAATGAGCGCCAATAAAAATGAAATAAAACCAACGATAAATCGTCCGGTTTCCTTTAAAAACAAAGAGCGATGCAAAGCCGTAGTCCATTGAATGAATTCGCTTTTTGGGGTTGGTTTCCCTAGAATTTTACCATTGGTTGGATCCACATAGGCATTTACGTCATTACCTTCTTGATCTATTCCTTCAAGTAAAACAAACTGATTGTGATCCACACTTACTGCTGTTATTTCAGGATAGGTTTTTCGTAAAACCGGAAGCGTTTCTGACAACGTTATTTTATCGAAAGTACTAACTTGGTAAGAAGGGATCTTTTCTTGAATGGCATCTACCGCTAGAATGGTACCCGTAACGGCTGCTAGGACTAAAAAAAGGGAAGAGAAAATCGCTAGAACCAAATGTGCGTAGCGCCAAAAGGAAAGAGTCATAGAAAAAGGACTTTTAGTTTTTATGATGTACAAATTGAAAAAAACGAAGTCAAATAAGATAAAGGCTGTGGTTCCTCAATCTTAAATGACTTTGTTTATTTTTTCAAGATGTTTTTTAGATTTTATTGAATCGAACGTAGCGGATATATCCTTTGCCATCTGTTTTAGCCGCTAATCCTTCTGTGGTTAATGGGATTTCGGCATCGGCAACGTAGTATTTATTGTCCTCTACAGCACTTTCAAAACGGAGTTTGTAGCCTTTGTTGATTTTGGCATCTTCTATCTCGATAGTGGTAATACTGCGGTCTCCACCAGTTACAGAAGCTCCAGTTTTGGCACTAATGTTTTCTTGTTTTTTTGATTGGAATTTATGCCACTCTTTGATGGTTTTGTACCATTTTTTGTCGTCACCCATTACGTAAAGTGTTTTCTCATATTCTCCTTTTGGATTGATTAACGACACTACAATATAGGCACCTTCCCCTACATAGTTAGACATTTGCAACATACATTTGTATTTGCTTGTTTGAGCGGTCGCTTGAAAAGATAAAAAACTGATAAGGGTAAGTAAGCTTATTTTTAAGAATGATTTCATTATGAGGATAAATTATGAATTTTAAGTGACGTGATTTGAGTTATGAGTTTTGAATTATTTTGGCTACTCACTAGTTACTAAGGACTAATCACTAAGAACTAGCTCAACTATTTCAAAAACTCTAAATCTGTTTTCTTTTTGGTTAATGTTTCGTTTTCTTTTGCTAATGTATACGGGGTTTCGTCAAATTCTGTTTTAGCATCTTTTTGTGCCCCAATTGAGATTAAATACTTTAAAATAGCATCATCTTTTGCAATCATCGCCGCTTTGTGTAAAGCCGTCAAGCCATCATTGTTTTTAGCATTGCTATCAATTTTTAAATCGGCTAGTTTTTTGAGCAAATTTAAATCGTTTTTAATAACCGCCAAATGATACAGTGTGTTTCCATCTTTTTGAGGTGTAGAGAGCACAAAGCCTTTGTCTTGTAAGATCTTTATTTTAGCTTCAAAAGGATCTTGTTTTGGCGTGTTGGATGCTTCCGGACCACGTCCGCCGCCTGTTTGAGGACGATACGATTGAATTAAATAGTAGCCTAAATTGTTACCATCTTTATCGGTTACTGTAATATCAGCATTATGATTCAAAAGTTGCGTGATTGCTTCAGGTGTTCCTGATTTAACTGCAAAAGTTAAAGCACTTTCTTTTTTTAAGTTTTGCGCATTAATGTTTTTGGTTACCGCTATTAATTGTTCCAAAGTAGCAGTTTCACGACCAGCAGCTGCAAGCATCAATGGTGTGTTTCCTTCTTTGTCAGCTTGGTTAGCATCTACACCTTTGGAAAGGAAATAGGCTATGATTTCTGTTTGATTGGGTTTGTTTGCTAAAAAATGAAGTACTGTTTCACCAGATTTACTGCTAGTAGTAGGTTTGATTTTTAATTCTTCAACCAAATATTTATAGGTTTCAAGTGTGCTTGATTCTCTTCGTGTGCCTTGAGCGGCAAAAAGAAGCGCATTGTTAGTGTATTTTACTCCTTTTGCTAAAAGGGTTTTCAAGAAAGCAACATTGCCAGTTTTTGCAGCATAATCAAATGCTGTATTGCCGTTGCTATCTACATCTTTTAGCGATAAGCCTTTTGTAGCTAAATAATCACTTAAAGTTAAGTTTTTATCCGTTGCAATGGTCATAAGTTGCAGGTTGATGCCGTCTTTGTATTTTTTCTTTGGCTCAATGCCCGCTTTAAAAAATGCCTCGTACAATTTTGGATTCGATTGTCCTCCAATGGCTGCAAAAGTAAGTGGTGTTTCTCCTTTACTGTCTTCCAAATTGATGTCAGAACCTTTAGCGATTAAGTATTCTATAATTTCTACATTCCCTTTGTTAGCTGCCCAATGCAGGTAGATTCGGTTGTCGTGGGTCAGTTTGTTTACCTCGTTTCCGGGTTGTTCCAATAAGAATTTAATGGTAGCAACTGGCGCATCATTATTAATGGCCATTACGGTTACATCAAAAGCATTGGGTGTCGCCGCAGATGGGCTGTTGCCTTTTTCGATTTCGGCTTTTACAGTCGCTACATCTGGAGCGGTTTTCCAAAAGGATTGATCTAGTAAGCTATTTTTTTGTTGAGCACTACACCAAACAGTTGTAATCAAAGATAGGGTTAAGAATATATTCTTCATATTTTGGAATGAATTAAAAACAGTGTTGTTTATTTAGAATAAATAAAAATAATGCAAATGTAAGTATTAAAACTAATTTTACAATAGCTTTTGTATTCGTAAGAATGAAAAAAGTAAAAAAGGTTTAATACGTTTGGATGAATAAATAAAAAAACCTCAGTAAAAACCGAGGTTATAGTATTGAGGTTGAATTATTTCATTTTTTTAAGCGTATAGGTTTCGGATGTAACTTTTCCGGCTTGTTTTCCAGAAATTTTTGCAATCAACGTATTAGCACCGGCTAATTTGTAATTGATTTTTTGTGGGTAATCGTGTTTTGGATTTTCGAAGACCAAGTTTTTTTCTGTGGTGGAAGTAAGGGGAAACGATACGGCTTCGTCATTATTTTCACCTTTTACAGTAGCTTTGTAGATGAGGTTTTCACCTTTTTGCTGCAACACAATTGTTTCGTTGTGCAAAGTATCTTTTCCTTTTATAAAATACGAAGTCCCTTCAAAAGTGCTGTCGTTTACAGATTTCCATGTTTCTTCTAAAATTCCTTGTTTAGATTGCTGGGTCCAAGTGCCCAACAGCCATTGCGAAGCTTTGATTTTTTCATTTTTGTTCGCGTTGTTGTTACAGGACGCAAGTGCTACAAAGACCAATAAAAGTGTCGTTTTTTGAAACATGATGCAAATTTTTTGTTTGGATTATGGCGCTAATTTATGAAAAAAGTTTGCGTTCTTAACCGCAAACATCACAAAGTTAGCGCAAGGAACGCAACGCTTAGCGAACTTTGCGTAATTCTTTGTGAACTTAGCGGTTGAATAGAATTAAATGCTTTTCTCTAAAATAGAATATACCAGTTCTTTTGTCGGTTTTTGATCTTTTAGTTTTTCTCTAACCATTTCAAAAGTAACTTTAAAATCGCAACCCAATTTATAATCGCTACAACCGTAAGCCGTTTTTCCTTTTAGCACTGTTCCTTTTTTGCATTTTGGGCAAGTCAAAGTATCAAGTGTCTTTTTTAATTCGGTTTTCTTTGGTTCTAATTTGAGTTTGAAATTTTCTTCAAAACGAAGTAAACCTTCAACGGTTCCAGCATCGATTTTAAAGTCTTTTAAATTTACAGTTGATCCTTTTTGAAGCAAGCGCAAATATTGACTTTCAGAAATCTTTTTACCTTCAAAAACATAGGGAAGTACAAAATCGCAACCCGATTTATATTCACTACAACCATAAGCCGATTTTCCTTTAATCAAATTTCCTTTTTGACATTTTGGACACAAGGCTGCCAGAATTCCTGCCGCTTTCTTTTTCTCTACAACAGTTTCTATTTTTGGGACATTTGCGGCGTGCGAAATATTGGCACGTCTGGTTTCGCTTCTCACTTCATAGACTAAATTATCCACCATTTGCTTCATGTTTTTTATGAAAGCCGAAGCCGTATAGGTGCCCTTTTCAATATCGCGCAATTGCTTTTCCCAAGTTCCTGTGAGTTCTGCTGATTTTATCAATTCATTCTGAATGGTATCAATCAATTGCACTCCTGTTGGTGTAGGTAAAACTTGTTTTTTATTGCGGACTATGTATTTTCGTCTAAAGAGCGTTTCAATAATATTCGCGCGAGTAGAAGGACGACCAATACCATTTTCTTTCATTAATTCTCGCAAATCCTCGTCGTCTACTTGTTTTCCCGCGGTTTCCATAGCTCTCAAAAGTGTAGCCTCTGTAAACTGATTGGGCGCTTTGGTTTCCTTTTCTAAAAAGGAGGGTTGATGAGGTCCTTTTTCGCCAACTACAAAATTTGGCAGTAGGTCTGCTTCTTTCTCTTTGGCATTTGTACTGAGCGGAGTCGAAGTGTCAAAAACAACACGGAATCCTTTTTTTAAAATTTCTTTCCCAGTAGTTTTAAAATGTACCTCGGCTGCTTTACCAATTACGGTAGTGTTAGCCACCAAACAATCGTCATAAAACACAGCGATAAAACGCTTTACAATGCTATCATATACTTGCTGCTGATTGAATTGTAAATGGCTCTGCACGCCAGTAGGAATGATGGCGTGGTGGTCGGTAACTTTTTTATCGTTAAACACCTTGGGCGATTTTTTTATCTTTTTTGCCAACAGGGGTTCTGTCAGTGCAGCATATTGCGTTAAGTTTTGCAAAATAGCTGGGACTTTTGGATAAATATCGTTGGGCAAGAAAGTAGTATCAACTCTAGGGTAAGTAACTACTTTTTGTTCGTATAAAGTCTGAACAATTTTAAGTGTTTCCTCCGCCGAAAAACCAAATTTGGTATTGCAATACACCTGTAATCCTGTTAAATCAAAAAGTTTTGGAGCATATTCATTGCCCTTCTTTTTATCGATACTAACAATCTCGAAATCACTTTCTTTAACCTTGTTGGCCAAAACCGCTCCCTCGTCTTTATTCAAAAACCGCCCTTCTTCATAACTAAAAAGCGTTTCTCTGTACAAGGTCTGCAATTCCCAGTAGGGCTGAGGTTTAAAATTTTCAATCGCTTTGAAGCGTTCTACCACCATAGCCAGCGTAGGCGTTTGCACCCGTCCAATCGACAATACTTGTTGGTAGCCACCGTGTTTTACGGTGTACAAGCGCGTGGCATTCATCCCCAGCAACCAGTCGCCAATGGCTCTAGAGAAACCAGCATAAAACAAATTATCATATTGAGACGCTGGTTTTAGGTTTTGAAAACCTTCTTTAATGGCCTCTGCGGTTAGAGACGAAATCCATAAACGTTGTACTTCGCCTTTGTACTTCGCTTCGTTCATTACCCAACGCTGAATGAGTTCCCCTTCTTGTCCAGCATCACCACAATTAATCACAACGGTAGCTTTGTCAAACAAACTTTTGATGATGTTGAATTGCTTCTGAATTCCCGAATTCTGTACCAATTTAGTTTCAAATTTTTCTGGAAGCATCGGTAAGTTATTCAAATCCCAACTCTTCCAGTGAGGCCAATAATCGTTTGGTTCTTTTAAGGTACACAAATGCCCAAACGTATACGTTACCGCATAACCATTACCTTCAAAATACCCATCGTGCTTGGTATTCGCGCCCAATATGGTGGCAATTTCTCGAGCAACGCTGGGTTTTTCGGCAATACAAACCTTCATTTTTTCTTTATTAATTTGAAGGCGCAAATTAGGAATTTAGAAATTGAGAAACCATCAAAACAGGCAGGAGTTATGAACGAATCTTTTGGTTATATTTAGGAGCAGCAACAATAGTGCTACCCTCACGAATCCTCCTGCTGTCCGCTATATCTGTGGCTCTGAACCCCAGAGCCACAGGATGCCACTCCCATCAGGGCTAGGCAAGAGCGTCTCCTTTTCATAACATAAAAAAAAACTCGCTTATAATTGCCTAAGCGAGGTTCTATTCTAGATTTTGTTATTTATAATACCTATCTCACAGCAAGTATAACTTTCGATATAAAAGAAGTTTCAATAGGTTTATGAAAAGCTAGTACTTTCTTATTTCTCTTCTGATGCGATACAACCATTTACTATTTAATCTTATGTCGATTATTCTTTTTGAAAAAAATCAATAGGAGTGGGCTTTAATCCATTCTTTAAAATGAGTTTAGTATTTGGCTTTAGCCAAAATCTAAATTGTTACAATTATAGCATCCTGTTTTAGTAGGTTCCTAAGTATTCCTTAAGTAGGAGCGACTTAATTAACTACTTTTTCGAAAGTGGGCGGACTTACTTTTAGTTTGTATTTTGATTCAAATACAAGATGTTTTTATCCCAATCAATTGTTAGTAGATAATTTTCGAAAAAAGCATTTCCTAGTAGCGAACCAGCGCGTTTCTCTAAGGTTATGGATTTGTCATTTAACTCAATTTCTCCTATTTTGATTTTTTCTATGGGAAAGGACTGTTTTTCTTGTTGTAGTAAGGTGTCTTTTTCTTTTAGAAATTTTACAAAAGAATGGTTGGCGGTAAATTCGCCATTAGAACCTAAATCAAAAAGAAATTGATGCTTTTGATTGTTAAGTTCAATAGCCACATAGCCAAGTCCCCAATCTTTGTTGTTGAGTTCAATTTTTTTTGCAGTTGGCAGGTTTTTAAAATTTTCTATTTTGCTGCTGATGCGAATCACCTTCTGAACGTAATCAATTTGCCATTTTGATTTTCGCATTACATTATTTCCGATGATGCCATCTATTTTTTGGGTTGCTGGTTTTTTTGTAAAGGATAAATCTTGTAGTAAGCCATAAGTTTCCTCAAAATCCAGATTCGCTATAGCAATGTTTGGTAATTCAACTAGGGTTACTTTTTGGTCAGCAAAAGAACTACCCGAAAGACTAACTTCTTTTATGATTTTGTACTGAATTTCCTTTGCGATATTTGAATCAATGGTGGTTACTTCATAGCCTGTATCAAAAACAAAGTTGTATTTTTTACCTGAAATAACTACTTCGATATAAATATGCTTGTTTACATAGTTAAAAGGTATTTCAACGAAATACTCTTTTTGTTTTACATAACCCTTTTTGGACAGCTGTTTTCTATTTTGGGAGAAACCATTTAGTAATGTCAGTTGGAACATTATAAAAATTAGGATTATTTTTCTTTGCATATTTTTTCGAATAGTAGTACCAAAAAGTTAGGGTGGATTTACGATCTGAGGCTACAGAAAACTTCGGCGAAAGATAGAATAAAAAGTTGTTTTTTTTCTGTCTTGGCAAATTTGTTACTGAATTATTCCGGTAGATATGGATTCCAAGCCGCGTTTTTGGAGTTGTAGATGCTGATTTACTAAGGATATCATTCTAAAGCAATTCCCGCAAAAAGTCATGAGACTTTTATCACATTTATTGTTTGCAACATCATTTAAAACGGCGCGAAGTCAGAGACATTCGCGCAGCACACACAAGAAATTTATTCATAAATAAGGACATTTCGGACAGCGGGTGCCGTCATTAATATCATTGCAAAGTTGCACTAAATTATTTTCGTAATCTACCTCAAAGGCAATAGCGTTTATGGTGCTGCGTTTATTGCTTCGGCAAGCAAAATAGGCCTCAAATAACTCTTCG
>JAGOFG010000065.1:5588-13072 GCA_017997335.1 Flavobacterium sp. | reverse complement strand
TGCTGGGATGCTGTTATTTCTTTTAGAACTGTTTAAGTTTCCACAAATTGTTTCATTGGCAAGGATTGCAAATAGTAGTGCTTCTTTTGCATCTCCATTAATTCCTAGTGAAGTTGTTGATGCAATTTGGAATGGAAGTAAATCTTCTAAGTGTTTTATTATTAATGGATTGTGAAAGCCGCCACCTGAAATATAAACAGTAGTTGCGGTGTTTTTTTCGATTTGTGTAGCTGTTACTTTTAAGATAGCTTCAGCAATAGTTTCGGCGGTAAATTGTGTTAGTGTTGCTAAAACATCAGCAACAGGTATGGTAGTAGTATTCGATTCGTTTTGTGCTTTGTTAAGAAAATCAAGGCTAAATAGTTCAGGGCCTGTGCTTTTTGGGAATGGGGCACTGAAAAAAGTATCACTTTTTAATTTCTGTAATAAGGGTTGATTTACTTTACCATTTTTTGCAATAGCTGCGTCTACATCGTAATCCAGATTTGGAAAGTGTAAACGAGTGTAGGCATCCATTATCGTATTTCCTGTACCGGTATCGGTAACAAAAATGGAGTCAAATGAACCTGATTTTGGTAGTAAGGTAAAATTTGAAATTCCGCCAATATTGAGTAAAATTCTGTTTTCAGTATTTGAATTAAATAAAAAATAATCTCCATACACAGCTAGTGGAGCGCCTTCTCCGCCACCGGCTAAATGTTTTTGTCTAAAATCAGAAACTGTAATGCATTGCGTAGTTACAGCAAGATGATCTCCGTCGCCAATTTGTAAAGTTGCATTGGGAAATTTATCTTGTTGGTGGAGACTTTTGGGAGCGTGCATAACGGTTTGTCCGTGCGAGGCAATCAAGTCAACATCTGAAGTATTTAATTTCCATTGTTGTAAACAATCCAAGACAATTTCGCCGTGTTTTATGCCTATCCATTCATTTAGCAAAGCTAAATGTTGAAAATCGATTGTCTTTTGAGCAAAAACTTTTCTTATTTCTGATTTGGTTTCCTCGTTATAAGGAAAAGTTGTAAAATGCACTACTTCAGCTTTAGTTGAAGTTCCTGATCCTGAAATCTTGCAATAAGCAACATCCAATCCATCAAGTGATGTTCCTGACATTAGACCAATAATATTTCGTACTGATTTTTGCGAAACGCTTATCAAAGATTGGATATTTGGATTCATAGAAGATAATTAAAGTTGAGTAATGGTTCAAAAGTAGTATAAAATTGATTCCTGAAAAATGTAGATGTGTTTTTTAAATGACTATTCCTTGATCATTTATTTTTTTGACATAAAAGAGAGGATGATTTAATGTATTTGAAGATTGTAGTCTGATTTTTAACAAGAAGAAAACTTTTAATTTTGTTGAATCACGTGTTTCACTCAATTGTTATAGTTCAATTTTTCAAAAAAAATCAAAATTGTAATATTGATACTAAGGATATTAGTATTTTTATGCCAGTGTGAATTAAATGTTAGTAAATTATAAACATAAAAACAAAATTTTTTTTGTATGTCTATTTTATGTATATATTTGACTTTTTTAACGCAATAAAAAATAAATTGTTTTGGTTATTGCTTTTTTAAAAGATAAAATAATTTTTTAAACGGGTTGTTTTAATTTTTATGATTCAATAATTTAATTTTTAGTTTTAAAAGCATTTATTTGCAAAGCATACGTTAACTAACCATTACCAATAAAATTTAAAAAATGGCATTAAAAGGTTTATTTAGAAAAAAGACAGTACAAGACATTTTAAAGCAAGTTGAGAAAAATAATTTGGACGGGCATGAAGCTTTAGGAAAGCACTTAACAGCTCGTGATCTTACCGCTTTTGGTATCGCTGCCATTGTAGGAGCAGGTATTTTTAGTACCATAGGTAAAGCGAGTGCAGACGGTGGTCCAGCAGTTATCTTTTTATTTTTGTTTACAGCTGTTGCTTGTAGTTTTGCAGCGTTTGCTTATGCCGAATTCGCTTCTATGGTGCCTGTTTCTGGTAGTGCTTATACTTATTCTTATGTAGCTTTTGGTGAATTGATTGCATGGATAATTGGTTGGGCTTTGATTATGGAATATGCAGTTGGTAACATAACAGTAGCAATATCTTGGAGTGATTACTTTACGGGACTTTTAGAAAGCGGCGGGATTACGATGCCACAGTGGGTTCAAATGGATTATTTGACAGCTTCCAATGGTTTTAAAGACGCGACGGCTTTAATGCAAGGCGGAAAGTCTTTTGAAAATTTATCTGCAGCAACTCAAGCGGCATATACTGCATGGACAACTGCTCCAACTATTGGTTCTTTCCATTTAGTAGCCGATTTACCAGCACTTTTAATCATCGTCTTGATTACTGCTTTAGTATACCGTGGAATGAAAGAATCTCGAAATGCAAGTAATTTAATGGTTGCGATTAAGGTTTGTATCGTTTTATTGGTGATAGCTGTTGGAATCTTTTATGTTGATACTGCTAATTGGTCTCCGTTTGCTCCTAATGGTATTACTGGTGTTTTAAAAGGTGTTTCTGCTGTGTTTTTTGCCTATATTGGTTTTGATGCAATCTCTACTACTGCAGAAGAGTGTAAAGATCCTCAACGCGATTTACCAAAAGGTATGATGTGGGCTATAATATTATGTACATTATTATACATTGCAATTGCGCTAGTTTTAACAGGTATGGTAAGCTATAATCAATTGAATGTTGGTGATCCATTGGCCTTTGTGTTTGATAAATTAGATTTAAAATGGATGTCTGGAATTATTGCAGTTTCAGCTGTAATTGCTATGGCAAGCGTTTTATTGGTTTTTCAAATGGGACAACCTCGTATTTGGATGAGTATGAGTCGTGATGGTTTGTTGCCAAAGAAATTTTCTACCGTGCATCCTAAATTTAAAACACCTTCTTTTGCAACAATAGTTACCGGTTTTGTAGTAGCTGTGCCAGCTTTGTTTTTAAACTTGACAATGGTTACAGATTTGTGTAGTATCGGAACATTATTCGCTTTTGTTTTAGTATGTGCTGGTGTGTTGTCTTTGCAAAATAAAACAGATATTCCACGCGGGAAATTCAAAACTCCTTATGTGAATTCAAAGTTTATTATGCCAATTTTGTTGATAATAGGTCTTGTTTTTGCTTTTGGGTTCAATGAAAAAGCAACTATGGATTTTATTACTAATAAGACGCAAGTAAATTCACCTTCTTCTATTATTACTTCGTTGAATAAAGAAGAAACTAAATTGGTTTCTGATTATTTAATTGCATTAGAAGGAGAAAAAGCAGCGGAAGCTTCTTCTGATCTTGAAAACTTATTGAGCAAGCATGCAGAAGATGATGTTAAATATGAAAGCGTTGTGGCTGGATTACCTGTTTCAGACGCTATTAAGTACGAAAGTGGTTTTGATTTGTTTAAACATAAAATACCTATGTGGATTTTCTTATTCTCTTTAATAGGATTGTGTGTTTGGGCATACAAGCAGAATTTGTCATTAATTCCATTATTAGGCTTAATTTGTTGTTTGTATATGATGGCTGAATTGAGTGTGTGGAATTGGATATATTTTGGAATTTGGTTGTTAATTGGTTTGGTTATTTATTTTAGTTTTAGCCGAAAAAATAGCAAGTTGAATTCAGAAGTTATTTAAATAGTAGTTTATCTCATAATTAGACCTCTTAGTTTTTTACTAAGAGGTTTTTTATTTGCATTTTCCAGCGTATTGATTCCCTTTTGTTTATGTTTATTTAATATCTTTATACATAATGTTTTACACTTTTTGTATAGTTTTTATCTATTAAAATTAAAAAACCAAAAGATAAAACTATGGTAAATTAGCATTTATTAAGATAACAATTTAAATAAAACATACTATGGAAAACAACAGCAATTCTTTTAGTGAAGGCGGAAAATGTCCTTTTTCTAGTGGTGCACAGACCAAAAGTGCCGCTTCAGGAACTAACAATCACTATTGGTGGCCTAAAGCACTCAATTTAGATATTCTTCATCAACACGATAGAAAAACCAACCCATTGGGGGAAGATTTTAATTATGCAGAAGAATTTAAAAAATTAGACCTAGAGGCTTTAAAAAATGATTTGAAAGCTTTTATGACTTCTAGTCAAGAATGGTGGCCTGCAGATTGGGGACATTATGGCGGATTAATGATTAGAATGGCGTGGCACTCAGCGGGAACTTACAGGATTTCTGACGGACGTGGTGGTGCTGGAACAGGAAATATTCGATTTGCACCTTTAAATAGTTGGCCTGATAATGGTAATTTGGACAAAGCAAGAAGGTTGTTGTGGCCTATAAAAAAGAAATATGGAAATAAAATTTCATGGGCAGATTTGATGATTCTTGCAGGAAATATGGCCTATGAGTCAATGGGATTAAAAACGTTCGGTTTCTCTGGTGGGCGTGAAGATATTTGGCATCCAGAAAAAGATGTGTATTGGGGAGCAGAAAAAGAATGGTTGGCAAAAAGTGGAAGTGAAGGAACTAGATATTCTGGGGAGCGTGATTTAGAAAATCCGTTGGCAGCAGTTATGATGGGATTAATTTATGTAAACCCTGAAGGTGTAGACGGACAGCCTGACCCGCTTAAAACTGCACATGATGTTCGCATTACTTTCCAAAGAATGGCAATGAATGATGAAGAAACAGTTGCATTAACAGCTGGTGGTCACACTGTGGGTAAAGCACACGGAAATGGCGATGCTTCAAAATTAGGGCCAGAACCAGAAGCGGGCGCTATCGAAAATCAAGGCTTGGGCTGGCTAAATCCAAAAGGTAATGGAAATGCTGGTGATACGGTTACGAGTGGATTAGAGGGCTCTTGGACCACAAATCCTACACGTTGGGACAACGAGTACTTTTATTTATTATTGAACCACGATTGGGCATTAACAAAAAGTCCAGCAGGAGCTTGGCAATGGGAGCCTACTAATATCAAAGAAGAAGATAAACCATTTGATGCACACAATCCATCGGTTAGAAGAAATCCAATTATGACTGATGCGGATATGGCAATGAAAATGGACCCAGCTTACCGTGCTATATCGGAACGTTTTTACAATGATCCTGCGTATTTTTCAGAGGTTTTTGCTAGAGCTTGGTTCAAGTTAACTCATCGTGATTTAGGGCCTAAAGACCGATATTTAGGTGCTGATGTACCAGCTGAAGATTTGATTTGGCAAGATCCTATTCCAAAAGTTGATTATACTTTAAGCGAGGCAGAAATTGAAGAATTAAAAGTGACCTTATTAAACAGTGGATTAACAAGAGCCGAATTAATCAATACCGCTTGGGATAGTGCAAGAACTTTCAGAGGTTCTGACTTTAGAGGTGGAGCCAATGGAGCAAGAATTCGATTAGCGCCACAAAAGGATTGGATTGGAAATGAACCTGAACGTCTACAAAATGTTATCAATAAACTAACAGCAATTCAAGCAGGCTTGAGCAAAAAAGTTAGTATAGCAGATTTAATTGTTTTAGGTGGAAGTGCAGCTATCGAAAAAGCAGCTCAAGAGGGAGGATTTACAGTAAAAGTTCCATTTGCTTATGGTAGAGGTGATGCTAGCCAAGAAATGACAGATGTAGAATCATTTGAAGTTTTAGAGCCAACAAATGATGCATTTAGAAATTTTATGAAAGCTAAATATGTTGTAGAACCTGAAGAATTGATGTTGGATAAAGCTCAACTCTTAGGATTAACTGCAGCCGAAATGACTGTTTTAGTTGGAGGTATGCGTGTTCTTGGTACCAATTTTAATGGAACAAAACACGGTGTATTTACCAATAATGAAGGAGTGCTTAGCAATGACTTTTTCGTTAATTTAACAGATATGAATTATAGTTGGAAACCAGCCGGAGATAATCTATACAATATTGTAGATAAAAAATCTGGAGCAACTAAATGGACGGCTACTCGCGTTGATTTGGTTTTTGGGTCTAATTCTGTGCTAAGAGCTTATGCAGAAGTATATGCTCAAGATGACAATAAAGAAAAATTTGTTGCTGATTTCGTTAAAGCATGGGTTAAAATAATGAATGCAGATCGATTTGATTTGTAATGAATGAAACTATTATGAATATAAAAAGTGGGCTTTTGAGCCCACTTTTTTGTTTATAGATTGAAATGAATTCTATTTTTTTAGTATTTTCTGCATTGTTTCTTGGCCATCTTCAAAGCGAAGGAGAATAAAATAAAGACCATCACTTAGTTGACTAACGTTGATAGTGTTGTCTTCTGGTTTTCCTTCAAGTACAGTACTTCCTTGTGAAGAGAAAACTATAAAATGATTAGCAGGTATCACAGATTGAATTTGCAAAGTATGACTCACCGGATTCGGATACACGCGAATTACGTTAGTGGTTTCGACTTTATTGGTATTTATACCCAAAGTTTTATCCGCAGGATCTCCCCAAGTATAACTAAATCCATCCGTTTTTGCAATTAAGTCTGGAGTTTGGTTGGTACTTCCTCCTGAGCCATTATTAAAAATCAGATTTATTGCCGTTGGTCCAGTGATAGTATATTTATAAAAACCATTGGCGTCTGCTGTCATATTTACTCCTGGCCAGACTGCATTAGCAATACTACCACTTGGTGTAGCGCTCCAGTAATATACTTTTGGAGTTACGGTCCAGTTTGTTGGTGGTTTAAAAAATACTGTAATTGTAGGTACTGCACTAAACGTATAGCTTTCTGTTTTGATTACTGAGCTCGTTCCAGCTGTGTTTCTAACAAAAGCTTTCAAGACAGTAGTTGAAGTAAAGGCAAAAGATTTACTTCCAACTGCAGATGGCGAAGCCGTAGTTGGCGTCGTTCCGTCTAAGGTATAGTAAATAGTCGAAGTGGTTTCGTTGGCCGTTAAGGTTACATTTACTGTGGATCCTGTAGCAAAACTACCTCCAAGTTTTGAAAAGGTTAAATCAGGAGCTATGGTAGGGCATCTGTTGGCAGGTTCTCCATTCAACCAAGCTCCATCATAATATTTGATTCCCGCCGTAGCAGATAAATCGGCAGTTTTTAAAGTCCCATCATTGAATAGTAAATTAGAAGCCGAAACCGTACTCGGGAATGTATATTGGTACCAATCCCCACAATCTTTGGTCATCGCAATTCCCGGCCAAGTTACGACTGGAGCAGTTCCTGTTGGTGACCAATAGTAGATTTTTACTGCAGCATTCCAATTGGCTGGTTTTTTGAAATACACTGTAAAAGTTGCGGGAGTGCTAAACGTGTATGTTTCTGTTTTGATAGCAGAGCTGGTTCCAGCGGTGTTTTTTACAAAAACTTTAAGCGTTGTAGTGTTGGTAATGGCAATACTTTTAGTACCAACTGCTGAAGGCGATGCTATGGTTGGCGTCGTCCCATCGAGGGTGTAGTAGATGGTTGATGTAGCTTCGTTGGCTGTAAGTGTTACATTTACCGTAGTTCCCGTCGTAAAGTTGCCACCTACTGGCGCAATAGTTACATCAGGTAAGATAAC
>JAGOFG010000065.1:0-5488 GCA_017997335.1 Flavobacterium sp. | reverse complement strand
GCCATCATAAAATTTAATTCCTGCGGTTGCAGTTAAGTCGCCAGTTTTTAAAGTACCGTCGTTAAAAAGTAAGTTCGAAGCAGATACTGTACTTGGGAAGGTGTATTTGTACCAATCGCCACAATCATTAGTCATAGCTACTCCGGGATAGGCTACAACTGGAGCTGTTCCTGTTGGTGACCAATAATAGATTTTTACAGCTGCATTCCAATTGCTTGGTTTTTTGAAATACACTGTGAATTCAGGTAAAGCCCCAATTGAGATAGTTTTGGTGATAGTTTCTGAGATATTACCTTCATTATCCACGGCAAACACTTTTATAGTGGTCGTCTGAGTGATGCTGATGGTTTTACTGCTAATAGCGCTAGCCGATGCAGTTGTTGGAACACTACCATCAATGGTGTAGTAGATTTTTGGAGAAGGGTCAGTACTATCGGTTGCTTTTATGGTTACGTCTACCGTTGTTGGTGAATTTGTAATGTCAGGCGTAAACGTAAGTTTTGGAGCTACATCTAGATTTTTTCCAACCCAAACGTGTTGAATTTTCGATTTGGTTACGTTTCCTTTTTTATCGGTTACTTCTACATAATAATCCACTAATTTTTCTGAAAGTCCTGCAATTTCTGCATGGTATTGATTAGCAATTACCGTAGGCAGCATGTACAAATCGGCTTGGGTACTATTGGTTACGTTTCCTTTAGGAAAAACCCTTTCGGTCATTGGTAAACTTACCCAAGAACCTACTTCGGTTCCACCTGCGTATGTATCGTTATGATTGGAGCTTAAACTGTTTTTTCCATCATTATCAATACGGTATTTTAGTTCGGCTCTTTCAATACCGCTTACATCATAGGCAAAAGTGTACACCGTAAAGTCAGCCGAATTCAAGAATTCTTTGTAAGCATAAGGCGCTCCATATCCTTTTTCTCCAGGATTATAAGGCCATCGCTGTGGAATAAAAACAGAAGGTTTGGTGTTGTCAACGCCTGGGTGAGCATTAAGTGTAGGTTGTGCAAACTCCACACAGCGATTGACAGCCAAGGTTGTTTTGATTTCTAAATCTTCGGCTAAACCATAATAGGCATTCCCACTGTCGTATCCGGCCATCAAAAAATGCCATGCTTTTTCAGCTGGACTTATCGCTGCTGTTGGATTTACGATTTCGCTAATGCGGAGATTGCTTCCTTCGAGTTGTTCGGCCATAATGGCGTGGTTTTCACCCGCGGTAGTTATGGCTTGGTTCATCATGTCTTCTGTCCAGCCATTAGGGTTGAATTTTTTGGTTACAGGATCAAAAAAAGGCCAAAGCCAGTTGGTAAATTGCGGATGACCAAAATCACCATCGGCATTCACCCATGCACCGTCTTCTACGTGCACTACTTCAGATTCTGGGACAGGATGATCTTGTAAATATTGTGGAATCGTTGTAGCGTTATTTCCTTTGGCTGCTGAAGCATGCGAAAAACCAGTAACCGATTCGTTATAGTACGATGAACCGCCACCCCAGGCATTATCGCCATCATGAGCAAATAAAACCAAAGGTTGTCTTGGCGAGGTTGAAGCTTTTGCTGCAATAGGATCTATTAGAGTTGTACCAATGGCAGAATAGCCGTCTTCATAACTTTCGTAATCCGCCATTGGAACCACGGTAATTTTGTATTCCTGAGCGGTTTCAGGATCGATGTATTTGGCTTTATAAGGCAAATAAGAGTAAGGAATAGCGAATTGTCCACCACGGGCATCTTTTTGAGCAGAAAACCAAGTATTTCCTTTTGTATCTACTTGGTCCGCTTTGTTCGGAACATCGCACATCGTCCCACCAGAACCGTATTTTAGGGGATAGTCGGATAAAGTTCTTGAGAGGTGGCTATTGGCAATCACTGACCACTCTATGCCGCACTCTTTTAAGGTTTTGATGATTCTTTCTGAGAAAGCACATTCTGCTGGCCAATAGCCTTTCGAATCGTGGGTACCAAATAATTGAGCACTGTAGTATTGGTGCGCTTTGATTTCTTTGGTCAAGGCTTCGTCACTTAACAAAGGCGATAAGGCGTGATGCATTGTAAAAGAAACCACTTCCATTCTTGGGAATCCTCCCGAAGTTTTCCAGCTTTTGGCATCCTTGATGTTTTGCGTCCACGAGGTCGAATAGCCCCATTGGTTGGCTTGGGCTAATTCCTGTACGTTTTCCATCAACGAACCTCCGTAAGTGATTTGAGCCCCAGCTTTGGGTAAATCAGCTATCGAGGAAATCGCGTTTTTCGGGGCAAATTGATAGGCTGCTACACGGTCACCGGTACTAAAAATCTCCACTAAGTTATTAGTAGGATGGGCTAGTCCGTTCTTGTCGTTGTTGGCTCCCGATGTTTTTAAATCCTGTGATTCTTTAACCATCTGGTAGCGATTGGGGTTTTTCTTGCTTACATCACCCCAATAGGTGGGTTGGTGCAAATGCCACAAATAAGAAGTGCTTATTTGTGCTTTCGCTCCCAAACCATAGACGAGAAGGGGGATAAGCCATAGTACTAGTTTTTTCATAAT
This sequence comes from Flavobacterium sp., assembly GCA_017997335.1. Taxonomy (GTDB): domain Bacteria; phylum Bacteroidota; class Bacteroidia; order Flavobacteriales; family Flavobacteriaceae; genus Flavobacterium. The sequence goes on along the minus strand of JAGOFG010000065.1, from coordinate 2,947 downwards.
TTAATTTTTGGTAAATAAAACATTAAACTTTTGTTAAATTTATCAAAAAAATAGGTCTAAATTATGAATGTCATAGTTGAGGTTTCTACTACAACGTTTTAGTGTTTGCAACTTTATTTCAAATGCATTTTTTGTAACAAATGAATTTAGATATTCTTATAAAATTAACATCATACTGAAAATATGCTAATTTTTTAATGATGCTATCCGTTTTTAAGGGGAAAATAACAACTTTTTTAGAAGATTTAAAAAGTAAAACCCAACAGAGTATTTCCGATATAAAATAGAGCGACTAATCTTCAGGAGCACAACCTTAGTGCGCACCACACGAGTCGTCCCGCTGTCCGTTATATCTTGCTTGTCGAACCCCGCCAAGCAAGGATGCCACTACCATCAGGGCTAGGCGAGGAGGTTTTGGTTTTCATAAAATAAAAAAACAGCAATAGTTTTTTTATATTTCTGATGATGACTTATTCTAGTAAAATTCGGTGAGGTAATAGCAACTATTTCGGGTAACAGTTTATTTTGTTACGACTTATTGGCAGCTTGTATAATTTCCGTTATATCAATTTTTGCATTTTTTTTAAGTTGAAACTTGGTGTCAATCAATTCTTGTAACTTCTGATTGTCTTTGTAAAAATCTTTTAGCGCACTTTTAAATTTTTCTAAGTTTCTTATTCCGGTATTTAAAAAGAGGTAAGTACCGTCTGATTTTTCAAAGGTAAAAAAAGTACCAAGTAGAGCTCCGTTTTGATTTACAGTTTGAAACTGATACAAACTAGTTTTTTTGCCTAGAATTAAAGGTTCAAGGAACCTTAGGTTGTTTTCAGTAATGGTTGGTTTTGAAAAGAATTGATATGCTTTTTCTTCATACATAAAACCAAAACTTTTTATATCCTCAGGCTTAAGCTTTTTGGTTTCGTCAGGACCATCATTAACTTCAACTTTAAACAAAAACATTGAAAAGTCTACTGTTCCAAAAATTGATTTTGGTATTTTTATTTGGGTAGTAACACTATCATTAGTTTTGGTAATATAGTATCCAGAAACTGTAGTTTGGGAATAGGAATAACCAAAAAAAGTCAACAAAAGGATTGAAAAAAAATGATATCTCATAGTGTTTTGAATTTTAATTTCACAAGCAAGTATAGGGTGTTATTCAATAACCTGTATAATAGTGTTTTAGTAAAAATACTGTATTTAAATTGCAATAAAAAAAGAATTCTTGCTAAACTTTTGGTTCTTCAATAGTATTGAAATTATGATTCGTTTTTGTGTTGTTCATAATACTCAATCAAGGTTGCTATGAGTTCATCCGAAGTAATAGTAAGTCCAGTGGCTGAAATATTGAAAGGCGAATTGTAGTTCTTAATGTTAAACTGCATTAATTTACGTTTGAATCCATTGGTCTCTTTTTCGAGCCAATAATCCGAATCTTTGACACCAATAATTATGATTCTTGTACTTTGAATACTGATTTCATCAAAACCACTTAGCTCACTCCATTTTATATAGTCTGTCAATGATTTCTTTGGATTCACGTTCAATCCTTCGGGAGCAATAATCAGAGCGATTTCTGATTTAATGACTCTTTTTAATGCTATAAATGCACCTAATCCAAAAAACAGAATCGAAGCCACTCCAATACCACGAGTTAACATTGGATTTTTGGCTCTCCAACCCGTAAAGTTCTCTGCTTCTATGACTAGCCAAAAACCTAGAGCAACAAATACAATAGCGCCTAATAATAAAACCAATGATTTCTTTTTACTAGAGTAAATCTCAATTTTTTCCATTCAAGTAGCTTTTTAAAATAATTAACAGAAAGTTAAATAGTTAAACTGCTATTGTTGTTTCTAAATAGCATCTTTATACCAAGTAGTTTCGTTCTCAAAGCCGTATTTTTTGGACTCTATTTTCCAATTTTCCGCCTCTTTTTTTAGTACAAATTGATGTTTTTGTACCACTCCTATGCCATACTTATAGCGAGTTTCTACTACTGCGCGGTTTGAAGATTTCATTATGAAGAAAATTTCAGTATCGGGATTGCTTAAATAATCGTATTTTGCTGGATTGCCGAAAGAGTTACTACCTCCTGCCAAAGGGTTAAAAGCGATCGGGGTAAGTAGTTCTTTGTAGCGAGCGGCATATTCGTCCCACAGTTCGGTTTCCCCAGGTTGTACTTGGTTGGGCTCTTTCGGATTTTTCAACTTCTGACTTCGCGCGAATATTTCTCTTTCTAAGAAGTTAATATCTTGTAATTTGTCTATTAGAAATGCTACGATTTCGTCTTTCAAATGCATGAATTTTTCAGGAGTTTCAATTGTTGTAATGTTTAAATCCTTTGCAGACACTTTCGATAGCTTATGGTTTGAATTGTCTGATTTCTTTCCAAAGAATTGGCTAAATAGTCCCATTTTTTCTGCTTTTCAAATAGTTGTTAAAAATCTAGGAGCCTTTTATACGAGTTTCTTCGTTATTCTAAGCCCTTGAATTAATTCGTTTTATCTTTCTTAAGGGTAGTAAATCTAATAAAACTATTTCTTTTTTATGCAGACAGCTTACAAAAAAAAGGAACCTATTGTTATTCCTTTTAAGAATTCTTTAAAAGTAAATTGTCGTAAAAAAACACTTGAGTTGTTTATGTAAATATTCTCTAGGAGCACCACATTCTTGCGCACCACACGAGTCGTCCCGCTGTACGTTATATCTTGCCGTGTGTCCTGCGTTGCCTTAGGATACGAAGATATAAAAGTTCTTTGAAAAGGCAACATAACTTTATTAGAGATGATAGGCTTTATGAGGGTTCAGAAACGAGCCACGCCAAGAAGCGTGGAGGACTCACAAAGGATTGCGAGTAAAGAATTGGACTATCGGATAGGACTTTCAGGAGTTGTTTTCAAACCGCCTTGAGGTGCTGATTTAAAGAGAATTGGTATTGAGCGTC
>JAGOFG010000205.1 GCA_017997335.1 Flavobacterium sp. | reverse complement strand
TTCATTAATACTTTTTAATCTCAAAATTCTCGCCATCAAAAACGCCATAGGTAAAATACGTAATCCAGTCGCCTAGATTTACGTACTCGGCATTTTCACCTACGGTTACTTTCATAGGCAAATGGCGGTGGCCAAAAATAAGGTAATTGTAGTGTTTTGTTTCCAGTTTTCTTTTGGAATAGAGAATTAGCCATTCGTTGTCTTCGCCAAGAAAAGTCACATCTTCATCGCCAGAAATGAGTTTGTTTTTTACGGAAAGGTATTGCGCCAGTTTCACGCCAATATCCGGATGAAGCCATCTAAAAAGCCATTTGAAAAACGGATTTGTAAATATCTTTTTCATGCGTTTGTATCCTAAATCGCCAGGCCCTTTTCCGTCGCCGTGGCCAATAAGGAATGTTTTGTCTCCAAAAGTATATTCTTGATTGTCATGAAACACGGGAATATTCAGTTCTTTCTGAAAATAATCGGCCATCCATAAATCATGGTTTCCCACAAAGAAATAAATAGGGATTCCGCTGTCGCGAATTTCGGCGAGTTTACCTAAAACACGGATAAATCCTTTTGGGACTACGGTTTTATATTCGAACCAAAAATCAAATAAATCGCCCAACAGAAAAATAGCTTCGGCATCGCCTTTTACCTCGTCAAGCCAAGCCACGAATTTTTGTTCTCTCGGAAAACTCAATTCGGGTGTTGGTGCGCCAAAATGCTGATCGGAGGTGAAATATATTTTTTTATTATTGGGTAATTGCATGAAGTTACAGTATGGATTTCATATTATCACTGGCAAACCACTCTGCGAAAGAAGATTCGGTTTCTTGTAATTTTAAGGAAAAAAGAGTAATTCCTTGTGGTAATCGGCTGATGATTCTTCGAGAAAAATCAACTACCATGTTTTCACTTGTTGGTTGGTAATCTACCAAGATAACGTGGTGTCCGCGGGTCATTAATTCATTTGCCAATTCGATATGCGGCGTTGTTCCGTTGAAAACAGTTGCATGATCAAATTGGTCTACAATTTCTTCTTTTACTATTTTCTTTAAATCAGTGAAGTCAATCACCATTCCAAATTTCACATTAGAACGATCTGTAATTGGCGATCCTATTACAGTTACTGACAGCTTATAACTATGTCCATGAACATTTTTACATTTCCCGTCATAGCCATATAAAGCGTGTCCGGTTTCGAAACTAAATTGTTTTGTAATTCTGATATTGCTCATCGAAGTTTTTATTTTAATGCAAATTTAGCAAATAATTAATTAAAGTTCTTTATCTCTTTTTTTTGCACTTGTGTACATCCAGTAGGCTAATAAAACTAGAACTACAAAAGGAATAAAAGACCCAATAACAACCCCTATTTGATACCCGCTGTCTGTAGCATTTTTTAGTTTCTCTTCAATATTTACTTTTTGAACAAGTGTCAGAATCATCATGATGAGTTATTTTTTGAATTGTAATAAAGCTTTTTTAGTAAAATCAGAAAGGACTAATTTACCAGAAATAGCAGCGCGTTCTAACAAAAGTGCTTCCCAATGCTGCGTTCCTTCCCACAAAACTTTCTTCATTTCAATTAACGCTTCAGGATTGTAACTCGATAATTTTGAACTAAAATCAGTAATTGCAATATCTAGCGCTTCGATAGAATCAAAAGTATTGGCATATAAGCCTTTGGCGAAAGCCCAATCAGCTGATTTCCATTCCTGCGCCGCCAGCGTCATTTCGGACATTGCAGTCTTTCCAATTTTTCTCGAAACGGCTGGTTCAATAACAAATGGACCTATTCCGATAGCCAATTCTGATAATTTTATAGCAGCATTTTTTGTGGCCAATGTATAATCACAAGCACAAGCAATTCCTACGCCCCCGCCTACTGCTTTCCCGTGAATGCGTCCAATAATAAGCTTAGAACACGATCGCATAGCATTAATTAAATGAGCAAAACCAGAAAAGAACTGAGTTCCTTCTATTTCATTAGAAACCGCCAAAAGCTCATCAAATGAGGCTCCCGCACAAAAAGCGCCTGAACCTTCACTTTGCACAACAATAACTGAAACTATAGGATTAATACTTAAATTATTGAATTCAGTCGTGAGCCGATCCAATAATTCCCTTGGAAAAGAATTACTTGCAGGATGACCAAATGTAATCGTTGCAATTTTATTCTCGATTGTTGTAAAAAGTGAACCTATTGGGTTTTCTGATGCCATAACGGGGATTTTGGTGTAAAGTTAAAAATATTAAGATGAAAGAGTTCTTTTTTGAAAAGATTAGAAGTTGTTTATTACTTAAAACTTCTTTAAACAAAACAACCTTAACTCTCATTTCAAACTTTTGAAATTAAAGACTATTAACAAGTCTAACCTAAGAAAACAAAAAAGGCTCTGCATCGCTGCAAAGCCCTTGTATTACTGGTGGAGAATATCGGATTCGAACCGATCACCTCTTGCCTGCCAGGCAAGCGCTCTAGCCAAATGAGCTAATCCCCCAATTATGGGGCAAATATAGTATAATATTGGATTAAAACTAAAAATATATTCTAAAAGTGGAATGAAATAGTACTTACTGTTTTTTGAACTAAAGCTTTTCTAACTATTAGATTACTAAATAATGAAACAATGTTTGACATAAATAACCAATTAAATAAAAATACAAGGGCATTCAAAAGTTAATCCATAAAGACTTTATGAATGTTAATAAATAGATAAAAACAAATCATTACTCGCTTGTTCACAACATTGGCAGTATATTCGCCAACTTAAAAAATAATCTACAATAAGTCTTTTACTAACCCCGCATAATATGAAGCGTTTATTTTCGAACTTATTATTTAAAGTTTTCCTTGCCATTGTTCTGGGCATTGTTTTCGGACTCTGTCTCCCTGAATCAATAAATAGAATTTTTACAACTTTTAATGCTTTTTTCGGACAGTTTTTAAATTTTGCTATTCCATTAATTATAATGGGATTAATCATGCCTGCCATTTCAGATTTAGGTAAAGGTGCAGGTAAATTATTATTACTTACTGCTGTTATTGCCTACGGTTCGACTTTATTTTCGGGCTTTATGACTTATTTTGTCTCGGCTGGTATATTCCCACAACTTTTAGAATCTCATGTAAATAATGCAGCGCAAATCAGCAGTTCAGCCTTAGAATTAACACCTTATTTTACTATTAACATTCCTCCTGCTTTAGATGTCATGACTTCTTTAGTTTTTGCTTTTGTTATTGGATTAGGACTTTCGTATCAAGAAAAATCAAGCTTAAAATTAGTGGTCAACGATTTTCAAAAAATCATAATGCAATTAATAGAAAACATTATTGTTCCTCTATTACCATTGTTTATATTAGGCATATTTGTCAGTATGACCTTCAGTGGAAAAGTGTTTTCAGTACTTTCCGTATTCATTAGTATCATCGGAGTGATTTTCGCACTACACATACTATTATTACTTCTTCAATACACTATTGCAGCTGTGCTTACAAAGAGAAATCCTTTCAAATTATTAGCTACAATGATGCCTGCGTATTTCACTGCGTTGGGCACACAGTCTTCGGCAGCAACGATTCCTGTTGCCTTGGAGCAGACTTTAAAAAATGGCGTTTCTGAGAAAATTGCCGGATTTGTAATTCCGTTATGCGCCACCATTCACCTATCTGGAAGTACAATGAAAATTACTGCCTGTGCGATGGCATTAATGATTTTAGAAGGCAGGCCTATTGATTTTACGCTTTTTGTAGGTTTTATATTTATGCTTGGAATTACAATGGTTGCGGCGCCTGGAGTTCCTGGAGGAGCAATAATGGCAGCTGTAGGGATCTTACAAACCATGTTAGGTTTTAACGAAGAGATGATAGGATTAATGATTGCTCTATATATTGCAATGGATAGTTTTGGCACTGCATGTAACGTAACAGGCGATGGAGCTATTGCTTTGATTATAGACAAGATAACCAAAGAAAAACTAGTTGCTTAATTGTATTTTACAAACACCATATAATATAGTTTAAAAAACAATTTTTTTGCCAATTTAAGAACATTTAACCCAGCTCTTGTCACATTTATAAGCGACTCCTTTGTGCAAAAAATGCAA
>JAGOFG010000204.1 GCA_017997335.1 Flavobacterium sp. | reverse complement strand
GACATGTATTTAGAAACGATTCCTGAGGGATTATTGAAATCTTTGTAGGGATTATACTAAAATCAGAAAACATAACGTTATACCTACGTATCTGAAAAGCAATGCTTTTTGAAACTTCATTAGTAACTTTTAAAACATTATAGCATGAAATTGTATTCTAAAATTGGTATCGGGATCTTAGCGTGTGCTTCTTTAGCATTTATTTCGCCTGCATTGAAACCTTCCAAAACCATACACGTGGTGATAGATGCTGGACACGGCGGACATGATTTTGGCGCAACAAACGAAGCAGCCATCGAGAAAGAAATCGTTTCCCAAATTGCTAATAAAATCAAAGTTCAGAATACCAATAAATCCATTGTTTTACATTTTACTAGAAATGAGGATGAATTCGTGGAGTTGCCTTCTCGTGCTGCTCTTATCAATAGCATACAACCTGACTTATTCATTTCGTTGCATATTAATGCTAATGCCAGCAATCAAAAATCTGGTTTGGAATTTTTCATCAACGAACAAAATCCTGCCACGGCAGAACAATCTAAAGAAATTGCGACACAACTTAACACAAGATTGACACAACAAACCGCTTTAAAAGGGAATACTACCATAAAAAACGCCCCTTTTATGGTGTTAAAGAAAGCAACAGTTCCTGGCGTTTTGATTGAATTAGGGTATTTGACGAACGAAAACGACAAAAACACCTTGACCAACGAAACAGAACAAACAAAAATTGCCAACACCATTTTAGATGTGGTTTCAACTCTAAAATAAAAACAACAACTACCCAAACAAAAAAAGGCGTTTTCATTTCGAAAACGCCTTTTTAGTTTTTAAGCTAGAGCTTTTAATTATTAAAATAGAATCCGTTTGGTCCAACTCCTACTGTTATTTCTTTTTGCAATGTTCCAGTTAAAGAATACACATAGGCCTTACTATTCGAAGCGAAATCCCCTCCATCAGCGATGTAAATTTTATCATTCTCTACCGCAAAACCATACATCACTCCATATTGAGAAGTCGATGAGTAGTTAAAAATAGGTTCGTCTGAAGGTTGTGTTGCTGCGATATCCATACTATACACTCCTGTATCTTTTGTAAAGTAAATTTTAGAACCATAAATATCCAAATTTCCTGCATCTGTCAAAGCTGATGGAAATACCACTTCAGTTATCGATTTATCGGATAATTTCACTTTCACAATTTTGCTTGCACTTCCGTAAGGAGATGCTAGCACATATAATATACCGTTTTTCACTTCCATTGTATTGGCACTTGATCCAACAGTTATTGGTGTTTCTAAAGCCTTAGTTACTGTATTTACTACCAAAACTTTGTCGCTATTATAAGGTTCTGTGATGTACAACTTATCACCTTCTAACACAATACGATTGGCGGTAGCATTCAAGTTAATTTTAGATTCCACTTTATTCGTAGCCAAATCGATAACTGCTACAAAATCATCTGTATTTCCAGTAGCTGGATTCGCATAAGCATAAGTGTTCGCATTGGTTACATATGCCTTACCATTTTTCACTACACCATATCTTGGTGTGATTAAACCTGTTTCGATTTTTGTAATAAGCTTAAAAGAATAACGATTCACCACATTAATCACATTAGAACCTCCTGCAATCACATAGGCTTTATCCCCATCAAAAAAGATGTTTTGTAAATACTTCCCCGCTAGGTCACCTGGATTTTCTGCTCCATACACATCTTGTTTAAAAGTAGTCAAATCATCTCCTAAAAACGATACCGAACCTCCAGAAGAATTGCCTTCATTCAAAATAAATACGCCATTATCATAATTTCCTTTGGAAACATTCTCGTTATCGTCGTTAGTACAAGACGCCAAAAAGGCAAAAGTAAAGGCTACTAATAAAACTCTAGTTAACTTCATTATATTAAAATTTAAAGATTAGATACAAATTAAAATTGCGTCCGGGCATCATTCTGTTTTCCAGACTTTCATATTTTCCATTCCAAAGGTTAAGCACTTGAGCGCCTATTTTTATTGGATTACGTTTAAAAAACTCATAATCTACGCCCACATTAGAAACCCAATACGAGGGAATGATAGCACTAGGGTCGTTATCAGATTGGGTATAAACAAAACCATTATACAGAAATTGATAATTGGCGCTCCATTTTTTATAACTATAAGCTAAAGCTGCGGTAGCCTTGTGATAAGGCACAAAAAACAATTGCTTTTGGGTTTCCTCATTCTTAGAAATGGTGTACGCATACGTCCCATTGATTTGCCAAATGCTTTTTCCAAATTGTTGTTTCCATGCCAATAAGGTTTCTATCCCATAAGCGGCTACGCGATCCGTATTTTGAGGAGACCAAATCCCATTATTTCCGGGAACCCAACGCAACAAGTCTTTAATTTTATTATAATAGGCCGTTTGCGTCAAGCTGATATTTTTATAAGTAAAGACATTAGCTAGTTCGCCTAGGTAAGCACTTTCGGGTTTTAAATTGGGATTGCCACCTTCTTCCCAATACAAATCATTGTAAGTAGGAATTCGGAAATTGTGAGAAACATTGACTTTCAATTGGTACCAAGGTGCGATGCGCAAAGCACTTCCAGCCGAAAAAAGAACAGGCGGTTTATAATTAGTGGTAAACTCCTTACGAAGCCCCAATTCATTTTGCCATTTCGAATCAATCTCATATTTCAACAACACAGAAGCAGCACCAATCTGTCTTTCGTGGTATCCAAATCCAGAGCCTTCGCCTCGGGTTGTATTGTATTCTAAAATTGTGTTTACCAAAAATGAGGGCGTCGCCTGAAAACTGACATCCGCTTTGGTAATCCAAGTCTTGGTATCCCCAAAACTGTATTGTTGTAGCGACTTGTTCGGATAGTACTGATAGCCCTCGGTTAAATAAGCCATCTTACCATTCATCGTCCATTGGTCAAAAACACCATTGTATTCCAACAAATTTCTGCTAAAATCATTCTTGTATTTCGTTCTAGACTCAGAGGGCGAAAGCAAAGAAATATTCCTATCGGTATTAGAAGACTGACTGTAAGCCTTTAATATTTGTTTATCAGAGATTTTAAAACCAATTACTGCATTGAACCCAATCACTTCATATTCTCCATTTTCATTAAAACGCTGATTGCCTTTCCAATCAAAAAGACCAGGATAATCGTAATCGTTATCAGAATAATTTCTAGAAAAACCAATTTGAGCCGACCATTTTGTATTTGAAAACTGGCTGCTATAATGAATCCCCTGCGTATTGAAACTTCCATAATCCAGTCGCAATTGATTTGAAAAGGAACGCTCAAATCGCAAGTCATTGTTCAAATGCACTGTGCCACCAATAGCCCCACTGCCATAAATCACACTTCCTCCACCTCCTTTAACAGCAATCGAATTATAATCCGTTCCTGAGATTGTATTAAAATCGGTACTCCCATTCATCTGAGAATTGATGTTGATGCCGTTCCAAATCACCGCAGTTTGCGACGCAGTGGTTCCCCTAAAAGCCACCGTAGAAAGCATCCCACGACCGTATTCTTTAAAATACAAAACCGAATTGTAATTGAGTAAATTGGTCAACAACGCACTATTTTTAGACAAAATAGAATCGTTCAAACTAAGAATTGTTTGAGAAGTAGAGAATTTGCGCAACTTCGCATCAGCTATGACGACCTCTTTTAAGCGAGTAATCGAATCATTCTGAGCAAAAATCAGTTGACTTGCCAGCAAGCAAAAACAAAAAAAAGATTTAAAATGTGCCATAATTTCCTGAACCTTTTTTCCCGAAAGTTCGTTATTGGTTAAGAAAAAAGGCAGGTCTCCTGGCTTGCGTCTTGTTGTTGACCTTCCCATTCCAAGGTAGAAGTTAGAAGTTAGCGATTAGAAGTTATACTTCTATTTTCTAATTTCTAATATTCCACTTTAAAAACAGTGGCTTTGTAGATAACAACAAGCTTAGTAGCTTACAGTTGCGGGTACAGCTTAGGTTTTAAACCTAATTCCCTTTTAATGCGTCTTCTAAAAAAAGTAAAACGCAACCTTAATTCGGATGCAAATATAGCCTTAAAAAAATGGAATACTAAAACTAAAATTCAAAAAACAAGTAAAAAAAATC
>JAGOFG010000203.1 GCA_017997335.1 Flavobacterium sp. | reverse complement strand
CGATTTCTTCTTGAACAATCAATATCTTTTTATCCATCAACTTTTGGATGATTGGAAAGACATTTTTCTTATTTACAATTGCAATAATATCATCAATTTTTAGTGAGCTCTGTTGCTGTAACGCCTGATAAACAAGATACTCCTCGTCTGACAAGTCCGTTTCATTAATAACAGAAGATGCTTGAGCCGTCACTACCGTTTCGCTTTCTAAAAGTAAAGCCGAGGGCACTGCATTTCTGTATACCTCACCAATAGCACACATATAATAGGAAGCAATCCAGAACCAATGTTGCAATTGAACCCCTGTAACCATTGGTTCGTGGTCCAAAATTTGATGAATTTCTTTGGCTTGGTATAAGGTAGGTTCGTTGCGATGTAACTCTATAGCAATAGCCGTGTAGATTTTACTTTTACCAAAAGGCACCGCCAAACGCATTCCTTTTTTTATGAAATGGTATTCGGTTTCAGAGACTTGATAAGTAAAGGTTTTAGCTAAGGCTAATGGCAAAATTACTTCAACAAAAAACATGGGATACTTGGTTTTGTCAAGCGACAATTTTTGAATGGTTACTGTATTGGGCTAGGCATCAAAAATAATAAAAAAATACCCTTAGAACTCTATTTCAAATTATAATCTGAACTTTGAGTTATAAGGGTATCTCTTATAAGTAAAAAACTATTTTACTCTGTGCCAATATTGCGTTCTTCCAATTAAAGAAAAACCAATATAGCCTCTTACTTTTAATTTATCTTTTCCTTCTAAAGTAATAAAACATTTGTATTTCTTTCCTGTCACTGGGTCTGTAATAGTACCTCCGTTGAACTCATCAGCGTCTTTTTGAAGCCCTTTGACAATAACCATCCCTAAAACAGGTTTGTTTTTTTCATCACCCGTACACTCAGTACATAGCTTGTCTTTTTTTTGTGGGTCCAATATATCCACAATTTTACCATAAATCTTGCCTGACTTTTCGTAAACCTCTACAATAGATTTTGGTTTACCAGTTTCGTCATCGATGGTTTTCCATTTACCAACTACAGATTGGCTACGAACGGTTGTCACTACAGCAAAACATAAAACACTTGCTACTAGAATGATTTTTCTCATTTGATATTTATTTTTTGGTTTTTTATATTTTTTATAGCCCTGATGGAAGCGGCATCCTTGTTTGGTCTCTTCTTTAGAGAGCAAGCAAGACATAGCGTACAGCAGGACACAAGCATCGCGAACTGGCGAAGCAAATAGCACCAAAAAGAACACTCTATACTTTATAAAAAGGGTCTTTTGGAATTTCAAATTTATTCAAAAATAAAACAGTTTGTCGTATTTATAACACAACTATAACGATTTTTTTGATTTTATTTGGTTGCGGTGGGACTGAATAATTGCATTGAGCTCAAAACCAAGCAAGAGCAACATACAGTTAATCCAGATGTAAAACATCAGAATTAAAAGTGTACCGATAGAGCCGTACAATTCGTTGTATTTCGAAAATTTTACTACCCAAATTCCAAAGCCGTAAGAAGAAATAATGATTAAAATAGTAGTAAAAACAGAACCTACTGAAATGAATTTGGGTTTGTGTCTTTGTTTGATTCCGAAGCGCAATAAAATAGAAGTGGTAAACAAAATCATCAATGAAAGGAACAAGTAACGTCCGAGTTGAATGAGCGGAATATTGTCACTTAGTACATCTTGTATTTTCGATTTTTGGATGAAAACTTCAAAAACTACGATAATGGCCACTGTAAAAATCAACAAAAAAGACAGGAAAATGGACATTCCAATTGCCACAAGGTACTGGTCAATAAAACCACGTTTCTCAGTTACGTGCCTTGACTCTTCAAAGCCTCCTAGGATAGCATTTAAACCATTGGCCATTAAAAAAATTGATAAAATAAAACCTGAAGAAAGTAAGCCAGAGTGACTATTATTCAATATATCATCAATGATTCCAGCAATCGCATCATAGGTATTGGGCGGCACGCTTTGTTCTACAAATCGCAAAAAATCGGTTTGAAAACCTTGAATTGGGATATAAGGGATTAAGTTTAAAATATAAAGAGCGAAAGGAAATAATGCCATAAAAAAACTAAACGCGATAGCTCCTGCCCTAACGTTTAACTTTCCGTTTAAAACGCCCACTATATAAGAATGCAAGAAGTCATATAGCGAAACCTCTTCTAGCCAAAGGAGTTTTTGGCTTTGCAAGAAATGCATCAATTTACGAACCAAGCCATTCGCTTTGATTTTGTTTTTGACTAAAATTTCAAAAGGAACTTTATTTGTTGGGGTCATTTGAATATCTTTTTTATGCAATCAAATGGCTTTTAAACTCAAATCCATATTGTACACGGAGTGCGTTAAGGCTCCAGAAGAGATAAAATCCACTCCACAAGCTGCATATTCGCTAATGGTTGTTTCGTTGATATTTCCTGAAGATTCGGACTGGCATTTACCGTTAATCATTGCCACTGCTTTGCGAGTATCTTCGTAATTAAAGTTGTCAATCAAGATTCTGTAAATACCGTCAGACTTTAAAATTTCTTCAATTTCGGCTAAATCTCTAGCTTCAACAATGATTTTTAAATCCAAGTTGTTTTCCTTTAAATACGCTTTTGTTTTGTCGATAGCTTTTGTGATGCCTCCAGCAAAATCAATATGATTGTCTTTGAGCATGATCATGTCGTACAAAGCAAAACGATGGTTCACTCCTCCCCCAATGGTTACTGCCCATTTTTCAGCAGCACGAAATCCCGGTGTAGTTTTACGAGTATCTAATATTTGGGTTTTCGTACCTGCTAACAAACGAACATAGCTATTGGTTTTTGTCGCAATAGCCGACATTCGTTGCATCGTATTCAACACCAAACGCTCTGATTTTAATATAGATTGCGAACTTCCTGAAACGTGAAAAACCACATCGCCATAACGCACAGGTGTTCCATCTTGTATAAAAGTTTCTATTTGTAAGGAAGGGTCAACATAGTTGAAAATCATTTTTGCCAAGGCAACACCCGCGATAATCCCATCTTCTTTCACTAACAATTTTGCTTTTCCCGTGGCCGTTGACGGAATACAAGCTAAGGAACTGTAATCCCCTGGACCAACATCTTCACGAATACCATTGGCAATAAACAATTGTAACTCTTGTTGAAACTGTGCTTCTGAAATCATTCTCTTTTTATTTTGTGGCGCTAAATTAATGAAAAACGATGGCAAAAGCTAGTCTAAAAACCAAAATAAACTATCAAAATTCCCCGAAAAAAAACCAGCAAAAACAAGGGTTTTCATTAGGCGTACCCCATTTTTTAAATCCTTCACTTTCACTCTTTTCTGAATTACCGTTTTCATTCAAATAAATTAAAATAATAAATTTTTATTGTTTATCAATAAATTTTTATTATTTTTGAATCAATAAACCAAAAAAAACAAACTTTTATGGAAATCAGAATTAGCACCCAACAGCTACTCAAAATTCTATTTTATGTAGCCCTTTTACTTTTTGTTGGCATTTGCATTGAGTCGGGAATGTACATTTTTAATGGCATTTACACCTTCACCATCAATTCGTACAACGCCAATTTTTTGAGTCTAAAAGCACTCTATCAATTTGACCCAGGACATTATGGTGTAGTGATGCTGCTGTTAAGCATCGTTACAACTTTAAAAGCCGTACTCTTTTTTGTTATCGTAAAACTATTGCACGATAAAAACCTTAATCTTTATCAGCCCTTCAGCACAAAAATGTATCATTTTCTCTTAACCTTAAGCGGTTTAAGTGTCGTAATCGCCTTTTTCTCTAATTACGGTCTCAACTACTTGAAGTGGTTGCAAGAAAAACCCATTGCCCTTCCTGACTTAAGTACATTCGCAGTAGGCGGAGGCGATGTTTGGTTTTTTATGGGCATCATCTTGTTTCTGATAGCAAAAATCTTCAAAAGAGGCATCGAAATCCAGTCCGATAACGAATTAACCATATAATTATGCCTATAGTAGTCAACCTAGATGTAATGATGGCCAAAAGAAAAATGTCCCTCAACGAGCTTTCCGAAAAAGTAGATTTAACGCTCTCCAATCTTTCGATTTTAAAAACAGGCAAAGCAAAAGCCATTCGTTT
>JAGOFG010000202.1 GCA_017997335.1 Flavobacterium sp. | reverse complement strand
GGCAAAGATTGTATTTTGGTTAAATTGAGTTTACAATCGCTCATCACATTCAAAACAGCGGCTAAACTTCCGCGTTTATGGTCCAATTCAAACTTAATGGAGGCTCTATTGATTTCGTCTTCGGAAACAAAAGAATTCTCTTTCTTGAGTATCACAAATCGAGTCATATTGTTCTCGATGGTTTGAATCGAAGGCGCGATAATCTCTAAATTATACATCTCAGCAGCGGTTTCACTGGCAATTGCCGCAATTCCTTTGATTTGATTTTCGTGGATTCTGCGAGCCGTTTCCGCCGTATCTTTATCCTCAACCAATTTGATATTTGGATATTTTTTTAAGAAATCCATACATTGCAATAATGCCATCGGATGCGAATGTACTTCTTGAATATCCTCAATTTTTTGTCCAGGTAAGGCCATTAAATTTTGAATAATATCCAAATAATGTTCCCCTATAATGTGCAAATTATTCTTATCGATTAGTGCATAATTTGGAATAATCGGTCCCGCAATGGAGTTCTCGATTGCCATTACCGCTTGGTCACTATCTCCCTTCAACAAGCTATCTACTAATTCTTCAAAGGACAAGCATTCATCTACAGCCACATTTTGGTAGAAATAATCTTTGGCTACCTGATGATGAAATGACCCCTTTATCCCCTGAATTGCAATTTTTGTTCTCATATATTCAAAAAAAAATCCTGATTTTCATCAGGATTGTATTGTAGTTTTATTTGTTTCTTTTTGTCTTTCAAATAACCATAGCACAATCCTTACTTCTCAAAGAAGAAATAAAAAGTATAGCTAAAGTAAAAACGGTTATTTAACATTTTGTGTTCTGATTTTCAATAAATTCTTTGGCAAAGATAAAAACTTATTTTAATGTCGTCAAAAAAAACCACATTAATCCCTAACAAAAATGAATTTCTTTGTGAAATTGATTCCCAATTAACAATTCAATAAAAAAGTTTATGGCAAAGTCTGTTTTTTTATTGATACTTCTTCTGTTTTGAAAGCCAAAAAGCTATTTTTTCATTTTTGGCACTCGTGAAGGCGTATCTTTTCCACTAATTATAGTTTGTGAACTGATGGCAATCGACTTAATAATCTCGGTCATATTATCCATATCCAAAGTACTAATTTCGTCACTTAATTTATGATAATTTGGCTCCACATCCATTTTAGAAGTAGAAATGGTATGAGCAGGAACTCCCAAAGCAGCTAGTCTTGCGTTATCTGAACGGTAAAATAATTGTTCTTGTGGATACGGGTCTTGATAAAAATTGAATCCTGAACCTACCAAATTCTTTTGCAAAATTGTACCAAAATCAGAGCGCTCGAATCCTGTAATATAGGCTGAATTTTTGCCCCATTTACTATCGGTTCCAATCATTTCTATATTGAACATCGCTACCACTTCGTCTGCATTGATAGAATTTGAGAAAAAAGCAGAACCGTAACCTCCCGTCTCTTCACCCGTAAATGCCACAAAAATAAGTGTTCGTGCGTTATCGTTTTTCTTTTTAAAAAATTCAGCCAAAGTAATTACGGCTGTAATTCCAGAAGCGTCATCATTTGCACCATTAAAAACTTTGTCATCGCCAGACTCTTTCATTCCTAAATGGTCGTAATGTCCTGAAAAAATAACATATTCATTTGGCTTTGATTTCCCTGGAATAATTCCAATCACATTATTGGCCTTTTTATCTTTGATTAAGAAATCTTGGCGATAGGATTGTAATTCTTTATAGTAGGTCAATCCAATTCGTTTGAACTCTCCTTCGATAAAAACAGACGCTTTTTCGATACCTGGTGTAAACAAAGCACGCCCTTCCATTGCATCCGAAGACAATTCCGTTTCTATCCGAGTAACCTCGCTTTTTTGAATCCCACTCTGAGCTTGAGCCGTAAGTCCAAAAAGCACCAACAATCCTAAACTAATTTTTTTCATTTTTTGTATGATCTGATTTAATTGATTTCATTTTCACGTAAAAGCCATTTTTTACCTTCAACGATTCGAGTCACCATCATTGCCGATATTAAATCGCCATTGGCATTGAGCAAAGTCGCAATGGGATCGACTAGTGTTCCAATAATCATAGCTGCGGGCAAGGCTTGTTCCATTGGAAAACCATAAATGGTGATGGCTAAAATTTCACCGATATAACCTCCGTTTGGAATCCCTCCTTCTACAACCGAAACAATAATGGTAATAGCAATGG
Organism: Flavobacterium sp.; assembly: GCA_017997335.1. Taxonomy (GTDB): domain Bacteria; phylum Bacteroidota; class Bacteroidia; order Flavobacteriales; family Flavobacteriaceae; genus Flavobacterium. Next base: position 1,932 of record JAGOFG010000202.1, on the reverse strand, counting down.
CTGTTAAAATAGTAATCGGATCTGTGAAATCCTTACCAAAAATAGCAAAAATTACGGCTATTTTTACAATAGACGACATACTAGAACCGTCTTTATGCAAAGGCGCTCCCAAAGGAATTACCAAGTTTCGAATATAAGCAGGAATTTTCATTTGTTGAGCCCCTTCAAGATTGGCTGGAATTGTGGCAATACTACTGCAAGTTCCTATTGCTGTAAATGAAGGCGTGATATTGTTTTTCCAAAACACTTTCACTCCTAATAGCCCTCCCGAAAAAAAAGCATAAATAGTAAAGAATACAATGAAGTAAAAAGTACACATCCCATAATAAACGGCTAGTGGTTTCGCATAAGCTCCAAAAAGCTGAGGCCCAAAAATCCCAACCTGATACGCAAAATAGGCCCCAAGCCCAACAGGAGCTCCTTTCATAATGATTACCAACAACTGTTTCATCACCTCGTTCGCCGAATGCAAAAATTTAGCAAAATCTTTACCTTTTTCTCCAGCATTCAAAGTAGCAAAACCGATTAGAAAAGAAAAAAGGATTAATGCTAACATATTCTTACGAGACAAAATTTCATAAAAATCATTCACCGTTAACAGCTGAGTAACGGCCGAATCTGTTGTGCTATTATGAGCAGTAACCAAAGATGATTTTGCCAAAAAAACAGCCTGATCAACAGGAAAAATAAAAATCCCAATAATCATTACTATGGCAGAAATTATTACAGTTACCAAAAACACCATCAAAACAACTCCGAAAAGTTTACCAAGCTTGTCACTTTTTTGCAAATTAGCAATCGAGGAAGCTATAGTAAAAATTACCAATGGAATTATCGCTGTAAAAAGTAAATTAAGAAAGATATCACCCAACGGTTTTATTACCTCAACGTCTTTACCAAAAAGCAATCCAGCCAAACTACCAAGTACAATACCACCCAAAAGCAATAGGATACTGCTGTAATTTTTTAAAAAAGAATTTGATTTGTCTTCGCTCATAACTTCAAGTTTGAAGTAAATATAGAAATCTTAGTGCATTGGTAGGAATAAAACAGAGATAAATTAATCTCCAGCAAAAACAAAATCCCTAATATTTTTTCATACTACCCTAAGAAACTTCCATAGCTTGGTTTTTCTGTTTACTTTTGCAACAAAACCATTCTTATGTCTATAGAAGTTACAAATTTATCCAAAAGCTATGGTGCTCAAAAAGCATTAGACTCGATTACTTTTTCTGTAAAAAAAGGAGAAATCGTTGGTTTTCTTGGTCCAAATGGTGCTGGAAAATCTACTTTGATGAAAATATTGACCACTTATCTAGCGGCAGATGAAGGCGTAGCGCTAGTAAATGATAAAAATGTTATTTCAGACACCAAAGAAGTACAAAAGATAATTGGTTATCTACCTGAGCACAATCCGTTGTATTTGGATTTGTATGTTAGAGAATATCTGGCTTTTAATGCCGATGTGTACAAAGTACCCTCCTCTCGTATTCAAGAAGTAATCGAATTGACTGGATTAACTCCCGAAAGTCATAAAAAAATAGGACAACTTTCCAAAGGATACCGTCAACGTGTTGGATTAGCCAATGCCTTATTGCACAATCCAGAAGTTTTAATTTTGGACGAGCCCACTACAGGTTTAGACCCCAATCAATTGGTCGAAATAAGAAATGTGATTAAAAACGTGGGGAAAGACAAAACCGTTTTTCTTTCTACTCATATTATGCAAGAAGTAGAAGCCATCTGCGACCGTGTCATTATTATTGATAAAGGAAAAATTGTAGCTGACAAAAAATTAGAGGTTTTAATTGCAGCCGACAAAGAACAAGTCATAGAAGTAGAATTTGATTTAAAAGTAACCGAAGACCAAATTAACGCCATTCCACATTTAAAATCATTCATCAAAAACAGTGATTATCTATGGGAACTGAC
>JAGOFG010000064.1 GCA_017997335.1 Flavobacterium sp. | reverse complement strand
TATTCGATTAAAGAAATACAATGAAAATAGCCATCCTACAAACTGCTTTAGTCTGGGAAAATCCAGCAGCGAATCGAATTCATTTTGAAGAAAAAATCAATTCGATTGATGAACCAGTTGACCTAATCGTATTACCTGAAATGTTTACTTCGGGTTTTACGATGCATCCTAATTTGGTAGCGGAAACGATGCAAGGCGAAACGATGGTGTGGTTGCAACAGTTGGCTAAAGAAAAAAATGCAGCCATCGCTGGGAGTTTGGTTATTACCGATAAAGGAAATTTCTATAATCGATTGGTGTTTGTTTTTCCTTCTGGAGAAGTACAGTTTTATGACAAAAGGCACCTGTTTACTTTGGCAGGAGAGGATAAAAAGTATATTGCTGGCAAAGAAAAAGTCATCATAGATTATTTGGGTTGGAAAATTTGTCCACTGATTTGCTATGATTTGCGTTTTCCTGTTTTTGCACGAAATAGTGAAGAGTACGATGTGTTACTTTATGTAGCGAACTGGCCCAATACGCGAATTAATGCTTGGGACGCCTTACTCAAAGCTCGGTCAATTGAAAATATGTGTTATACTATTGGGGTGAATAGAATAGGAGTAGATGCCAATCACCATATATACAACGGACACTCACAAGTGCAAGATTATTTGGGTCGGGATATTATAGCACCACAAGAATTTGACGGTGTTTTTATAGCTACTTTAGAAAAAAGTGCATTATTGGAAACCCGACAAAAACTAGGTTTCTTGAACGATAAAGATGATTTTGAAATCAAGTAAATTGATTAAGAGTTCGCTTTATTCAATCACACTAATTACTGTTTTGGGGTTTTTACATCGTACCGTTATCTTTTGAAAAACCCATTCGATTCCTTTTTTGTTGGCTGTAAAATCCATTTTTCCCCGGTTATGATTTCCTTTGATTCTAATAGTCGATGCAATAGAGGTGTCGTTATTAGAATAAATAATATTGCCCTCCAAAATAGTTAACTTGTCGATGGCTTCAATAGTTCCGATTGTAGTTTTAACTTTCGAATTCGCATTGGCTATGGCAATTGCTTTTTCAAAAACTTTAGTATCAGAATAGGCTTTAATAAACTGAGGAGCTTCGTTATTTAAGACTGGAATAATGGTATAAAAAGTCAAAAATAGGATTGCAATTGTAGTTGGAAGTAGCCATTTCCAATTTCGTTTCGTCCAAGAACCACTATCAATTACATCATTGTTCATCGCTTCTATTTTTTCTTCTTCTTATCCTTGTCCTCTTTCGTTTTAGCTTCAGGAGTGTAAGGGATGCTGAGGTCAAAAGTTTCGTTGTCATTCCAATTTGCTCGGACATCTTTTATAACTTTCGAATAATAGATTACCTCTTCTGCTTGACGTTTTTCTAAATAATTCCCACTATCCCATTTTTTGTTTTTGTTGTCATCATAGATAACTCTTAGGATGTAATCTTTAGGTTCAAGGAAATTAAATTCAACTTTAGTGTTTTTTTCGGAGTAATCGTAAGCAAGTATTTCTCCTTTTTCATTTGTTAGTTCAATAATTATTGGAAAACGTTTAACATTTTGCAAATCAACAATTAAATTCCCATAATCACTTTCGCTTCGGGTTTCTAATTTATAGGTCAAGGTATCGTTTGATTTCTCAAAAAAGTCAGTCAATGCTCCTGGTAATAACTGAATTTGATACTTTTCTGAAGTGTTTTTTGGAAAGTTTAAAACTAACTTTTGATTAAAATCGTCGTAATTAGGTGTGAACTCGGTGATTTTTGTTTTGCTGTCTTTTATAGAAATTTTGCTCTTATCAATTTTAACTAATGGAGTTGAGGATTCTAAAGTGAATTCATCTCTCATATTCAAAATCCCGGTCTGCACAGCATTGATGCTTAAAGTGTCTTTTTTTTGATTTTTGATTTTTACACTAAAATCGTTTACATAACTTTCTTTCTTGATATTTAACAGTAAAGAGTCTGCTTTTATAGGTTTGTACCATACTTGAAGCGAATCTTTTTTTGGAAACTGCGTAACAATACTTTCTAGAATTTGATTGTTATTTTTCAAGATGATTTTAGGCTTAGATTTTGAAAAATCTTGTTTTCCATCGTACCCAATGGCTATTCTGTTACCTGAAACTTGTGAAGGTTTGTAGGCTTTAAACGGAAGCTCTTCTTTGAACAATTCAATTTCATATACCGTATCATTTGGGATGGTTATGAATTGTTTGTGAAACCCAATTTTTTCTGTTTTCGGATTGAATTTATTGTTGTTATTGCGGTCTTTCATAGCCACCAAAAGGTATTTTCCCGCCTTTAGATTTTCTAAACGAAACGTCTTTAAACTATCCAATGTATTGGTAATGTATCTTGGTGGACTAGTGTATACTACTGAATCTTTGAATTTTTCATTCACTTCATACAGCATTACAGAAACAAACGATTCTACTTCTCTATCAAGAGCGTCTTTCACTCTACCACCAAGAGCAAGCGAATCGATATAAGGTCCCGTAGAGAAAACATACTTGAATTGGTTCAAAGGATTGCCTTCGTTGTTGTCGGTAATACTTTGTCCAAAATTAAAACTATAAGTCGTATTGGGTTGTAAAGTGTCTTTGATTTGAATAGTGAGGTATTTCGTTACAGAAGACGGAATAATCAATGGCTCATTTTTCATTGGAGGCGAAACGATGAGTTGTTTTTCCAGTCCTTTTAGTTTGATATACTCATCAAAAGTTAGTTTGATTTGATTGCCTTTAAAATTGGTGCTAAAATTTTCTGGGAAACTAATCTTAAGTGTTGGGGCTATGGTATCTTTCAAACCGCCTGTGATACTTCCTTTTTTGGCACAGCCAATACAAACGAAAAGAAGAAGGAACAAAATAAAGCGGTAGTTGGTTTGCGACATATCAGTTTAACATTAGAAAGTACAAAATAACAATTATATTTACTGTAATCGAAATTATTTAGCGATTTATTGGCATTTCTCTTGTAGTAAAATTTAGGTTTTTTATGTTTTACTTATTGGTTATTATTACATTTGTTGTGACTTTTAATAGCTGTTTCTTTTGAAAAATAGATTGGGTTTTGCGCTTCTATTGCTTTTGCTTTTGGCCTGCCAACCAAGCAAAAAACCAGTTATATCGTTTTATTATTGGAAAACAGTTTTTGATTTAACCCCAAAAGAACAAGCGGTATTAACTCAGAACAACGTCCAAAAACTTTATGTGCGTTATTTTGATCTTGTTCTAAATGTTGCTTCTCATGATGTTTATCCCGCAAGTCCAATTCATTTTACAACACCTATTCAGCAATTTGCCGTAGTTCCTGTGGTGTATATTAAGAACCAGATTTTTTTAGACACTACAGTTGCAATACCCGAATTAGCAAGGAAAACAGTCGATTTAATCACAAGAATTAATACTTCTAATAGGATAAGTTGTCAAGAGATTCAGCTGGATTGCGATTGGACATTGAGTACCAAAGAACGCTACTTGGAGTTTGTTGAGGTTTTTAAAAGAATTTCACAAAAAAGGATTTCAGCAACCATCCGATTGCATCAAGTAAAATATTTCAAAAAAACTAAAATTCCTAATGTAGATTCGGGGGTTTTGATGTATTACAATATGGGCAAAATTGCTCCTGATTCGCTCAATTCAATTTATGACCGAAAAATAGCCGAGAAGTATTTGGAAAGTTTAAATAAGTATCCGCTGCAACTCAATTTTGCATTGCCTATTTATTCTTGGTTTATTCATATTCAAAACCAAAAAGTAATTGGAGTGCGGACTAAAATTAGCGTGGCTGATTTAGTAAAGGATAAAAATTTTAAACGAGAAGATGAAAAACATTTTAGAGTGATACAATCTAATTACAAGAATGGAGTTTTTTATCAAGAAAATGATGTCTTGAAATTAGAAGCGATTGCTGCTTCGGATTTGTTAGAAATGGCCTCAGATTTGCAAGAAAACACCAATGAGTCTCCTAACGAAATACTATTTTACGATTTAGACCAATTCAATTTTAATAGCTATGAAAAATCAATTTTTGAGCAAGTTATTGCTGTTTTTTAGTGCCATTTTACTCATGGTGTATGGTATAATTTACGCCTGTGCTGATGGCGATTATGGCGATTTTTCATTTGATTCTAATTTTACTCCCGAAACCTTTGTTGATGCTTCCTACGAACCACTGTTTTTATCTGGGGATGTTTTTTATTCTATTCGCTTTGAAGATAATTATAACACTAGGTTCAACGAATCGATCAGAACCGATTGGGAAACGTATCTAAAAGGCAAAGCGGATTCGGCCACGGTTCATTATTTTTTGTTTGATAGTAGCGCTGTAGCGGTTCAAGATATTTATGCTTTTTATAAAACCAAAAAAAGCACTAAAAACGTTGTGAAATGGGAATCCAAATTAAAGTTAAAAGACTCAAAAATTAAAAACTTCATTGACTTTTTGTTTCTCGCAAAACAAGTAGAAAAGGTTTCCGTAAATGCCGATTATTGGAGCTATGATCCTGTTGCTGTTAAAACATTTGAAGATGTAGGAACGGTAAAAGCAATCGAAAATAATTATAAAAATACTAAAGATGCTTTTCTTAAAAACAGGTATTGGTTTCAAACGATGAAGGCTTATTTTTATAGTGATGACCGTAAACAAGCTTTTGATTTTTTTCAAAAAACAGAAGCAACTGTTCCTAAAAATGTATTGTATTACCGTGCACTTTCTTACTTGGCTGGATTTTATTACAAAGAAAAAGAATATGCCAAGTCTAATTATCTCTACGCGGTAGTTTTTGATAAGTGCCCAGAAATGAGAGTTGTTTCGGCGTATAATTTTCATCCCCAAGAGGAGAAAGATTGGAACGCTTCTTTGGCTATGGCCAAAGATAATAAGGAGAAAGCAGCGCTTTGGGCGATTCAAGGATATTACAAAGACGAGGTTCGTGCTATGGAGAAAATTTTTGAATTGGATCCAAAATCTACGCATTTGGATTACCTCTTGACGCGTTTGATTAACAAAACCGAGCAAAATATAAATCATTCTTTCTCTAAAACAGATGAAAGTAATGATGTAAAAAAACAAACCGTTTCTGAAAACAAATCCGATAATAAAAAGAAGATTGACACCAAAGTTTTAGGTTTAGTGACCAAAATCTCGGCGGCTGGAACCACAGCACAACCCTATTTATGGGACATTGCTTTGGGGTACTTGTATACCTTAAGAGAAGATTTCTCAAAGGCAGAGGCTATTTATACGAAAGTGGAGCAAAAAATGCCAGCAAAAAAACTAGCCAATTATCAGTTGCGTTTGCTTCGTTTTGTGAATAATTTGAGTAAAATAGAAAAATTATCCCCCCAAAATGAAAAAACGATTATCAAAGATTTAAAATGGTTATACCACGAACTGCCCAAAGAAAAAGGAATTCCAGAATTCAGATACCAAAATGCTACCAATTGGAGTAAAAAATATCTAGCTGCGCTATACAGAGCTAGTGGCAACAGAGTGATGGCTGAATTGTTTGATGATGCCAATGATTATTGGGGGTACGGAAATAATTTTTATGATGCCACTGCCGATTTGCAAGCCATGAAAGCCTTTTTGATCAAAACAAACAAAACCGAGTTAGAACAAGTAGGGCAAAGTGTGTATGGCGTAAAATTGACGGAGATAAATAATTTCCAAGCGGTCAAAGCCACTTTCAAAAATGATATTCCTGCGGCTATCGAGTTCATGAAGCAATCCGATTCGCTTCAAAATACCGTTTTTTATGGGAATCCTTTTAATGGAGGGATTAAAGATTGTCACGATTGTGATCATGTGGCGTATCAAAAAAAGAAATATTCGCAATTAGATTTTCTGACCACTATCAAAACGATGCAGGATAAGGTTGCGGCTAAGGAAGAGGTGTATACCAATAGTTTGTTGTTAGGCAATGCCTTTTATAACATCACTCATTTTGGCAATGCTCGAATTTTTTATGAGTCCAAAATTGCGGGATATGGTTCTAGTCCCTACAGTTTTAGAGAGCCAATCAAAAAAATGATTACAGATTGTAGCCTAGCCAAAATGTATTATCAAAAAGCGTTTGAGGCAGCAAAAAATAAAGAACAGAAAGCCAAATGTTTATATATGATAGCCAAATGTGAGCGAAACGAATACTACAACAAGAAGTATAGCGCTATTGCGAATGTTTGGGAGATTCCAGAAGAAGAAGTAAATTTTATCGCGTTTGATGGTTTTGTAAAATTGAAAACAAATTATTCAGATACCAAATACTATCAAGAGGTGATTGGAGAATGCGGATATTTCAGAACGTATGTCAATCAATAGTTGATATATTTGCGGTTTTAAAAGTGAAACAAATGAATAAAATAGAACACATAGGAATTGCGGTCAAAGATTTGCAAGCCTCTAATTTACTTTTTGAAAAATTATTTGGAGCACCTGCTTACAAAGAAGAAGAAGTAGCTTCTGAAGGAGTGAAAACCTCTTTTTTTCAAAATGGCCCCAATAAAATAGAATTATTAGAAGCTACAAATTCTGAAAGCCCAATTGCAAAATTTATAGAGAAAAAAGGAGAAGGCATTCATCACATAGCCTTTGATGTAACCGATATTGTAGCCGAAATAGCAAGGCTAGAAAAAGAAGGGTTTGTGGTGCTTAATTCAGTGCCAAAGAAAGGTGCCGACAATAAATGGGTTGCTTTTTTACATCCAAAATCTACCAATGGGGTTTTGATTGAGTTGTGTCAGGAAATTATATAGTTTTTTTAAATACTTTATAACGCTTCATTTTCAGTAGATTCCGTTTAGAAGGTTACTGTTTAATGATAAAATTGAAAATCCACGATTAAAATATTTGGTCTGAACAAAAAATAGTAGTAATATTGCAAACTCTTAACCGGTCCTATAGCTCAGCTGGTTAGAGCACCTGACTCATAATCAGGTGGTCCCTGGTTCGAGCCCAGGTGGGACCACAAGTAAGAAAACCCTTCTTGAATAATTTCAGGAAGGGTTTTTTGGTAAAAAAAAGTAATTTATATTTTTTTATGAATTAAAATATTGGTTATTTTGCCGAGAAATTAAGGTATTAGTTTGCTAATGTGTAGATAATTATGAAAGACAAATTAAAAAGAGTAGTGGGTTTGTTAGTGCTTCTTGTTAGCAGCGCTTCGTTGTACGCTGCTGGTCCACCAAGTCCTAGAAGATCACCAAAACCACCACCAAATTTACCAATTGATGACTATATTGGTATAGCGATTATCCTTTCGATTCTTTATGGCTTTTATGTCATTAGTTATAAATTAAAAGCAAAAACTCCAAGATAACTTGGAGTTTTTTGTTTTATAGTTGTGCTGGCTTTTAAATCATAATTGGGTTTTAGTTTAAAGAATGCAAGCGAGCTACATACTTTCCTATCACATCAAATTCTAGATTTACAACAGTGCCGACCTTAAAATTGTGAAAATTAGTGTGCTCATAAGTATAAGGAATGATGGCAACACTAAATTTGTTTTTTTCTGAATTGACAACAGTTAAACTCACACCGTTAACGGTTATAGATCCTTTTTCAATAGTAATATTGCTACGGTTGGGGTCGTATTCAAAAGTGTAATGCCAACTTCCATTTGTTTCATACGCTTCAATACAAGTGCCGATTTGATCGACGTGTCCTTGGACAATATGACCATCTAATCGATCGCCTAATTTCATAGCTCTTTCTAGATTGACTTCGTCATTTACATTCCAATTGCCAATATTGGTTTTGTTAATTGTTTCGCCTATTGCGGTAACCGTATATTTTGTTTCATTTATAGCAACTACTGTAAGGCAAATGCCGTTGTGGGCTACACTTTGGTCTATTTTTAGTTCGGGTGTAATGCTGGAGGAAAGTGTAAGATGCAAGTTGTTTTGCTCTTTTTTTATTTCTGTTACGATACCGAGGGTTTCTATAATTCCTGTAAACATTCTTATTTTATTTTACTAAATTTGTAGCTCAAAATTAGTAATAAAAAACGGAGCTCATGAATAAAACTGCAGAAAATATAATAGTTGGAATTTCGATAGGAGATTTAAACGGTATTGGAAGCGAAGTAGTCTTAAAAACTTTTGAGGACGCTCGAATGTTGGAATTTTGTACTCCTGTAATTTTTGCTAATGTGAAAATTGTTTCTTTTTTGAAGAAAGGTTTTGAGTCTACTTCAAGTATTCACGGGATTGATAAACTGGATCAAATTGTTTTAGGTAAAATTAATGTTTTTAACCTATGGCGTGAAGGTGTTGATTTGAATTTAGGAACAAACGATGATAAAGTTGGAGAATACGCCATCAAGTCATTTGTGGCAGCAACTAAAGCTTTAAAAGAAGGAATTGTTGATGTTTTGGTTACTGCCCCTATCAATAAATACAATATTCAATCGGAAAGTTTCAAATTCCCAGGTCATACAGATTATTTAGCACAAGAGTTGGAGGGCGATGCCTTAATGTTAATGGTGAGCGATAATTTACGTGTAGGCTTACTTACGGATCATGTGCCATTGAATGAAGTAGCTGGGCATTTGACTGAGGAATTGATCAAAAAGAAAATCGAAACCGTAAAACAAAGTTTAATCAGAGATTTTAGTATCAATAAGCCTAAAATTGCTGTTCTTGGGTTGAACCCACATTGTGGTGATGGTGGAGTGATTGGCTCAGAGGATGATGCTGTGCTTAAGCCAACCTTGAAAAAAATATTCGATAAAGGAACGCTGGTTTTTGGTCCTTTTCCTGCAGATAGTTTTTTTGGAAGCAATCATTATGAGAAATACGATGCCATTATTGCTACGTATCATGATCAAGGGCTGATTCCATTTAAAACTTTGTCTTTTGGTCGAGGAGTGAATTATACTGCTGGATTAGATAAAGTAAGAACCTCACCTGACCACGGAACAGCTTACGATATTGCTGGAAAGAATAAGGCGGATTTTACCTCTTTTAAAGAGGCTGTTTATTTAGCAATAGATATCTATAAATCAAGAATTCAGTACCAAGAAGTGAGCTCAAATCCACTAAAATTAAAAGAAAAACAGTTATAAACAAAAAAAGGTGAATAAGATTATTAGATTTATAATAATTTTATATCTTTGCACCCCGATTCAGACAATTCAGAATAGGGAAAATTGTTGATGAAATGAACAAGAGAAAAGAATTCATAATTCCATTCGTGGGATTGAAGCTAGGGAAACATCAATTTGAATACCAAATCAATAATTCGTTCTTTGAGATCTTTGACTTTAGTGAGTTTGAAAAATCAAACATCAAAGTAAATGTAGTTTTAGAAAAAAAAGCGAATTTATTAGAATTAGATTTTAAACACAAAGGAACCGTTCAAGTACCTTGTGATTTAACAGGGGAAGAATTTGATTTACCTATAAAAGGTAAAATTAAATTAATTGTTCGTTTCGGAGAAACGTTTAATAATGACAACGAAGAGTTATTAATTTTGCCATTTGGAGAATTTGAGCTAGACATTGCACAGTACATCTATGAAATGATAGTGTTGTCAATTCCCTTAAAAAGAGTTCATCCTGGGGTAAAAGATGGTACTTTGCAATCAGAAGCTTTAGAAAAGCTTAAAACAATGACTGCAAAAAAAGAAGTAAAAGAGAAGAATAAAGAGAATAAGCAACAGCAGAATCAAGAAAATATTGACCCTAGATGGGACAAATTAAAGCAACTATTAACGGATAAATAATATAGTAAAATGGCACATCCTAAAAGAAAAGTCTCGAAAACAAGAAGAGATAAGAGAAGAACACATTACAAAGCAACTGTAGCTCAAATCGCTACTTGTCCTATTACAGGAGAAGCACATTTATACCACAGAGCTTACTGGCATGAAGGTAAAATGTACTACAGAGGGCAAGTTGTTATAGATAAATCTGTAGCTGTTGCTTAATACGTTTTAGCAAAAAATAGTAGAACTCTCACTTTGTGGGAGTTTTTTTTATTGTTTATAATTTTCTCAAATAAGAAAAGCTAAAACAGTACTTTTAGAATAAATTTTGTAATTTTCAGGTCTTTTAAATTAAAAAATCAAGTAGTAATATTTGATAGTAATAGTCGTACACAATGAATGCAATTACCGCAGCAATTACCGCAGTAGGTGGGTATGTTCCTGACTTTGTGCTTTCAAACAAAGTATTGGAAACCATGGTTGATACTAATGATGAATGGATCACTACTCGTACTGGAATTAAAGAAAGAAGAATATTAAAGGAAGAAGGAAAAGGAACTTCATTTTTGGCCATTAAAGCCGCACAAGACTTAATAGCAAAAGCTAATATTGATCCATTAGAAATAGATATGGTAATTATGGCAACTGCCACACCTGACATGCCAGTAGCATCAACAGGTGTTTATGTTGCTACAGAAATTGGTGCAACCAATGCTTTTGCTTACGATTTACAAGCTGCTTGTTCTAGTTTCTTATACGGAATGTCTACAGCTGCAGCCTACATTCAATCAGGAAGATATAAAAAAGTATTGTTAATAGGAGCAGATAAAATGTCTTCTATTATCGATTATACAGACAGAGCCACTTGTATTATTTTTGGCGATGGCGCAGGAGCGGTTTTATTCGAGCCTAATTATGAAGGATATGGTTTGAAAGATGAATATTTAAGAAGCGATGGCGTAGGTCGTGATTTCTTAAAAATTCCTGCGGGAGGTTCTATTCTTAGAACATCGGCTCAAACGGTAGAAGAGAAAATGCACAATATTATTCAAGATGGTAAAACAGTTTTTAAATATGCTGTAACCAATATGGCGGATGCAAGTGAATTGATTTTGCAAAGAAATAATTTGACCAATGAAAATGTTGCTTGGTTGGTGCCTCACCAGGCAAACAGAAGAATTATCGATGCAACGGCCAACAGAATGAACCTTGAAGAAGAAAAAGTGTTAGTTAATATCGAGCGTTATGGTAACACAACATCGGCGACTTTACCTTTAGTGCTTCATGATTTTGAAAAGAAACTAAAAAAAGGAGATAATATTATATTTGCTGCTTTCGGAGGAGGATTTACTTGGGGATCTATTTATTTAAAATGGGCCTACGACACAAAATAAATTAAAACTAAAAACAAAACAATTATGGATTTAAAAGAAATTCAAAACCTAATCAAATTTGTAGCAAATTCTGGAGTTGCTGAGGTTAAGTTAGAGATGGATGATGTGAAAATCACTATTAGAACAACTTTAGAAGGTAATGTAACAGAAACTACTTATGTTCAGCAATTACCAACTCAAGCGGCAATTCAACCAGCAGTTATACCACAAATTGCTCCAGTTGTTGCAACACCAGAAGCAGCGCCAAAAGAGGATAATTCAAAATTTATTACAATCAAATCACCAATTATTGGTACTTTCTATAGAAAACCTGCTCCAGATAAACCAGTTTTTGCTGAAGTTGGAAGCACAATTGCTAAAGGTGATGTTCTTTGCGTAATTGAAGCAATGAAACTTTTCAACGAAATTGAATCAGAAGTTTCTGGAAAAATCGTGAAAATCTTAGTAGACGATATGTCTCCTGTAGAGTTTGACCAACCTTTATTTTTAGTAGATCCATCATAATTTTTAAAAATTCCAATAGACAAATCACAAAATCCAATACGTTGGAATTTGAAGATTGGAATTTGTAATTTTAAAAAAAACAAGATGTTTAAAAAAATATTAATAGCAAATAGAGGAGAGATTGCTCTTAGGGTTATTAGAACGTGTAGAGAGATGGGAATCAAAACAGTAGCGGTTTACTCTACTGCAGATGCTGAAAGTTTACACGTAAAATTTGCTGACGAAGCCGTTTGTATCGGACCTGCACCAAGTAATTTGTCATACCTTAAAATGTCAAATATTATTGCAGCAGCAGAAATTACTAATGCCGATGCCATTCACCCAGGATATGGATTCCTTTCTGAAAACGCTAAGTTTTCAAAAATTTGCCAAGAACACGGTATTAAATTTATTGGTGCAGCTCCTGAAATGATTGATCGTATGGGAGACAAAGCTTCTGCAAAAGCTACTATGATTGAGGCAGGAGTACCTTGTGTACCAGGATCTGTTGGAATATTAGAATCTTACGAACAAGCTGCCGCATTAGCCAAAGAATTTGGATATCCAGTGATGCTGAAAGCAACTGCTGGTGGTGGTGGTAAAGGGATGCGTGCCGTTTGGAAAGAAGAAGATTTATTGAAAGCTTGGGAAGGTGCTCGTCAAGAATCGGCAGCCGCTTTTGGTAATGACGGAATGTACTTAGAGAAATTAATCGAAGAGCCGCGTCATATCGAAATTCAAGTAGTAGGTGATGCTTACGGTAAAGCTTGTCACCTTTCGGAAAGAGATTGTTCTGTACAACGTCGTCACCAAAAATTAACAGAAGAGACGCCATCTCCGTTTATGACAGATGAGTTGCGTGCCAAAATGGGTGAAGCTGCTGTAAAAGCTGCAGAATACATTAAATACGAAGGCGCTGGAACTGTTGAATTTTTAGTAGACAAACACCGTAATTTCTACTTTATGGAAATGAATACTCGTATCCAAGTAGAACACCCAATCACTGAACAAGTAGTAGATTATGACTTGATTCGTGAGCAAATATTAGTAGCGGCAGGTGTGCCAATTTCAGGAAAGAATTATTTCCCAAATTTACACGCTATCGAATGTCGTATCAATGCGGAAGATCCTTACAATGATTTCCGTCCTTCTCCAGGAAAAATTACCACCTTACATATGCCAGGCGGACACGGAGTTCGTTTAGATACTCACGTGTATTCTGGATATACTATTCCACCAAATTACGATTCGATGATTGCAAAGTTGATTACTACTGCGCAAACTCGTGAAGAAGCGATTAGCAAAATGCGTAGAGCTTTGGATGAATTCGTAATTGAAGGAATCAAAACTACTATTCCTTTCCACAGGCAGTTAATGGATGATCCTCGTTACATAGCAGGTGATTATACTACTGCATTTATGGATTCTTTTAAAATGAATGATCCAGAATAGATGGAAAAAAATTACTATAAAAAGAGGCTGTCCGAAAAGGGCAGCCTTTTTTATGCAGCAAATTTTAGGGATTGATTTTTCGTTGGTTGATTTATGAAAAAATATTCTGTTTCGGTTTTAAAAAGGTAAATTTCAAGTTCTACAACTCTATTTAGAGCTTGCAGAGAAAATTCTATATGAGTCTTGTGCTTTTTATTGCTATTTGCTATCATTTTTCTAAAATTGTGTCCGATAGCCATCAATAGAAACTCCATTTCTACTTTATCTAATCCTTTAAAGGTAAATCGATTAAATTTATTGTTGCTTTTTAGCTGTCCAAAGACGGCTTCAACTTCT
>JAGOFG010000201.1 GCA_017997335.1 Flavobacterium sp. | reverse complement strand
CACATTGTTTGCGATATTCTAATGTTGATGGCGCTACTCCGAATGTACTAGGTATTTTAATATGTGGTAGACTATGTAATGCTACTTTTATTAAGGCTTGATGATGAATACTGTGTTCTAAATTGTATAATAATTCACGAAAATAATTAGTTGGCAACACTTCTTCGGTACTGAAACAATTGTGAATTAATGACAGTTGTTTGTTTTGTTTATCAATAATTGTTAGCTGTTTTTCCAAAATAGAAATCGCACAATTTACATCTGATTGAATTTGAATGTTGCGATTTCGATTGTCGTAATTTATGATTCCTTGTTCATAATTATCCAACAAACATCCCATCAATTCTATAATATGACGCATATGTTCGCCAATTGTTGCTTGACTTAATTCAGGATTTTTTTTGCAGAATTCGTCATTCGAAAGTTGACGAAGTAATTCAATGTTTTCTTTTAAGTTATCTTTTACAAAACGTATTAGCATAGTTCTACTTGGTTTCTGGAACAAATTTTATGGAAACAGAGTTCATGCAAAAGCGTTGACCAGTAGTTTCTTTTGGTCCATCGTCAAAAATATGACCTAAATGACCATCACATTTTGCACACAATACTTCAGTTCTAACCATTCCGTAGCTCAAATCTTGAACATAGACAACCGAACCTTTAATCGCTTTGTCAAACGAAGGCCAACCACAATGTGAATCAAATTTGGTATCTGAGGTGAATAAATCATTTCCGCAACCTGCACAAACGTATTTACCTTTTTCAAAATGATCCCAATATTCTCCCGTAAAGGCTCTTTCGGTTCCTTTGTTTCTTAAAACTTCATATTGCTCTGGAGTAAGCTCAGCTTTCCATTGCGCTTCTGTTTTTTTGGAATTTGAATTCATGGTTTTAGGTTCTTTGTTTTGTGATTGACACGACTGAAATGTGATTACTAAAAGTAATAAAAATAAGTTTTTCATAGCTAACATTTTTTCAAATTTAAGTGTTATAATTCAAATAAAATGTTAACAATCTTACAAAGTATTTGAATTAGGTATTGATTTCTAAATCTTTAATATAGTCTTCGTTTTCATAAAAGAAACGTTCAAAAGCATCCATTTTTTCAGCAAAGAAGTCAAAAACTTCAGGCCAAGTGTTTTTGTTATTAATGCTAATTCCTGTTTTTTCTACCCAAACACGACTGATTACTTTTCCTGTTTCTAAATAGAAATTACGTTCAAAAATAACATCGTCTAAATAGTCTTCTAAAAGAATGGTTTTTAACGACTCTACTTTCTCATAATATATCTTACGTTTTTCTTCGTCTTTTGGTTCTATATCTAGTAAAACTAATGCTTTTTTATTGTCAACATAAAATTTGAAGGTTACATCTTTTATTTTGGTATTGTATAACAACCACTTACGAGGATATTCGGCGGCAAATGCAATCCAAAAATCTTTTTTTATTTGAAGCGCTTCTTCTTTACTGAACATATTATTAAATTAGAAAGTTATTTTGTTTGAAAAAAATAGCTACCTTTAAGGTTGCTAAATTGAGATTGTATGCTTTTTAATGATTTTTTAAAATATATTCCAAAGATAGAAAAAGAAACGCTCCTTTCTACGGATGCGCATGCAAAAATGGCGCCATTAGAACGTATTTCTTATTTAAATGAGGAAAATTATATGGATAAAAATCCGAGGAAAGCTGCCGTTTTAATGCTCTTCTATCCTAAAAATTCGGTTACACATTTAGCCTTAATTGTTCGAAATTCGTATCCTGGAGTTCATTCTTCTCAAATAGGTTTTCCAGGTGGTAAAGTAGAAGAGTACGATGCCGATTTAGAGGAAACAGCACTTAGAGAAACTCATGAAGAAGTGGGTATTCATCCAGATAAAATTCAAATCATCAAACCATTTAGTGAAATTTATATTCCACCAAGTAACTTTTTAGTCGCCCCTTTTATGGGAATTTCTAATGAAGAATTAACTTTTATTCCAGATTTAGATGAAGTCAAACGAGTTTTAGAGTTTTCAATTGCTGACTTTTTAGACGAGAAAAGTATTACAAAAGTAACCATGTCAACTTCTTATGCTACCGATATTGAAGTACCTGCTTTTATGGTGGACAAATATGTGGTTTGGGGTGCTACTGCAATGATGATGAGCGAGTTAAAAGAAACCATTAAGTGTGCGTTAAGTAAATGTAATTTATAGTGGTTTCAAATTGTTACGCACGATGATGAATTTAAGTCATTTTTTCTTTCTAAAATCACCTATTTTACTACTTTTGCGTTCTTGTTTTGTTAAAAAAAATGAAAATTATGGGATTATTTAAGAGAAATCCTTTCGGACATATATTGTTTTTAAAGACTTGGTTAATTCGTATTGCAGGAATAATTACGCACCGTCGTTATAGAAGTTTTAACGAATTACACATTGAAGGTTCAGAAATTATTAGAAGTTTGCCAGATACAAATGTGTTGTTTATTTCTAATCATCAAACCTATTTTGCAGATGTTGTAGCGATGTTTCATGTTTTTAATGCTAGTTTAAAAGGAAGAGAAAACAATATTAAAAACGTGCTTTATTTGTGGAATCCAAAACTAAACTTGTATTATGTAGCGGCTAAAGAAACCATGCAAGAAGGTTTGTTACCACGTATTTTAGCGTATGCTGGAGCAATTACTGTTGAACGAACTTGGAGAGCCAAAGGAAAAGACGTTACTGAGAAAAAAGAGGTTAACCCTAATGATACAGAAAACATAAAAATAGCTTTAGAAGATGGTTGGGTAATTACTTTTCCGCAAGGAACAACTCGTTCTTTTAAACCTGTTAGAAAAGGAACTGCTCATATTATTTTGCAACATAAACCTATTGTTGTTCCTATTGTAATTGATGGATTTCGACGTTCGTTTGACAGAAAAGGGCTGCGCATCAAAAAGAAAGGAATATTACAATCATTTGTCATTAAAGAGCCATTGAAAATTGATTATGAAAATGCAACAGTGGACGAAGTAGTTGAAATGATTGAATTTGCAATTGAACAACATCCATCACTTTTAAAAGTAATTCCTGCTGAAGAATTGGATGAAAAAGCAAAATTAGACAGAGAAAGAATGTGGAAATATTAAAAATAAAAAAAGAGGCAATCGCCTCTTTTTTTATTTTACCGCTTCTACTTTAAATCCTTGTTTTCGCAATAGTTTAATTACACCTTCTTCTCCAGCTAAATGACCAGCACCAACACCAAAAAAGGTAGGTTTATCTTTCATGGTTTTAATCATAATTGGAATCCAGTTTTTATTTCTATTGTTCAATAAAACATCTTGGTTTTCAGAAGTAATTTTATTATCTGAATCATCCATCATTCTTAACATGCCTTCAATATCTTTTTCTTCATAAATCACCAACATTTTTTTGAATTCATCTTTTTCGTTAGATAAATCACCTTTCGCTGTTTTAAGTAATTCTTCTGCTTGTGTTTTGTATGGAATTGCATCAAAAACTTTCATTTGATCTTCCATTTTTTCTAAACCAAAAACTTCTTCTCCTTGCTCTTTGGTCACTTTCATTAATTCTGATTCAACTGATTGAAAGTCACAGTCTAATAGCTTTGGTAAAAGCATCGTACTGACCATGAAAGGTTTGAAAGTGTCAAACGTTTTGGCAGACATGTTCATGTTTTTTTTCAAGAAATCGTCTACAATTTTAAATTCCTCAGCAGTTAATAATGTTGATAGTTTAGTACCATCATTCATTTTTATGTGCTTTAGCATTTGCATTTGCATCGATTTGTCGTCCATGTCTAATTCTAAAAACAATTGCTTGGTTTCATCTAATGCTTTTAATGTATTTTCATCTAATTTGGCATCGCAAGTAGCATGAATCGTTCCATATAAATATGATGGCTCTTGTAATTCATTACTCGAAATCCGCCAAAGTAAACTTTTCTCTAACTCTTGTGAATTCCCTAATATAGTAGTTAAAAGTCCAGCAATTAAAAATAAATGTTTCATTAAAAATCTATTTTTTGAAGTTCGTTATAGTTTTTTTGAAGTCTTCTCAATAAAATGCCATAAAGTAATCTATAAAATAACCAAAATAGTAAAAGTATAATTATTACGAAGAAAAATCCACCCAAAATAAAGAACAATTGGTATTTATCATACAAGTGATTAATATTTTTATCATACATAAATT
>JAGOFG010000200.1 GCA_017997335.1 Flavobacterium sp. | reverse complement strand
GTGAAACAATTTTGTTAATTTGGGAGAAACGAGGCTTCGCGTTAGCGATAAAAAAGTGCAGTAGTAAAAACTATTTTTAGCATTTTTTTTAGTGGTTGCAAGCGGTCAAATCTCTCCACAATGTTTTCGGCTGCAAAGATACAACATCTTTCTTGAAGTCGCAAATAAATTTACGTACTTTATATTTTTTTAATTTTTAACTATTTTAAAATCAGTAAATTATATAGAACCCCTATTTAACTTGCCACCCTGTAAGAACGGGGTAGTGGTCGGAGTAATCCTCACGTATAACGGAGTAGTGCAGGGGCGTAATCTTTTGTTGACTCACCAATACGTGGTCAATATCTACAAACATGCCATTAGCATGGAATGTGTAGTTGTAACCCCAACTGGTCGTAGTTTCTATGTCGTCCAGATTTTTGGCAATAGTTCGATAGGCATACGATTGTGGTACGTCGTTAAAATCGCCACAGACAACAACTGGATAGGGCGATTCTTCTATAGAGGCTCTTACTGCACGAGCTTGGTGGGCGCGTACACGATAGGCCGCACCTAATTTGTACGATAATTTTTCGGTAATTAACCAAAATTTTTCACGACTAAAATCGTCGGAGAGCGATTTATAATGTTTTACATCACGCATCGTGAATTTGTTCGATTCCAAGTGGTTGTTGAAAACACGTACGGTGTCCGAGTCAATGACCACATCGGAGTAGATGCTAACATTGTAAGCGGAAGAGTATTCTACTTTTGCTTTGTTAATAATCGGATATTTTGAAAAAGTAGCAACGCCCCACGATACATTATCACGCTGGTTTTTGTACCATAAATGTTTATATGGATAGTGTTTGCGGAAGGCTGACACTATTTGATGCTGAGTTAATAAGTTGTGACTCGTGTAACATCCAAATTCCTGTAAACAAACAATATCGGCATCAGCTTCCTCTATCACATTCATAATGTTTTTAAACTCCTTTTCGCCGCCAAAAATGGCCACATTGTAGGTGAGTAATTTTACGATTGGTTTTTCTTCTGTAATTGGATGATTTTTATGAAAAGGCAATGTGAATACGCGGTTCACAGCAGGAAATGAAGCGACTAAAACCCCCAAAGAAATGAGAAATAACCATTTTTTACGTGTGATCCAAAAAATAATAAACCCAATTTGTGCCACAATGAGGAAAGGGAAAATGAGTCCTAAGTACGAAAACCACACAAATTTATCAGCGGGAATTACACTTGACAGTAATCCACACACATAGAGCAACACAAAAAATAGGTTGATAAGTAGCGATGTATATTTTATAATTTTACGAAACATAGTTACAAAGATTGACTTTGTTCAAATAAACGTTGTTTTTCGGCAGCTGTGAGGCTATCGTAACCAGAGCGTTTTATCTTGTCGAGTATTTTATCGAGTTCCGCGTCTTTTTTAACTTTTGCTTGATTATAGTCGGCATCACTTTTGGCGGTTTTCCGTTTGCTCGATTTGGTGACACGCATACTTGGTTGGTGTTTGAACAAGTTCACTAACCAATCTATCATGCGATTGAGTGGTGCAGTTAAGTCTGTTCCTTTGTTTAGCAAATAGACGTACAAGAATCCTACTAAGGCACCACCTAAATGAGCAAATTCACCTCCAGCATTTTCGCCAGCCACACTTAGTACACTTATTAATACGGTAATGCCTGCAAAATATTTCATCCGAATATCACCAATTAATAATAGACGAATGGTGTAGTTTGGCGATTTGGTTGCTACGGCTAAAATAATGGCCATAATAGAAGCCGAAGCGCCTAAAAGGTATGATTGGTTCACCTGCGATGCGAAGTACGGAAAACTGTTGTAAGCCACAAAATAGAGTAGCGCTCCTCCCAAGCCACCTAATAGGTATAAACCGACCAACTGTTTTTGCGAAAAGAAATTTAAAAACAACTTGCCAAACCAATAAAGGCACAGCATGTTGAATAACACGTGGAACAAATCGAGATGTAGAAACATATAGGTAATAATGCTCCAAGGTCTATGCCAAAGTGTATTCCACGCCGCTGGCATTTCTATATACGTCATCCAATTGCTCGTATCTACATTAAATAAGAGGAGTATAACCAAGCTCAATTTTAACACAACAAAAACCCCTACGTTCAAATAGAGTAATTTGGTGAGTGAAGAACCATTTTTCAAGGTTCCTTTTAATGAATTAATAAAAGCATTCATGATGATTGTAGCTGATTATGTCGAGTCTTCGTTATATTTACGTTTTTGGAAGTATTTTATTGTCTGTATAACGTTCCTTTTTTACGCCAATAAAGTATCAGTAAAACACCAAAAATCATACCACCAAGATGCGCAAAGTGAGCTACACTGTCGCCCGCAAAATTTGCCACGCCTAGAAAGAGTTCTGCTAAGCCGTAGAGCAACACAAAAATACGTGCTTTAATAGGCACGGGGAAGAATATCATTACCAATTTTATTTCTGGGAATAACCAACCAAAAGCCAATAAAATACCAAATAGCGCCCCTGAAGCTCCTACCGTCACAGGAAGGTTAAATAGCGCTGTTTTCATACTCATGACATCAATCGCTGAAAGTGCCTCTAAGTTGGAAAATTTGAAATAATGACTTAAAAATCCCTCTTGGCTCACCAAAGCGGCTCCCGAATTTTGTGCGATGGCCGTAGAAAATGCCTGTGATACACCCCAAAAGTCAATAGTCCAAAAAAGTTGTTGTACAAGAGCAGCGCCTACGCCTGTTACCATATAGTAAAGTAGGAATTTTTTGGGTCCCCATACCTGTTCCAAAATACGACCAAACATATAAAGCCCGAACATATTGAAAAAGATGTGCGAAATAGACGATGTGTCGTGCATAAACATGTATGAAATCAACTGATAAAGATGAAATTTATCAGATTCCCAATAATGCATACCTAAAATATCAGTTACATCGATGCCAAATTTGGCTGGTAAAAGCATACTCGCTAGCCAAAATAAGCTATTTATAATGATCAAATTAAGTAGGACGGGTGGAACTTGGCTAAAAATCGACGGTTTATTGAGATTCATAAATTCAAATTTTCTGCAAAATTAGGCAAAAAAAAGGAGGTAAAAGTGGTTTGTAGCACAAAAACAACCTTTTTATGCATTTTTTTTGAAAAAATTAGGAAAATAATTTGTTACCTAAAAAAATTCCTCTATTTTTGTCAAGGAATTTCATTTAACCCTTTAATTGTTCTCTAACCTTTTAATTTTCTTTGACTATGAACAAAGCAGATTTAATCAATGCTATTGCTGCTGAAGCAGGCCTTAGCAAAGTTGACGCAAAAAAAGCTCTTGAAGCTGTAGTAGCTAACATTTCTAAAGCTCTTGCTGCTGGTGATAAAGTTGGTTTAGTTGGTTTTGGTACATTCTCAGTAGCCGCTCGCGGTGCTCGTCAAGGTATCAACCCTGCAACTAAAAAACCTATTACTATCGCTGCTAAAAAAGTAGCAAAATTCAAAGCTGGCGCAGAATTGGCTGACGCTATCAAATAAGTAAAACTTATTTAAAAAGACAAAAAGGGACACATTTTGTGTCCTTTTTTTGTGCCTGTATTTTTTGTATCTTTGCTGCCCCAATTATTAAGTTATTCGCATTATGAAATTAGAATTAATTGTTTCGCAAGCCGTAGTTCAGGCTGTTCAATCACTTTACAATGTGGAGGTTTCGCTCGACAGTGTACAACTTCAAAAAACAAAAAAAGAGTTTGAAGGCGATTTGACCGTCGTGATTTTTCCATTTGTAAAAGCTGCTCGTAAATCGCCAGAGGATACTGCGCGCGAAATAGGTCAGTTTCTGCACGATAACCAAGCGCTTATTGCTAATTTTAATGTGATTAAGGGCTTCTTGAATCTGTCTATCAGTCAAGATTTTTGGGTGGAACAGTTGAATGAGATGGCTCATCAGGCCAATTATGGTTCTGTTCAGCCTGCGGTCGATGCGCCTTTGATGATGATTGAATATTCATCGCCAAATACGAATAAACCATTACATTTAGGACATATTCGTAATAATTTATTGGGCTTTAGCATCAGCCGAATTCAGGCTGCTAATGGTTGGAACGTAGTAAAAACCAACATTGTGAACGATCGTGGAATTCATATTTGTAAATCGATGTTGGCTTGGCAACTTTTTGGCAATGGTGAAACACCTGCTAGCAGCGGTTTGAAAGGCGA
>JAGOFG010000199.1 GCA_017997335.1 Flavobacterium sp. | reverse complement strand
ATTTCATCTTTTTCCAAAGCTGCTTTTATAGCACAATGTGGTTCTTCTTTATGCAAACAATTGTTGAACTTGCATTGTTCTTTCAATCTAAAAAACTCAGGGAAATAATCACTAATTTCCTGAGGCTCCATATCTACAATTCCAAATCCTTTGATACCTGGCGTGTCAATAATACTAGCATTAAAAGACAAATCATACATCTCTGCAAAAGTGGTGGTATGCTGACCTTGCTTGCTTTGCTCGGAGATATTCTTGGTTTTCAAATCCAAGCTCGGCTCCAAAGCATTAACCAAAGTCGATTTACCTACACCTGAATGCCCCGAGAACATACTTGTTTTCCCAATCATTAATTCCTTCAACGCTTCGACACCTTTACCTTCAGCAGCCGAAACACGCAAACATTGATACCCTATTTCCTGATAAACGTGTTGCATATACAATTGGTCATCTAAGGTAACATCGTCTAAAGTATCTATTTTGTTAAAAACCAAAATAGTTTCAATACCATAGGCTTCGGCGGTAACCAAAAATCTATCGATAAAACTAAACGTGGTTGGAGGATTATTGATGGTAATCAACAGAAAAACACGGTCGATATTGGCCGCAATAATGTGCATTTGATGTGACAAATTCACTGATTTTCGAACAATGTAATTCTTACGGTCGTGAATATGATGAATAGTACCCGTAACGGTATCGGAAGTTTGTTCCAATTCATAATCTACTACATCGCCTACTGCAATGGGATTGGTACTTTTAATTCCTTTCATTCGGAACTTCCCCTTCATCCTGCATTCAATAAAATCGCCTTGCTCGGATTTCACGGTGTACCAACTTCCTGTAGATTTATAAACGGTTCCTGTCATTTTCAGATTTTAGATTTAAATGTTTGCAAAGATAATTGAATTTAGACGACTCATAACAAACAAAAATCCCAAAACAAAGGTCTTGGGATTTAAATCAGAAATTAAAAAAACTAAGCTTTATGAAATCCTTTACGAATTCAATACTTTATCTTGTTTGTTGATACTTTCTTGGTGAATCGCTTTGAACATTTTTAAAACAAACTCTTCCGAAAGTCCTTTCTTTTCTCCTTCCAAAATCATTTTTCCTAAAATTTCATTCCAACGATTGTTTTGCAAAACCGCCACGTTCGCTTCTTTTTTCACCTGACCAATTTCTACGGCAACTTTCATTCTTTTGCTCAAAAGCTCCAATAAATTAGCATCTAACACATCGATGTTCGCTCTTAATTTACTCATTTTAGCCATAAATTCATCCGAAACATCAACTTGTTTTCTTACTCTCAAATCTTTGAAAATTTGTTTCAAAGCGTCTGGCGTTACTTGTTGCGCAGCATCACTCCATGCGTTATCAGGGTCTGTGTGTGTTTCGATAATCATTCCGTCATAATTCAAATCCAAAGCTTCTTGCGTCACTTCAAGAATCATATCACGATTTCCTGTAATATGTGAAGGGTCAATAATCAAAGGCAAATCAGGGAATTTATTTTGCAATTCAATCGCAATTTGCCATTCTGGAATGTTCCTGTATTTTGTTTTTTCGTAAGTAGAAAAACCACGGTGAATCACTCCTAATTTTTCAATCCCAGCCATATGCAAACGCTCTACACCACCCAACCACAATGCTAAATCTGGGTTCACTGGATTCTTAATCAAAACGATTTTGTCTGTCCCTTTCAAGGTATCAGCAATTTCTTGAACCGCAAACGGATTAGCCGTAGTACGTGCTCCAACCCATAATACATCAATATCATTTTCTAAAGCCAATTTACAGTGTGCAGCAGTAGCCACTTCGGTTCCCATTAACAAACCTGTTTCAGCTTTGGCTTTTTTCAACCATTTCAATCCTATTTCTCCAACACCTTCAAATCCACCTGGACGTGTTCTTGGTTTCCAAATTCCAGCTCTAAACACACTTACATCAGAATCTTTCAATTCGTGTGCAATTTTCAATACTTGCTCTTCTGTTTCTGCGCTACAAGGTCCTGCTATCACCAATGGATGCGTCAAATTGAACGCTTCCAACCAATTTCTCATTTCTTTCTTGTTTTCCATTTTTTTAGTTTTTAATCTTTAAAATTATTCTATAGTTTCTTGTGTTAATTCTGTTCTTCTCTAGCTATTTTTTGGTATTCATCCCATTCAAAATGGCCTTAATTTTATTCACACTCTGCATTTCATCAAAAATCGCATCGTATTCTTCACTTTTCAACAAGTCTTTGAACTGCGTCAAATTAGCAATATACTCTTCCAAACTTTTCACTACGTGCTTTTTGTTTTGTTTAAAAATAGGCGTCCACATCGCTGGTGAACTCTTGGCCAAACGCACGGTGCTCTCAAAACCAGAACCCGCCATATCGAAAATATCTTGTTCGTCTTTCTCTTTATTAATGACCGTTTTTCCTAACATAAACGAACTAATGTGTGACAAATGCGATACGTAAGCAATGTGTTTATCGTGCGACTTCGGGTCCATATATCGAATGCGCATTCCTAACTCCTTGAACAATTCGATGGCTTTTTCTTGCAACTTAAAGGTCGTTTTCTCCACCTCACAAATGATATTCGTTTTCCCTTGAAACAAGCCTTTTATAGCCGCTGATGGCCCCGAAAATTCCGTTCCAGCAATAGGATGCGTAGCAATATAATTTCTTCTTCTTGGATGATTCGCTACCGCCTCACAAATAGGCAATTTGGTAGAACCCACTTCAAAAACAATAGTGTTTTCGCCAATATGATTTAAAACTTCGGGCAACACTTGCAACGCCACATCCACAGGAACCGAAACAATAACATAATCCGCATTGGCCAAATCCTGCATCGTAGCCACTTTCTCTACAACCCCAAGCGTCATCGCCTCTTGCAAATGGGCTTCATTTTTGTCCATTCCGTAAATAGTCGCTTCTGGGTGTACCGCTTTTATATCCAACACCATCGAACCTCCAATCAAACCTATTCCTATTACGTGTATATTCATTATTATTTTTATTATTAGCTAATCCTGCTATCCGCTATATCTATTGTGGCGAACCCCGCCACAATAGGATGCCGCTACTATCAGGGCTAGGTATTATCTGCTAAAAACGACGAATCGCCTCTTCAATTTTTTCTTCTTTTACACACAAAGCAAATCGGATATAGCCTTCGCCATTCGAACCAAAAATAGTTCCTGGTGTAATAAAGATGTATTTCTCATATAGTATCTTATCAATAAAATCCTCCGCCGATGTGATTCCTGCTGGGAGTTTTGCCCAAACAAACAATCCAACGCCTTCTTTGTACACCTCACAACCTAATTTCTCTGCCAATGCTTCGGTTAAAATTCTGCGTTTTGCGTAAATCGCATTCATTTCATCAAACCAAGAAGCATCACTCTGCAAAGCTGCAATAGCCCCTTTTTGAATACCGTAAAACATTCCGCTATCCATATTGCTCTTCACTTTCAATACCGCATCAATACAAGCAGCATTTCCAGAAACCATTCCTACACGCCATCCCGCCATATTAAAGGTTTTGGATAACGAATTCAACTCCAACGCTACATCTTTTGCTCCTTCCACTTGCAACAAACTCATAGGTTGGTCATTCAAAACAAAACTATACGGATTATCGTTGACCAAAAGAATATTATGTTTTTGTGCAAAAGCCACCAGTTTTTCAAACAAAGCCAAATTTCCTCTGGCTCCTGTAGGCATATGCGGATAGCCAATCCACATTAATTTTACTTTAGCCAAATCCATTTTTTCTAAAGCCTCAAAATCGGGTTCCCAATTGGTGCTTTCTTTCAAGTCATAATATAGTGGCACCGCTCCTACTAAATTGGTCACCGAAGTATAGGTCGGATACCCAGGATTTGGAATCAAAACGCCATCGCCTTCATTCAAAAACGCTAACGAAATGTGCATAATTCCTTCTTTAGAACCCATCAAAGGCAAAATTTCAGTAGTGCTATTTAGGCTCACTTGATAATTACGCTCATAAAAATCAGCCATAGCTTGTCTTAATTCTGGCAACCCTTGATAGCTTTGATACTGATGTGCATTTTCGTCTTGCATCGCAGCAGTCATTGCGGCAATCACAGCAGGAGCAGGTTTTAAATCAGGACTACCAATTCCCATATTGATTACAGGTTTTCCTTCGGCGGCCAATTGGCGCACTTCTCTTAACTTTGAGGAGAAGTAATATTCTTCAACTA
>JAGOFG010000198.1 GCA_017997335.1 Flavobacterium sp. | reverse complement strand
GTTACATTGCTTTGGATAGGATTTAACTGGTTTTATATTCGTCCGAAACAAATTAAAAAACAAGAAGATAAGATAAATAGTCTAATTGAAAAGTTTGAAGAAGTAGACAAACAACTGTTGTAAATTTTAGATTCGCTGACATTCCAAGTCCCAATTTTTTGGGATTTGGATTTTTTTATAATTTGCAGTTTGTGTTTTTATGAATTGAATTTTAACAAAATAGCTTTTTTTAAGATCTTTAAACGGTCATGAATTTTTAATTACTTCTGAATAATTAAAAATGAATTGATAACTAGTTGCAAATAGTAAAGCCCTAAAGTTAATTTTAGGGCTTTACTTGGTTTACAATTTTATTGTTTTGTAAATTGAAGAAAATACATTTTGGATGGAATTCTAAAAAGCTATACAAAAAGACTCATATTTGATTCTTCAGCGCTTTCTAAGAAAGCAGCCACACCACCAATTTGCACGTTGTCGAAAAGTTCTTCTTTTTTAACTCCCATTACATCCATTGACATTTGACAAGCAATCATTTCTACACCATTATCGATAGCGGTTTGAATCATTTTTTCTAAAGAATCTACCCCTAGTTTTTCCATTCTTTTTCGCATCATCCAAGTTCCCATTCCCAACATATTCATTTTGGAAAGTTTCAGTTTTTTTGAATCTGAAGGCATCATCATGCTGAACATTTTACCCATAAAATCTTTTTTCACAGCAGGCTTGTTGGTTTTCTTGATGACATTCAAACCCCAAAATGTAAAGAACATGGTTACTTTTTTACCAGTACTTGCAGCGCCATTTGCAATTACAAAAGAGGCCAAGGCACGATCTAAATCATCACTAAAGACAACAAATGTTTTTTCATCTGATACACTTACGTTTCCGGTTTTTTGAATAGGTTTTGCTTTTTGAGCTAAAGCAATTACTTTTCCATGTTCATATTTTACACTTTGTAATTTGTTGCCCGTTATCTTACACCATGAATCTACATCTTTTGCAAATGCAGGGTCTGTAGCGGTAATTTCGAAAACTTGACCACTTTGGGCGGTTTCAAATACTTTTTTTAGTTTTAAAATAGGCCCTGGACATTGTAATCCACAAGCATCTACTTTGATAGCAGTGATATCTTGATGCAAAGCATTGGTGGCATGTTGATAAATTTGATCGTCTTTTTTTACAATCAAATTGTCATAAATGTCTTCATTGCTTTGTTTTTTTGCAGCGTATTCCCAAGTTTTGTAACCTCCAGAGAGATTGAAAACATTGTCATAACCGAGTAGTTTTAAGGAGCGTGCAGCAACATATCCTCTAAGACCAACGGCGCAAAAAACTACAATTTCTTTATCTTTTGGAATTTCGTTTACACGTTCTCTAATGTCATCTAATGGAATATTAACTGCTCCAGGAATTGATCCTAATTCAAATTCGTTGCTGGTACGCGTATCAATTAAGTACCAATTTTTTGAGGATTTAGAATTGATATCTCTCCAGTATTTTACTTTTAAGTTTCCGTTTAGCATGTTTTCAGCAACATAGCCGGCCATGTTTACAGGGTCTTTGGCTGAAGAATACGGTGGCGCATACGCATGTTCGATATCAATTAGATCATGAATGGTTCCGTTGTTTTTTAAAACCGTAGCGATCATGTCAATTCTTTTGTCGACTCCGTCATAGCCAACAATTTGAGCACCTAATAATTTTCCAGTTACAGGAGTAAAAATGATTTTGATTGTCATAGGAATTGCACCTGGATAGTATCCTGCATGAGAAGAAGAGTGCGTTATAGAATCGATATGTTCGATACCGGCTCTAGTTAAGTTTTTTCCAGCAATTCCTGTAGAAGCAACAGTAATGTCGAAAACTTTGGCAATGGCGGTACTTATGGATCCTTTGTATTTTGTAGTGTTTCCATTAATGATATTGTCAGCACATATTCTCCCTTGACGATTGGCTGGTCCAGCTAAATAGGCTAAAAATGGTTTTTTAGTTATAGGGCTTTCAAATTCAATCGCATCTCCAACGGCGTAAATATCTTCATCTGAAGTTTGTAAAAATTCATTTACTTTAATACCACCCATTTCACCAATTACCAAATCTGCATTTTTAGCTAATTGATTATCTGGTCTAACTCCAATGGAAAGTATCACCATATCTTCTACTAACTTACGACCACTTTTTAAAGTAACTTCTAATCGGTTATTCTCCAATTGACTGAAAGAGGCCACACCATCGTTTAAGTAGAATTCTACATCTTTTGTTTTTAAATGTTGATGCACAATGGCTGCCATAGAATAATCTATTGGATTCATCATTTGATCAGACATTTCAACTATTGATACTTGGATTCCTAATTGGTGAAGGTTTTCAGCCATTTCTAAACCAATAAATCCAGCACCTACTACTATTGCTTTTTTAGGTTTTTGAGTAGTAATGAAATCTTTGATCTTATCAGTGTCCATCACATTTCGAATAGTGAAAATTGACGGGAGATCAATACCAGGTAATGGTGGTACTATTGGAGAGGCACCTGGAGATAAAATTAATTTATCATAGGTTTCTTCATAGATGTCTCCTGTAACCCAATTTTTCACTTTGACTTTTTTGGCAGTTTTGTCAATGCTTAACACTTCTGTGCTCACGCGTACATCCAAATTGTATCGTCTTCCAAATTCTTCTGGAGTTTGTACAAATAGATTGTCTCTTTCTTCGATGGTTCCCCCGATATAATAAGGTAATCCGCAATTAGCGTAGGAAATATAAGGACCTTTTTCAAAAACTACTATATGGTTCTCTTCATTTAATCTTCTAAGGCGTGCTGCAGAGGTAGCGCCACCAGCAACTCCTCCTATTATTATAACTTTCATTGTATGTGTTTTTTGTTCAAATTTAACGGAACCTATAATGGAGGAAAGTGATAAATGTTACATAAAAAAATGCCAGACAAACTACATCGATTTCAATTTTAAAAAAAGTGAAAAACTTCAAAAAAAGAATCGATAGTATTCCTTTTCGAACAAAGATCTCATGGTGAGTTATGGTTTTAGTACAGAGATAAAAGAATTTATTTGGGTTGTATTATTTTGTTTTAAATGAAAATGGAGCAAACAATTAGAATTCGATTTTATGGAATATTTAACTCGTGCCAAAATGGCATTTTTGTAATTTGGTTCATAATTTGAAGTACTATATTTACTTAAAAACTAAATAATAAATTTATGGGAAGTGGTTATTTGATTTTGGCTGGAGCCATTATGCTTTTCAGCTGGTTAGTAAGTTCAAGATTGAAGAGTAAATTTGAACACTATTCTAAATTACAATTGCAAAATGGCATGTCCGGTGCAGAGATTGCTCAAAAAATGCTCGCAGATAATGGAATTTATGATGTTCGTGTCATTTCGACTCCAGGACAATTAACAGACCATTACAATCCAGTAGATAAAACGGTCAATTTGAGCGAGTCAGTATACAATCAGCGGAATGCGGCAGCTGCTGCTGTAGCGGCGCACGAATGTGGTCATGCCGTACAACACGCTGTAGGATACGAATGGTTGCAAATGCGATCTAAGTTGGTGCCTATTGTAAGTGTAGCTTCTGGATTTGTACAATGGATTTTGTTAGCAGGAATTCTTATGATTAAAACCTTTCCAAGCTTGTTGTTGATTGGGATTGTGATTTTTGCAGCAACAACTTTATTTTCTATTGTTACTTTACCCGTAGAATATGATGCTAGCAATCGCGCCTTGGCTTGGTTGAAAAATAAGAACATGCTCAATCGTGCCGAGTATGATGGAGCCGAAGATTCTTTAAAATGGGCAGCTAGAACTTATGTAGTAGCAGCTTTAGGTTCTATTGCGACTTTGTTGTACTATGTTTCTATTTATTTAGGTGGTAGAAGGGAGTAAAAGAAAAATTCTAAAACAGAACATTAAAATTCCAATCTCGAAGTCTTGAGGTTGGAATTTTTATTTTATTTGGAATTTGGAATTTAGAATTTAAAATTTGGAATTTGGGATTTGAAATTTGAGGTTTTTAGAGTTGTATTTGTCGTTCTATTTGTTGCTCTAGAGAAATAAACGTTTCGGTTCTAGAAACACCTTCTATAGTCTGGATTTTTGAATTCAAAAGTTGCATTAAGTGTTCGTTATCTCGGCAAATGATTTTAATCAAAATAGACCAGTTACCAGTGGTGTAATGGCATTCGAGTACTTCTGGAATTTTTTTTAAATCTT
>JAGOFG010000007.1:25153-36858 GCA_017997335.1 Flavobacterium sp. | reverse complement strand
TGAAAAATATCCCTGCCGATGCGATTGATAAGATTCAAGTATTGCGTAATTACAACGAAAACTCGATTCTGAAAGGAGTGGAAAACAATCAAGATAATATTGGAATGAATATTAAATTGAAATCTGGTAAGAAGAACTTTTGGTTTGGAGATGTCAACGCGGGTGTTGGTGTAGCGCACAAAGAAAGCAGGTATGTGATTAATCCGAAATTGTTTTACTATAGTCCAAAGTACAGTGTGAATTTGATTTCGAATTTCAACAACATAGGTGAATTACCTTTGACGATTCAGGATTACTTTAAATTTACCGGTGGATTCCGTGGATTGTCGGCAAAGGGAGGTTCTAGTTTTAACGTGTCTTCTAATGATTTAGGGATTGCTTTGGCAAGAAATAATAGAGCCAAGGAAATTGACACCAAGTTTGGCGCGACCAATTTCTCGTACAATGTAAATAAAGCTTGGAGTTTTAGTGGTTTTGGAATTGTTTCTTCTTCGATTACCGATTTAGAAACCATTTCTCAAAACAATATCCTGAAACCGAATTCCTCTGAAGTAGCTTCTACTGAAAACCGAAAAGAAGTAGCACACCAAACCAGTAATTTGGGTTTATTCAAGTTGAGCACAACGTACAAGCCGTCGACCAATTTTCAATTGGATTATGATGTATTGACCAAGTTGTCCAAGCAAGATGAAAACACCTCGTTACTTCGTGAATCGATAGTGCAAAATAGTTCGGCTACGGAATCGATTGCCACGCTAAAAAAGCAAGATCCTATTTCGGTAAATCAGAATTTGAGTGCTTATTTTACCTTGAATGAAAAAAATGTCTTTGCGGTAGAAATGCAAAGTTTATACCAAGAGGAAGACCCTTTTTACAATGCTAATTTACAATCTCAACCCTTTATTTTAAGTGGTTATCAGCCAGGGCAAAATAGAAACGACATCAACCAAAACCGATTTGTAAAAACGAACAAACTCGATGCTAAATTGGATTATTATTATATGTTGACTCCAAAAAGCAATATCAATTTGACTTTAGGCAATACGTATTCGTATCAAAATTTTAATTCCTCTATTTTTCAGCTTTTGGATAATGGCACAGTAAACGATTTGAATGCTTCGGAGAATACCAACGATGTAGACTATCGTTTTAATGATGTGTTTTTGGGATTGCATTATAAGATTCTCACAGGGAAATTTACTTTTACGCCAGGCGTAAGTTTGCACAGTTACAATATGACCAATGCGCAATTAGGAACTGAATTCAGTCAGAAATTCTTCAGAGCCTTACCTGATTTTGTAGCGATTTACCAAATCAAAAAAGCAGAGACTTTGACCTATAACTTCTCGTATACCAACAACTTTACCGACATCAATAAATTGGTAGAAGGGTATGTTTTCTCGAACTATAATAGTTTAAATCGTGGTTTTAGAGCACTAGAAAATGCTACGGCACAACAACATTCGTTGCGATACTTTAAGTACAATATGTTTAATATGGAAAACATTACCGCTTTTGTAAATTACACCAAAACGGTAGATGCCATTAAAACAGATGCTACTTTTGACGGGGTAAACCAAACGTCGGTGCCTTTTAACTCTCCTTTTGCCGATGAAACCATTTCGGGACGTGCCTCTTATGGACGTTCGTTTTTGAAAAATTACAAAGCCTCGTTTGACACTAATTTGAACTGGTCGAAATTCAATAACAAACAGAACAATGTAACTATCGCTAATGAGAGTTTTACCCAAAGTTACACCTTAAGAGCGTCTACCAATTACAAAAGCTTGCCCAATCTAGAAGTAGGCTACAATAGGGTAATCAACGACTATAATAATAATACTTTTTATACCGACCGCCCTTTTGCGAAGTTAGATTACTATTTCTTAGACAGTTTTTCTTTTGTGGCCGAATATGAGTTTTATCATTATTACAACAACGACAAAACGGTAAATAATGAATATGATTTCTTGAACGCTAGTTTGATTTACCAAAAGAAGAACAGCAAATTCGAGTATAAAATAAGCGGTACGAATTTATTGAACACTACCTCACTCAACGACGATAGTTTTTCGCAGTTCGCTACAAGAACTTCTCAGTACACAGTTCAGCCACGTTATTTGATTTTCTCTGTGAAGTATAATTTATAGAGGATAGCTTTTATATTAAATCACAAACAATCCTACACCGAAATAAGTTTTGGTGTAGGATTTTGATTTTGATCAAGTTTCAAGAACAGAAACAGAGTGTAGAGGTTGAGTTTTGAAGCAAAAAAAAGCCTTCTTGTTTACTACAACAAGAAGGCTTTTGATTTATGTAAATGCTTTGATCTTACAATCCAAAAGCAGCTTTTACTTGATCTACAAAATCAAGACTATTCACTCAGCAAAAAACTATTAAATTCCATTTACATTCCTGTTCGAATGGCTTCTACAGGGTCTAAATTAGCAGCTGAGATTGCAGGCAAAATACCAGATAGCAACCCAATAAAAGCTGCAAGACTTGTTCCCAACAGAATATTTCCAAATCCTAGGACAAATTCAAAATCTAAAGCATTGGTCAAAACTAAGGCAATAATCCAAACAAAAAACAACCCAATTAAACCTCCAATTAGAGAAAGGATTATAGCTTCGAATAAAAACTGGAATAAAATAAATCGGTTTTTGGCTCCCAAAGATTTTTGAATTCCAATTAAATTGGTTCGTTCTTTTACAGAAACAAACATAATATTAGCGATTCCAAAACCACCAACCAATAAAGAAAACCCACTGATAATCCAGCCAACTACATTCATTTGTCCAATAATTCCATCAATAAAATCTGTAAACCCAGAAAAAACATTGATAAAAAAGTTGTCAATTTCACCAGCCTTCAAACCTCGAAAGGCTCTTAATTTTTGAATAATTTCACCTTTATAAGCTTCCATATCGACACCTTTTTCTGGTTTTAAAATAATTACGTTCGTCAAACCATCATTATTATCTCCATACAATTGACGAACAAAATTCACAGGAATAAATGCTGATGTATCATCTTCATCAAAAATTCCAGAACCCTTTTTCTTTAAAACACCAATTACATTGAAACGCTTACCATATAAACGCACAGTTTTACCAATCGGATCACTTCCTTCAAATAACGATGTCGCAATTTCATCACCCAAAACGATTACTGCCGCTCCAGAATTAGCTTCAGATTCATTATAAAAACGACCTTTTTCAAATTCTAATCCTTGGATATCAATAAATTCTTGTGAAACAGGAACAATATTCACATCACTAACAGTTTTTGACTCATGTTTAATAGATTCCCTTTTGGTAAAAATCTGATACGCCATCTGCTCAGTATCGGTCATTGCGCCCTTCATATAAACATATTCGTCATATTTTACATTAGGGAATTGTTCTCTTTTCCATTGAGGTATTTCGCTTGGTCCAAAAGAAAACTTCATCAAGTAGATTGTATTTTTATCCAAACTACTCAAGTCTTTCGATATTTTTCTGTCTAGAGAATCTACCGCAGCCAGTACTGCAATTATCGAAAAAATACCAATAGTAACACCTAGTAAGGAAAGTAAAGTCCTTAATTTATTTGCCAACAATGCATTCATTGCAAAGCTAAAACTCTCTTTCAATAATCGAAGATATACTACCATAGACTTAAAAATTGTATTAGCGTAAAATTCATTAAATTTAATTCAAAAACCTAATTAAAATACTACTCCAATAAGTACGAATTTAAATAAAAATGTTACAGCATTTCCTGTGATTTTATATATAAAAATTAACTATTTTTGCACTTTCAAAAAAACTACTACACATGAGCACTACTAAAAAAATACAATCGGCCTTAATTTCAGTATTTTCTAAAGACGGATTAGAGCCAATTGTTAGAAAATTACACGAACAAAACGTTGTTTTTTATTCTACCGGAGGTACCGAAGAATACATTAAAAATTTAGGCATTCCAGTAATTCCTGTAGAAGATGTAACTTCTTACCCATCTATCCTGGGTGGAAGAGTAAAAACTTTACACCCAAAAGTGTTTGGTGGTATCTTAAATCGTCAAGACAACGAAAGTGATGTGCAACAAATGAAGGAATATGAAATCCCTCAAATAGATTTAGTAATTGTTGATTTGTATCCATTTGAAAAAACGGTTGCGTCTGGAGCAAGCGAAGCGGATATTATTGAAAAAATTGATATTGGTGGTATTTCATTAATTCGTGCTGGTGCCAAAAATTTCAAAGACACCGTAATTGTTTCATCAATGGACCAGTATGGTTTGTTTTTAGACATGATTACCAATCAAAATGGAAGTACAACACTAGAAGACAGAAAACTTTTGGCTACAAAAGCATTTCATGTTTCTTCTCATTATGATGGAGCCATTTTCAAATATTTCAATACTGACGAAACTATATACAAAGAAAGTATTCAGAACGGTCAAGTTCTTCGTTATGGAGAAAACCCTCATCAAAAAGGATTCTTCTTTGGTGAATTTGAAGCTATGTTTAACAAAGTTCACGGAAAAGAGTTATCATACAACAACTTACTTGATGTAGATGCTGCTGTAAACTTGATTAACGAATTCAAAAACGACGGGCCTACATTTGCCATTTTAAAACATAATAATGCTTGTGGCTTAGCAACTAGAACAACAATCAGTGAAGCATATAATGCAGCTTTGGCGTGCGACCCAACATCTGCTTTTGGTGGCGTTTTAATTGCAAATGCTACAATAGACATCGCAACAGCTACGGAAATAAACAAACTATTCTGCGAAGTTGTAATTGCACCTGCTTATGACGCAGAAGCTTTGACTATTTTACAAGAAAAGAAAAACAGAATCATTTTAATTCAAAATGAAGTAGCCTTACCAGAGAGACAAGTTCGTACTTGCTTAAATGGACTATTGATTCAAGACCGAAACAATATTACAGATAAAGCAGAAGACTTAAAAACGGTAACTATTACAGCTCCAACTGAACAAGAAGTTAAAGATTTGATTTTTGCATCAAAAGTTTGTAAAAACACCAAATCAAATACTATTGTATTTGCCAAAAACGGCACACTTATTGCTTCAGGTACTGGCCAAACCTCTAGAGTTGACGCTTTAATGCAAGCAGTAGACAAAGCAAAAGCATTTGGATTTAGCTTAGAGGGAGCATCTATGGCAAGTGATGCTTTCTTCCCTTTTCCTGACTGTGTGGAATTAGCAAAAAAAGCTGGAATAACCGCTGTAATTCAGCCAGGTGGATCTATAAAAGACGACTTAAGTATCAATTATTGCAACGAAAACAATTTGGCAATGGTATTTACAGGAACTCGTCATTTTAAACATTAATTTGTTTAACTTTGTTAAATAATTTTTACAATACATAAAAACGTATGGGATTTTTTGATTTCATGACTGAGGATATCGCGATAGACCTTGGTACCGCAAACACTTTAATCATTCACAATGATAAGGTAGTTATTGACAGTCCTTCTATTGTGGCAAGAGACAGAATATCTGGCAAAATCATTGCCGTTGGTAAAGAAGCCAACATGATGCAGGGGAAAACGCATGAAAACATAAAAACGATTAGACCATTGAAAGATGGTGTAATTGCAGATTTTGATGCTTCTGAAAAAATGATCAGTATGTTCATCAAAAGCATCCCTGCACTAAACAAAAAAATGTTTACTCCAGCCTTACGTATGGTAGTATGTATTCCATCAGGAATTACAGAAGTTGAAATGCGTGCTGTAAAAGAATCTTGCGAGCGAGTAAATGGAAAAGAAGTTTATCTAATTCATGAACCAATGGCAGCAGCAATTGGTATTGGTATCGATATTATGCAACCAAAAGGTAACATGATTGTTGATATAGGTGGTGGTACAACTGAAATTGCCGTAATTGCTTTAGGCGGTATTGTTTGTGACAAATCTGTAAAAATTGCAGGTGATGTTTTCACTAACGATATTGTATATTATATGCGTACCCAACACAATTTATTTGTTGGAGAAAGTACAGCTGAAAAAATAAAGATACAAATTGGTGCTGCGATCGAAGATCTTGAAACTCCACCAGATGATATGTCTGTTCAAGGAAGAGATTTATTAACTGGAAAACCAAAACAAGTAGAGGTATCGTATCGCGAAATCGCGAAAGCATTAGACAAATCCATTCAAAGAATTGAAGACGCAGTAATGGAAACGCTATCGCAAACTCCTCCAGAGTTAGCTGCTGATATTTACAACACTGGTATTTATTTAGCTGGTGGTGGATCAATGTTACGAGGACTTGACAAACGAATTTCTCAAAAAACGGACTTACCAGTTTACATAGCTGAAGATCCTTTGAGAGCAGTTGTACGAGGAACTGGAATGGCTTTAAAAAATATTACTAAATTTAAAAGTATCTTGATTAAGTAAGCGTTTTCTTCAGTTACCAATTAAAAACATTCGCGAATAACCACTTAATTATACCATTACAAAATGCAGCAAATATTTAATTTTATTACTAGAAACAGTTATAGATTACTGTTTTTGCTGCTTTTGGGTATATCATTAACACTTACAATTCAATTTCATTCTTTCCACAGAAGCAAAGTCATTAGTTCTGCCAATATAGTTAGTGGAAGTGTTTACAAAGAAATAAACGAAGCAAAAGAATACCTCAACCTGAGAAAAGAGAATGATGATTTAGCCTTAGAAAACGCTATGCTAAGAAGTCTGCTTTTTCAAGTAAAAGATTCTAGTTTTATGAGCAAAATCGACAGTATAAAAGGAGTAAAACCCTCTGATATAGTTGTCGCAAAAGTCATCAAAAACTCCTATAATGTTTATGAAAACTACCTTACCCTAGATGCAGGTACTAAGCAAGGCATAAAGCCTGATATGGGAGTTATCAATAGTTTGGGTATCGTTGGTATTACAGATGACACTTCAGAGAATTATGCTACAGTAGCTAGTATCCTGAATAAAAAATCCAGAATCAATGCCAAGATTAAAAAATCAAATCATTTTGGTTCATTGGTATGGGATGGTAAAAGCACAGGATTTGTACAATTAATTGACTTGCCGAGGCTAGCAGCAATCCGCAAAGGAGATACAATTGTAACTGGTGGACAATCCGTTATTTTTCCTGAAAACATTAATATTGGTACAATTGATAAAATTTATATTGACAAACAAACCAATTATTACACTTTAAGCATTAAGTTGTTCAATGACATGACCAACTTAGGACATGTTTATATCCTTAAAAGCAAAGGAAATATTGAAATGACTCAACTAGAAAACCAAAGAAAGAAGGATGAATAGCACGTTAATTGTCAATTTTTTCCGTTTTTTATTATTGTTAGCAATACAAATTATTGTTTTCAATAATATGAATTTTTATGGCTACATAAGTCCCTTTCCTTACATACTCTTCATAATTTTATATCCTGTAAACGGTAACAAAACAGCGCTTCTGGCCTCAAGTTTTATACTTGGACTGCTTCTAGATATGTTTACAAATTCTGGAGGAGTTCACGCAACAGCATGCCTTATTCTGGCGTATTTCAGACCATTTATATTTAAATTCTCTTTCGGCTTAAGTTACGAATACCAAACCGTAAAATTAAATGATGTATTGACCCCTGAACGTTTCTCATTCTTATTGGTCGCAATACTATTACATCATATTGTATTATTTACCTTAGAAGCTTTTGAATTTAGTTTTATTCTAGAAGTACTTCTAAGAACTTTATTGAGTTCCGCATTTACATTGTTATTAAGCATAACCATTATCTATCTTATTAAGCCAAATAAACGATGAGAAAAGTCTTGTTGCCTGCTTTAATAATTATCGCAGCCGCTCTGCTTGTACTTCGAATTTTCTATCTTCAAATCATTGATGACACTTTTAAACTAGAGTCAGAAAACAATGCTATCAAGATAAAATACGATTATCCCGAGCGAGGATATATCTATGACCGTTTTGGAAAACTCCTAGTGGCCAACCAAGCTTCCTATGATATTATGGTGATTCCAAGAGAAATCAACAACTTAGACACTTTAGAATTTTGCCAACTTTTAAATATTCAAAAAGAAGATTTCATAAAAAATATTGAAAAAGCTAAAGTATATAGTCCAAGACTGCCATCTGTATTTTTATCACAGTTGAATAAAGTAGAGTTTGCTGCATTTCAAGAAAAAATAAGAAACTATGAAGGTTTCTATTTCCAAAAAAGATCATTAAGAGACTATGAAGCCGATTATGGAGCTAATATTTTTGGTTTTATTACCCAAGTAAACGACAACATCATTAAAAAGAATCCTTATTACAAAAGTGGGGATTTAATTGGAAAACAAGGTGTCGAAGAAAGCTATGAAGAAATTCTAAGAGGTGTCAAAGGAGTCACCTACATACAAAAAGACAAATACAATCGTGAAATTGGTTCCTACAAAGAAGGTCGCTTCGACACTGTAGCAGTACCAGGTGAAGACATTACCCTAACCATTGATGCCGAAATCCAAAAATATGGAGAACAATTGATGGTTAATAAAAGAGGTGGAATTGTTGCCATAGAACCAAAGACTGGAGAAATTCTGGCATTAATTACAGCACCTTCTTATGATCCTGGCATTTTGGTAGGAAGACAACGTTCTAAAAACTACACCAAATTGTATCGCGATTCAATTGCAAAACCCTTATATGACAGAGGTTTACTTGCAGAATATCCTCCTGGATCTCCTTTCAAAATTATGACTGGACTTGTAGCGCTTCAGGAACAAGTAATTGACGAAAATACAACTGTGGCTTGTCATCACGGATTTAGCTATGCAAGAGGTCGCTTTATGCGTTGTCACTGTAGAGGTGGGCTGCTGCAGTTGCACCGAGGTATCTATGAATCTTGTAACGCCTTTTTTGGAACAGCGTATATGAAAACCATTAATAAATATGCAAAACCAGGTTATGCAGTTGATGTTTGGAGTAAACACGTAAAAAGTTTTGGTTTGGGACAGTTTATGGGCTATGACTTACCAACAGGCCGTAGAGGAAAAATCCCGACTTCGGAAACCTATAAAAGAATGTATCCAAACGGGGGCTGGAGAAGTACCGCTATTGTTTCAAACGCCATCGGACAAGGAGAAGTGCTAATGACTCCTATTCAGTTAGCAAATATGATGGCTACTGTTGCAAATGAAGGCTATTATTACACCCCTCACATCATCAAAAAAATCGCAGGAACGACTATTGATAAAAAATTCACTACCAAGCATGTAACTACCATAGACAAAAGTCATTTCAAACCCATTATTAGTGGACTTTTTGACGTTTATAATATGGGTACAGCAGCTGGTTTGAGAGTGGAAGGAATTGACATTTGTGGAAAAACTGGTACTGCCGAGAATTTTGCCAAAATTAATGGGGTTAGAACTCAGTTAAAAGACCACTCTATTTTTGTGGCTTTTGCTCCAAAAGACAATCCTAAAATTGCCATCGCTATTATGATTGAAAACGGTGGATTTGGTTCTACTATCGCAGGGCCAATAGCGAGTTTGATGATTGAAAAATATTTAAAGAAAAAAATCACAAGAACGGATCTTGAAACTAGAATATTAAATACAAGTTTACAAGGTCAATATGCCAAATTGGGAGGATTAAATGAAGATGTAAAAAGAGAATTAAGAATTAAAGATTCTATTGCCCAACTCAAATTAAAAAAACAAAATCCAACACCTACTGCAGTTGTTAAAAAAGACAGTACTAAAAAAAACTAAATCATTTGTACGTAAATGAAAAATCAAAGTATAACAAATAATATAGATTGGATATGTGTTATTATATACATCCTTTTGGTTGTATTAGGATGGCTGAATATTTACTCCTCATCTTTATCTTCTGAGGAAGGAACTTCAGACAAACAACTTATATTTATATTATTTGCAATTCCGTTGATTTTTACTGTACTCTATGTAGACGGTAAATTTTACGAGAAATATGCCTCAATTATTTTTGTGGTCTCTTTGATCTCATTATTAGGATTATTTGCTTTTGGTAAAACAATTGCAGGCCAAAGATGTTGGTATGCCATCGGTAGTTTTACTTTACAGCCATCAGAATTTGCAAAAGCAGCCACCGCGCTTGCTTTAGCGAAATACCTGAGTGATCCACAAATCAATCTCAAAGACTTAAACAGACAATTTCAAGCATTAGCCATAGTCTTCTTGCCTGTGTTACTAATCTTACCTCAACCCGACCCAGGAAGTGCTTTAGTATATAGTATTTTTATAATTGTACTTTATAGAGAAGGATTACCTGCTTGGTATGTATGGACAGGTTTTTCAGCAATTTTACTATTTGTTTTAACTTTAGTTTTAGAAGCATATGTGGTTATTTTATTGGCTGCATTAGTGCTTGTTGCCATTCATTTCAAATCTAGATTAGCTGATAGAAACGTTGTCAGAAGTGGAATTTTACTTTTATTAATTTCAGGATTTGTGCTATCCGTAAGTTATGTTTTTGACAATGTATTCAAACAACACCATAGAGACCGTTTTAATATTCTACTTGGTAAAGCCGTAGATATGAAAGGAATTGGATACAATACTAATCAATCAGAAATTGCAATTGGCTCAGGCGGATGGTTAGGAAAAGGGTTCTTAGAAGGAACACAAACTAAAGGAGGTTTTGTACCCGAACAACATACTGACTATATATTCACTACTGTTGGCGAAGAATGGGGTTTCTTAGGCTCTACAGTCGTGATTTCACTCTTTGTTATTCTCTTGTTACGTATCATTTATTTAGCAGAAAGACAAAAGACAAAATTTAGTCGTGTCTATGGCTATTCTGTTGCTGCCATTTTATTTCTTCACTTTTTTGTAAATATTGCAATGGTTGCTGGAATTTTTCCAACAATTGGTATCCCGTTGCCTTTCTTCTCTTATGGAGGCTCTGGGTTATGGGGATTTACCATTTTGCTTTTTATCTTCATTAAAATGGATGCTAATAAGGTTAACGAATGGTAATCAATTAAAACTCCAGTCCTTGTAATTACTCGATTTTTCTAATTGATTTTCTACAACATCAGGAAGTTGATAAAAAAAATCAATACCTGTTAGTTGCTCTATTTTGTCTACCGAGACTACAAATTCATACAAAGGCCGTTTACTTTCATCATTAGGAATTAAAAAAGCAATCATTCTGTATTTTCCTTGGTATTCATCTAAAACAATTTTATAGAAATAATTGGGTACCGCTACTTTTTCTTTACCAATAGTTTTCAAATTGGGTTGCAAAACACCTGCTGTAACAACATACAAGCCATTATATTTAACCGCCCAATAACGTATTTTTTCTTCCAAACGATTCCAGATACCACTATTGAATTCGTGTGTTTGTGGAGCTATGTTTGACGTTAAAAAGGTAGCTTCATAAGCTCCTTTACTAAACTCTCTATCAGCAGCCGGACACAAATGCCCTTTATCATAGCCTGAGTTTTTATAATTACGCCAATCAGCAGATCCCGTTTTTACTTTTTTGTCTTGAATAAAAAATGGACGCTTAAAATTGGCATTAACAACTTGTTCCTTTTTTAACTCATAAGCAACCCACTCCGACTGTTCATATTTTTCATCATAGGATAAAGTATAAAAATCATGATAAACAATTGCATTTGTAGTAGATTTGGGAAGTAAATTAAGTTGCCCTTTATTGAATTGAAA
>JAGOFG010000007.1:0-25053 GCA_017997335.1 Flavobacterium sp. | reverse complement strand
TTAAACAAAAAAAGACTCAAAATGAATAATTTTGAGTCTTTTTTGAAATTGAAAGTAATTTAAGATTTCACTAATTTGCTATTCATCGCTTTAGAAGGCATAGACTTCACTATCGACTTTGATTGCAAATCATCTAAAACATTTAAAGCTTCCTCAACGTAAACATCTTTTGATAAACTTTCATGCCATCTTTGTCTTTTTTCTTTCAGAGTAGGATCTTTTTTATATTCTTCTTCTTCGTAAGGTAAAGAAGTAAACTTCAATTGATTTTTATACTCAAAAATTGGCTTATATTTTTTAGCTGTTTCTTCAACACTATTTTGTACTGCTCTAAATTTATCGATATTTAAGCTATAGGTATTTTCATTACTCTTGCTGTCAATCCATTTTGCGTTTTCTTCGATTAATTTAAACTGAGGATTTTCAGCAATTCTAGCTTTACTTCTAGCGATAGCTTTATCAAAATCTTGAGTGTTTTTCCATTGCGTAAAAGGAGCAGCGTCAATTTTGTCCCATGGCATTGCATTATCAACATCGCGTTCACCCATTTTTAAATAAGCGTAACGATCAGGCATTACTACATCACTACTAACACCTTCACGCTGAGTAGATCCTCCATTGATTCTATAAAATTTTTGAGTAGTAGTTTTTAAAGCCCCCAAATCACCAACCGAACTATTTCGCACAAACTGATTTAAATCAATAACATTTTGAACTGTTCCTTTTCCGTAAGTTTGCTTACTTCCAATAATAATTCCGCGTTTGTAATCTTGAATAGCAGCTGCTAGAATCTCTGATGCAGAAGCTGAAAAACTATTCACCATAATTACTAATGGACCGTCCCACTCTATTTTTGGGTCT
This sequence comes from Flavobacterium sp., assembly GCA_017997335.1. Classification (GTDB taxonomy): domain Bacteria; phylum Bacteroidota; class Bacteroidia; order Flavobacteriales; family Flavobacteriaceae; genus Flavobacterium. The sequence goes on along the minus strand of JAGOFG010000007.1, from coordinate 24,192 downwards.
GTATCATACAATATTTCCTTTTTCTTACCTGAGGATTTAACTTGAACAATTGGACCTTCATGAATAAAAAGACCTGCGATATCAACCACGGTAGATAGTGAACCTCCTCCATCATCTCTAACATCTAAAACAATTCCGTTTACTTTAGCTTGTTTTAAACGTTCCACTTCAAGAGCAATATCTTTACCAGCATCACGTCCATCACGATTTTCAAAATCAATATAGAATTTAGGCAAATAAATTACTCCATAACGTAATCCATTTTTCTCAACTACACTAGACTTAGCATACGTTTCTTCTATTTCAACGATGTCACGAACAATAGAAATATTTTTAATTGTTCCATCCACTTTTTTAACCGTCAAACGAACAATAGTTCCTTTAGGCCCTTTTATTTTTTTAACCACATCATCTAAACGCATTCCTACCACGTCAACAGGTTCAGCACTACCCTGCCCCACTTTCAAAATAACATCTCCAGCTTCTAGTTGGCGACCTCTCCACGCTGGACCACCAGAAATCAATTCGCTAATTTCAGTGAAGTCATTTTTCTTTTGCAAACGAGCTCCAATTCCTTCGAGCTTACCACTCATACTTACATCAAAACGTTCTTTCTCTTCAGGAGCAAAATAGCTTGTATGTGGATCAAAACGAGTCATAATTGAATTGATATACACCGTAAACCAATCATCTCTGGTCAATTCTTTTATGAAACCAAAAGATTCATCTAAAGACTTACCAATATTCACTCTGCTTTCTGCTTCTAATTCTGCAAAAGTCTTGATTTTGATATTTTTATCTGCTTTTGAAGTTGCATCCATACCCAAATCAGCACTTAATTCCTCCGCTTTAGTCGCTTCAGTAGTTTCTGGGGTTTTGGCCTTACTTTCTTGCATACGCAAACGCTCTGTAATTGAAGAAAGGGCAGACAACTTCATTTGCTTACGCCATCTATCTATTAATTCTTTATTGTTTTTAGCATAAGGCATTTTATCATAATCCGTATCAAAACTTTCATCTATAGTGAAATCATTAGGTGTTTCTAACAAGCCTTTATAGATTTTTTTACTTTCTTCCATACGAACCATCAAACGAGAATAGGTTAACTCGAAAAAGGTTAATTCTTTATTGTTGATTTGGTCATCTAAATCCAATTCGTATTTAGCAAATTCAGCGATATCTGACTGCAAGAAAAAGCGCTTAGAAGGATCTAAAGCTTGGATATAATCTTTATAAACACCTTTTGAAAATTCATCATCCATAACCGCTGGATCATAGTGCCCTTTCTCAATTACAAAAGTCAACAACTCTAGTAAGAGTCTATCTTTTTCGGGATCCTCAGTGTTCTGCTTCGAACCATTTATTTTAAAAGCAAACAAGGCACCTGACAAGCACAAAATGGCAAGTACAATTTTAAAATTCTTTTTCATATAAGTAATAATTGCATTCATCAATCAAAAGTGTAATTTATGTAAAGATAAAGCCAAGAAACATTGCCTCTTTATAAATTTTTGTTAAAGATATAAAAATGTTGATACGATTTAATTTTTATAAAAAAAGTTAACAAAAAAAAGGTTTATGCTGCTTTTTAAGACAAAGCGCTAGTATATTTGTGTATCTAAAATCAATGAAATGGCCTCCAAAAAACCTTTAATATTAATCACTAATGACGATGGAATTTCAGCTCCTGGAATCCAAGCCTTGATTAGTGTAATGACTCAAATTGGGAATGTTATCGTTGTTGCTCCTGATAAGCCTCAGAGCGCAATGGGACACGCCATTACCATCAACAGTACGTTGTATTTGAATAAACTTTCGAAAGAGGGCGATGCCATCACACAATACAGTTGTTCAGGAACTCCAGTAGATTGTGTAAAAATGGCAACTAACGAAATCTTGAAGCAAAAACCTGATTTGTGTGTTTCGGGCATCAATCACGGGTCGAATTCATCGATTAACGTTATTTACTCAGGAACTATGAGTGCGGCCGTTGAAGCTGGCATCGAAGGCATTCCTGCAATTGGATTTTCGCTTTTGGATTATAATTGGGATGCTGATTTTTCGCCCATATTGTCTTTTGTAAAAAAAACAGCCCTCGAAACCTTAGAGAAAGGGCTTCCAACTGGGGTTGTTTTGAATGTGAATTTTCCAAAATTAGAAGAAAAAGAAATTAAAGGCATCAAAATTTGTCGTCAAGCCAAAGCACAATGGGTGGAAAAATTCGATAAAAGGAAAACACCTTTCGGAAAAGAATACTATTGGTTAAGTGGTGAATTCGTTAACCAAGATAAAGGCGAAGATACTGATGAATGGGCATTAGAAAATGGATATATTTCGGTAGTACCTGTTCAATTTGACTTGACAGCACATCACACCATACAACAACTCAACACTTGGAATTGGAATGAATAAGATAGATTTATTATACGGCTTCATTATCGGATTAGCAGCTTCACTGCTAGGCTCTTTTTTGTTTATGACTTTTTTCACAGACTATGAATTTATTGAAGGAGTCGGAATATTAAAATCTCAAGGCTATTTAGGAAAACTAATTACCGTTGGTTCATTATTAGATTTGGCAGCATTTGGGATTTTACTTAAAATGAATAAAGAATTGATGGCTCGTGGTGTCGTTTTGGCTGTTTTTGTACTGACCATTGCAACAATTTTTATGCTCTAAAAGGTTTTCTATCTTTGTAACACAATCAACATCCCATCAACTATGAAATACTACATTATTGCAGGAGAAGCCTCAGGAGATTTGCACGGATCCAACTTGATGAAATCAATTTACCAAGAAGATCCAACTGCCGACATTCGTTTTTGGGGTGGCGATTTAATGCAAAAAGTGGGAGGCACTTTAGTAAAACACTACCGCGATTTAGCCTTTATGGGATTTGCAGAAGTGATTATGAATTTAAAAACCATTCTCAACAACATCAAAATTTGCAAAACTGATATTCTAGCTTTTCAACCTGATGTTATCATTTTTATTGATTATCCGGGTTTTAACTTAAGAATTGCCAAATGGTCAAAAGTTTTGGGATTCAAAAATCACTATTATATTTCCCCTCAAATTTGGGCTTGGAAAGAAAGCAGAATCAAGGAAATCAAGCGAGATATTGACAAAATGTATGTGATTCTTCCGTTTGAAAAAACATTTTACGAAGACAAACATCATTTTCCTGTTTCATTTGTAGGCCATCCGCTTATAGATGCCATACAAGCGCATCCCGTAATCGATGATGCTACTTTTAGAAAAGAAAACCAATTGAACGATTTACCAATTATTGCACTATTGCCAGGCAGTCGCAAACAAGAAATCACGAAAATGCTCAGTGTTATGCTTAGCGTAGCCGATGATTTTAAAAGGTATCAATTTGTAATCGCTGGTGCGCCAAGTCAGGAGTATTCTTTTTACCAACAATTCATTACTTCAGATAACATTAAATTTTTATCGAACAAAACCTATGATTTGTTGCAACACGCTACTGCAGCCCTTGTTACCTCTGGAACAGCAACACTTGAAACGGCTTTGTTCAAAGTGCCTGAAGTAGTTTGCTACAAAGGAAATTGGATTTCGTATCAAATAGCCAAACGCATCATCACTCTAAAATACATTTCGCTTGTCAATTTGATTATGGACAAAGAGGTCGTTACCGAGTTGATTCAAGACGATTGCAACACCAAACGAATTGCTTCAGAATTACAAAAAATCCTTGAGCCTGAACATCGAAAAATTGTACTAGAAAACTATAGAATATTGGAAGAAAAATTGGGTGGAAAAGGAGCAAGCAGTACTACCGCAAAATTAATTGTAGCCGACTTAAAATAATTTAATAAGCATTATTTCTTACTAAAATTTGTATTTTAGTAGTATGAATATATTACAATTCCCACTTACTAAAATTACAATTGGATTTATAATAGGCCTCATTGCGGCTTATTACATAAATATATCCGCAAATTTTGCATTTGTGTTTATACTAATTGGGTTTGCAATTGTACTCTTAGCATATAAATTCAATACTACTACTACAAAGAAAAACCTAGTATTTGAAGCGACAATTCTATTGCTTTCATTTGCTGTAGGAATAGGTATTTTAGTAACTCATACTGATAGTAATCGCAAAAACAATTATTCCAATCATCCGACAGTTTATGAAAAAGCAAATTGGATAGAAGTTGTTGTCAGAGAAAAACTCAAAAGTTCACCTCAAAACAATAGATTTATTGTTTACGTTCAAAAAGTAAACCATCAAAGTCTCGAAGGCAAAATTTTAATTTCAATACCAAAAAGCAACAATGCCAAAGAAATTATTGTTGGGCATAGACTAAGATTTAAGACCAAATTGACAAAAACTGAAAAGCCAAAAAACCCCAATCAGTTTGATTACTCGGCTTATCTCAAAAACAAACAAATTTACGCTCAAGCCTTTCTTCCAACAGAAGACATACACTATCATCAAGCGATTATAAAAGATATTTGGTATTATAGCGCTACTTTAAGAAACACCATTGTGACTCATCTTGAACAAAGTGGTTTTGACAAAAAAGCTTTGCCAGTAGCGATGGCTTTACTATTGGGGCAACAACAAGATATAGACTCCAACATTACAAAGGATTATCAATACGCAGGTGCTGTACATATACTTTCTGTTTCGGGATTACATATTGGTTTTATAGTACTACTTATCAATTTTTTGATGCGCCCAATACCCAATACCCAAAAAGGAAGATTCCTTAAGCTATCCCTCTCTTTACTTAGCTTAGGTGTTTTTGGTATTTTAGCAGGATTGGCACCCTCTGTTGTTCGTTCTATCACGATGTTTTCTTTTGTTGCCGTAGGACACTATTGGAGACGAAGCACGAATATTTATCATACTCTAGTTGTTTCGATATTTTTAATACTATTGTTTCAACCCTATTTTTTATTCGATGTAGGCTTTCAATTGAGTTATGCGGCTTTGTTTTTTATTGTTTGGCTGCAACCAATGTTTGCAAATTATTGGACACCTAGAAATAAAATAGCACAATTCTTTTGGGACATTATAACGGTTTCTTTTGCTGCACAACTAGGAACATTACCATTGAGTATTTATTATTTTCATCAATTTCCAGGATTATTTTTTGTAACCAATCTATTAGTGTTACCGTTATTAAGCGTCATAATGCTTCTTGGGGTAATCGTAATGACAATAGCTGCTTTTTCAGCCTTACCTATTTGGTGTATCAAACCTTTAGAATGGGGCATTACAATAATGAATTCAATCATTCATTGGGTCGCTTCGTTTGAAAGCTTCATTTTTACCAATATTTCAAGTACGTTTATCTTAATGATTGCTTCTTATGGTTTACTAATAGCACTTATTTTATGGTGGAAAAAGAAATCCTTGATAAGAACTATACTTGTTCTATCAGCAATAATACTGGTTCAAATAATTTTAATCAAAAACAAACTAGAATTTGGTAACAGCAAAGAGTGGGTTGTACTGAATGCTTCGAAAAAAACGATTATTTGCCAACGAATAGGAAATGAAATAGAAGTCATTTCGAATGGCCTTCAAAGTGAAGAAATTCAAAAAAATATGACCTTACAAAATTATGCAACAGGGACATTTAGTGCGATTACAAAAGAAAGTCCTTTAAAAAATGTGGCTTATTTTAACAGAAATCGCATTCTTATTTTAGATAATAGCAGTGTGTATTTACCAAATAACCAAGCTGATATTCTACTATTAACAGCATCACCAAAAGTAAATTTGGAGCGCATCCTAAAAAACAATAGACCAAAGATGGTCGTGGCAGATGCTTCCAATTACAAATCATTGGTAAACTTGTGGGAACAAACCTGTAATCAACAAAAAATCCCTTTCCACTCAACTCGTGAAAAGGGATATTTTTACATCAAAGAGTAATGCTAGCTAAAACTATTTTTTCTTTTGCGCTAAAAAACCATTGGCTACTGCCAACCAAGCTGATGGACCACCAGCTACATAACCAGTACTTCCTAAACCTTCAAAATTAGTTTTACCATTCTTAGTAACTCCTTTCGCAAAAAACACCGTTGGATATCCTTGCACACCAAATGCTTGTTGTAATTCAGCATTTTGTCTTCTAATCTCCTCTGATTGATATTGCTTTCTAGGATAATCCAATTCAACTAAAACAACATTTTCTTTAGCCCATTTAGCAAACTCTGGAGTTTTCAATACTTCTTTCTGCAAACGGATACACCATCCACACCAATCACTACCAGTAAAAAAAAGCATAAGAGGTTTTTTCTCTTTGTTACCAATAGCAACAGCTTCTTTCACATCGGTAAACCATTTTAGTTCTTGCGCTTGCCCTTCGATTACACAAAATGTAAACAACAGAAATACAATTATTTTTTTCATACGATGAATTATTTTTGACAAAAATATAAAATTATAATGTTTAAATGTCGGCTATTTTACTTCTTGCATTAATTTTCTAACCAATGGTGAAAGTACAATCAAAACCACACCAGCAATTAAGGCATAAATAGCTAATTGTAAATATCCGTCGGCATAAACATTAAGCTTCTCTATATTGCTCGATTGCTCCGAAGCTTCTGCAATGTTAGCACCCAAAATACCTGCAAAATATTGCCCGTAAGCACTAGCCAAGAACCACATTCCCATAATTACAGCTTGTGTTTTGGAAGGTGATAATTTCGTCATTGCAGACATTCCGATAGGTGACAAACACAATTCACCCAAAGTAATCACAAACCATCCAAAAGTAAAAATACCTAAAGAAGTTCTCCCAAAACCATCAGCAAAAAACTTCGTATAATAAAATACCCAAAAGCCACCAGCTAAGAATAAAAAGGCAAGGCCAAACTTAATTACAGTGTTAGGTTCTATTTTTCTTTTATCTAACCAAAGCCAAACCAAGCCAACCAAAGCTGCAAAACCAATTACGAAAAAGGAATTCGCAGAATTATTGACTCCGTTGGGACTCAAAACAACTCCTCCAATGGTATTGTTTAAATTATTTACAGCAAACAAACTTAAAGACCCTCCACTTTGTTCGAAAAAAGCCCAGAAGAAAATGGAGAAAATAATGAAAATCAGTGCTGCAAATAACTTTTTATTCTCCGCTAAAGTGAAGTTTTTCATTTCGTATAACAAATACAAAATGGAAGCGGGTCCGATACAAATCATAAAGTAATCGGTATAATGCGTATTGGCTACCATCACAATAATCAAAGGAATAACAAGTAATGACCCTACATAAGTTACTATTTCTAATTGCTTGCGTTTAGAGACCATCATCTCTTTTAATGGAGAAAGACCAATTGGACCTAAACTTTTTTGGGTTTGAGTAAAAGTCAGTAAACTAATAATCATTACAATCGCAGCGAAACCAAAACCTACATTCCAACGCAAATGTTCAGGAACAATTGATTGCCACATTGAACCTTCGGCAACAGCTATACAGATATAACCACCAATTAGTGCTCCTAAATTTACCCCCATATAAAAGAAAGAAAATCCAGCATCACGTCTAGGGTCACCATCAGGATACAATTGCCCCACCATCGATGAAATATTGGGTTTAAAAAAACCAGTTCCTACAATCGTAAATCCAAGACCTATAAAGAAAAAATTCTTAGGGTCGATAGCCAAAATAACACTCCCAATAATCATTAAAATGCCACCCCAAAAGAGTGACTTTCGAAGACCTAAAATCTTATCAGCAAACAAACCTCCAATAAAAGTAAATGCATATACCCAAGCTTGAGTCGCTCCGTATTGCAAATTGGCAACCTTTTCGTTCATTCCAAGATGACTGACCATAAAGACCACCAACATACCGCGCATTCCATAAAAACAAAAGCGCTCCCACATTTCGCTAAAAAACAAATACCACAATTGTTTTGGGTATTTCCCTTTAAAATTCTGAATTTGTTCTAATGTTATATTTGATTCCATTTACTTGATTTAATTAATTCCTTTTTCTTTCATAACCTTATTCAATTCCTTTACCAAAGCGAACATCAGTAATGTTGCAAAGAGTAAAAGACTAAAATTAATCCAGAAAAAATTAGCTTTGTTTTCATAAGAATCCCACATACTGGCCAAAACGCCGCTTAATTTATTACCAATTGAAGTGGCCAAAAACCAACCACCCATCATCAAAGAGGTGATGTTTTTTGGACTTAATTTTGAGACCACAGATAATCCCATTGGACTTAAGAATAATTCACCGATGGTAATGACACCATAATTGGCCACCAACCACCATACGGAGACTTTTTCTGCGCCATTATTACCAATATGAACCGCAGCCACCATAACCAAGACCGATAAAGCTGAAATCAACAAACCGAAAGCAATTTTGGTAGGTGTTGAGGGTTCTTTTTTTCTGCTACGCAAAAAAGTAAAAAATGCCACCACCAAAGGCGTCAAAAGAATTACCCAACCTGGATTAATCGATTGGCTCAAGTTTGCGGACCAAGTATAAATTTTACTTTCTTCTTTAGGCAATTTTTCTTTGGCTACATTTCTAAAATACAACGGATAATCCACCACTTTGATGACTTTTCCGTCTTCTTTCTGAATTCTAAAAGCGCCATCGTATAAGGCAACGGAATCTTTCTTATAGGTCAACGTATCAGTAAGCACCAACTTTGACCCAATTTGTTGTGCCACACCTGTTAACTCTCTATCAGTATATTTATCGCCCCAATTATTTAAAGCAGAACCATTCAATTTAAAAACCGCCCAAAACAAAATCACAACTGCAAAAATTGAAAGCAAAGCTCCAATAGGTCGTTTATCTTCCACCTTAGCTTTAAAATAAAGACTTCCGTAAAAGAAAATCACAGGAATACAAGCGAACACAAAAGCATCAGTACTATCCGAACCAAAAATGGAACTGTCTAAATTACTATCTGATGTAATTCCTTTTATCAACCAACCAATTACTCCAAAAATCAATGAAGGCAATAATATAAAAAGAACAATTTTATAAAAAGGCATATCCCCTTCTTGAACCCCTTTCTTTTCGGTTTTATCTCCATAATGTTTGGTGCCCAACATAAATACCAAAACACCAATAAACATCCCCACACCAGCAGCCATAAAAGCTTCTTGCCAGCCAAAAAGAATTTTTAGTGCCGCACCAAAGAAATTACAAATGAAAGCCCCTACATTGATTCCCATATAGAAAATGTTGTACCCTTCGTCTTTTCGGTCTTTGTATTGCTCATCGTTATAGAAATTCCCTAATAAGGTAGAGATATTGGGTTTAAAGAAACCATTCCCAACAATGACCAACGTCATCGCAGTGTACAACATTGGAATGCTGTGTACTCCCATAATTAGATACCCTACCCCCATCATTAATCCGCCAATTATAATGGATTTTTTATAACCCAAATAACGGTCAGCAATTAATCCACCAATAAAGGGAGTCAAGAATACCAAAGCGATAAATGTTCCATACAAATCCGAAGCTTCTTTTTCGGTCATTGAAAATCCAGCTTCTACATCTTTCAAATAAAGCGTGAAAATTCCAATCATTAAATAATAACCGAAACGTTCCCACATTTCAGACAAAAACAAATAAGGCAGGGCTTTAGGATGATTCTTCCACATAGAAAATAGTATTAAAAAATAAACCTACAAGCAGTACTTGTAGGTTTACGAAGAGTATAAATAAATTAACGGATACCGTGCATCATTTTTTTCAAAAATGGCGTCAAAGCAAACAAAATCAACGAAGCGATTCCTGTTAAAACCACAAACACCATAAAAAATTCGAAAAGATTATGAATGGTAAATCCAACAAAAGTCGGATATTCTGTAGCTATTTGATTATCAGCAAATATAGTTAGTTGCTCGGACGTTAGTGCAATTTTCTTATCTAAAACATCCTGCAAGTTAAACCCTAATTTTTGAGCTTTATCAAATTTATCACCAGTTGCAGGAATTAAAGCACCTAATGTTCCAGCTAATGCATAACCAGCTGCATTTGAAATAAAGAAAACCCCATACAGTAACGAAGCAAATCTTTTAGGAGCTAGTTTACCAACTAATGAAAGCCCAATAGGCGACAAACATAGTTCAGCACAAGATTGTATAAAATACAACAGAATCAACCATTTTATAGCTAGTAATCCTGTACTTCCCAAATCTTTCACATTATGAGCAATAATGAAATAACTCAATGAGATAATCGCCAAACCTAAAGCTTGTTTTGCTGGCGAAATAGGCTCTTTACCACTTGCTCTTAATTTATCCCAAAGAATACTAAAAGGAACTGCTAATAAAACGATGCAAATACCATTAAAAATTTGAACCATTGAGGCAGGCATTTCCCATCCAAACATAATATTCCTATCGGTTTGATTTGATGCAATAAAAGTTAATGAAGAACCCGCTTGCTCGAAAGCCGCCCAAAAGAAAATAATAAAGAAGGAGATAATATAAATAACTAAAATCCTTTGAGTTTCGATTTTTGTTAGCGTCGAATCTAATAAAATCAAAACTGCTAATGAAATACCAGCACCATAAATAATTGGATAAATAATCCCTTTAACCAAAGTACCAATCTCAAAAGTAGAAAAACCAAACTCTCCTACTAAAAGATATCTGAAAACAAAAAACAACACAAAGAATAATCCTGTTACTATTCCAATAGATGAACCTGAAAATTTTGCTTGTTCTACAACTTCTCCTGATTCAAAGTTTTTATTTGGTTTTGCTCCGATTGCACTTCCGTCTGGTGCAATTACATATTTATCCTTAAGGAAATAGAAAATAACAGTTCCTAATACCATAGCTAATCCAGCCATTAAATACCCCCATTTAAAAACAGTCGGGTCTTGTACCCCATTTACTTTAACATCTGCAATTAATGGTACAAAATATTGACTTAAAAGTGCTCCAATGTTGATTCCCATATAAAAAATAGTAAATGCAGAATCTAACTTTGTTTTTTCTTGTGGAGGATATAAACTTCCTACCATTGATGAAATATTAGGCTTAAAAAAACCATTCCCAAAAATAATCAGAAACAAACCTAACCAAAAAATTGCTTTTGAAAACTCTAAATTACTACCATAAATCGTGGCACTATAGAATAATAAAAATTGACCAATTGCCATCAAAGTACCGCCCAACATAATACAACTTCTATTTCCTAGATATTTATCGGCTATAAAACCTCCAAGAAGCGGTGTCAAATAACACAAAGCTAAAAATCCGCCATAAATAATAGAAGCATTAGATTCTCCTAACATTAAAGCATTTACCATAAAAAGAGTTAAGATGGCGCGCATTCCATAGAAATTGAATCGTTCCCACATTTCTGTTCCAAACAATACCCAAAGTCCTTTTGGATGAGCTGTTTTCTCTTGTGTTTCTGTCATTGTAGTCTAGTTTAAATTATGTGATTGAGGTTAGTTATTATAAATTTTCAAGGATAAAGTTAGTCATTTTATTGTAAAGTTGAATTCGGGTATAACCTCCAAAAATACCGTGATTTTTATCTGGATAAATTTGTGAATCGAACTGTTTGTTGGCTTGAATCAAGGCTTCCATCATTTGCATTGAATTTTGAACGTGTACATTATCATCTGCCGAGCCGTGTATTAATAAAAACTTGCCTTTTAACTTCTGTACGTGATTTATTGGCGAGTTATCATCATAACCACTAGGGTTTTCTTGTGGTGTTTGCATATAACGTTCCGTATAAATACTATCATAAAAACGCCAATTGGTAACTGGAGCCACTGCGATAGCCATTTTGAAAACATCATTTCCTTTCAAAATACAATTCGATGCCATAAATCCACCAAACGACCAACCAAAAATTCCTATTCTTGATTTGTCTACAAAAGAATAAGAACCCAATACTTTGGCAGCATCAATTTGGTCGATTACTTCGTATTTCCCTAATTCTTTTTGAGTCACTTTTTTGAATGCGGCTCCTTTAAAACCTGTGCCTCTTCCATCAACACAGGCCACAATATATCCTTTTTGTGTAAGCGATGCAAACCAGTAATCATCGCCGCTGTTCCAATCATTATTGACTTGTTGTGAACCTGGCCCAGAATATTGGAACATAAAAACAGGATATTTTTTAGTAGCATCAAAATCTTTAGGTTTCATCATCCACATATTAAGTTCGATTCCTTTTTCTGTTTTCAAAACAGAGAACTCTTTTGTAGGCAAATTGAAGCCTTTTAAATTGTTGGATAAGGTTTGATTCTCCTCAATCATTTGCAATTGCTTTCCAGCTTTGGCTTCATTCAAAGTATAAACTGGAGGCTGAGTTGCGCTTGAAAATGTAGTAATAAAATATTGGAAATTTGGGCTAAACGTAGCTGCACTAGTACCTACCTTAGAAGACAAACGTACTTTGTTTTTACCATCTAAACCAATACGGTAAATGTCTCGATTGATAGAGCCATTTTCTACCGATTGATAAAAAATAGTTTTTGTTTTTTCATCAAATCCATAATAATTGGTTACTTCCCAATTCCCTTTGGTCACTTGATTAATTAATTTTCCTGTTTTATCGTATAAATAAATATGATTGAAACCATCTTTTTCACTAGTCCAAATAAAACTGTTATCTTTTAGGAAAGTCAAGTTGTCCGTAACATCAATATAGGCTTTGTCTTTTTCATTTAAAACAACTTTTGCTGCAGCTGTAGTACCATCAATAAACAACAAATCTAAATTATCTTGATGACGATTCAACACTTGAGCCGAAAGCACGTTAGCATCGTTTGTCCATTGCATTCTTGCAATATAAAAATCATTATAGTTACCTAAATTCACGTCTTTTTTAGCTTGAGACGCAACATCATAAATATGCAAAGAAACTACTGCATTTTTTTCACCAGCTTTAGGATATTTGAATGTTTCTACTTTTGGGTACAACTCTTTTTGAAAAATCGACATTGAAAATTCAGGAACTTCGGATTCGTCAAAACGGATAAAAGCAATCTTTTTGCTATCGGCACTCCAGTCAAAAGCTTTTACAAAAGCAAATTCTTCTTCGTACACCCAGTCGGTAATCCCGTTGATGATACTATTCTTTTTTCCGTCTGTAGTAATTGAGGTTGTCGTTTTGGAAGCAATGTCGTAAACAAACAAATTATTGTCTTTTGCATAGGCTATCTTTTTACCATCTGGCGAAAGCGTTGGCTCTTGAACAGGAAAATCAAATAATTTGACTAATTGCTTAGAAGTTATATTGTATAAAAAATAATCGGCTGTAAAAGAATGACGAAAAATTGGCTGCGTGTTATTCGCAATTAGGATTTGTTTTTCATCTTCACTAAAGCTATAACCGTCGATTCCATCTGATAATTGAGGAAAATCTTTAGTATCAATTAAAGTGGCTACTTTCTTTAATGAAGCATAATCATACAAATCAATTTGTTGACCATTACGAGCCTGATTTGGATTCAAAACGGTGTACTGATTGGTCGTATTCATTGCCTGTAATGCGTCCATTCCTTTGGTTCTAAAAGCCCCTGTAAAAATAGATTCGACGGTTATTTTTTGTTGCCCAAAAACGGAAGACATTCCGATAAAAAACAATAAAGCCAATTTTTTTAATTTCATAAATGCAAAATTTAAATGTTATCTTTTCAACCCTGATTTAAAGAAAATATCACTTGATATTTCTAATAAAAAAGGAATCAAATGTATGATTATTGTATATCAAATGAGAAATTTTGCATTAAAAACAAAAAACAGTCCTCAATTGAGTTATATTTAAAACGATGTCAATTTTAGTAAAAAAATTGCAATAAAGCCTTATGAAATGTGTTAAAACTTACCAATCCTACATAGAAGAACTTCCAGTAAGAATGCCAAAAGTAATGGTATAAAAAAAAAGCAAAACCGTATATTTGCTGTCAAAACCATTAATCAATTGAAAATGAACAATACCATCGCAGGATTTTCAAAATTATCTAAAGAAGAAAAAATAAACTGGATTGCCAATAACTATTTTTCAACACCATCTGAAGCAATTGATTTATTAAAAAAATACTGGAATTCTGACAGTATTTTACAGCAATTACACGACGAATTCATTGAAAATACTATCACTAACTTTTATATTCCTCTTGGAGTTGCTCCAAATTTTTTAATCAATGGCAAAAATAGCTCAATACCAATGGCTATTGAAGAAAGTTCCGTTGTGGCAGCAGCAGCAAAATCAGCCAAATTTTGGGCTACAAGAGGTGGATTCAAAGCAACTATAATCAATACCGAAAAAATCGGCCAAGTTCATTTTTTATTCACTGGAGATAAAAGCAAATTGACTACTTTTTTCAACCAAATAAAAACAACTTTCTTTTCAGACACCGATGCATTGACCAAAAATATGAGACAACGCGGTGGCGGAATTTTAGATATCGAGTTGAGAGACAAAACGGACTTGATTCCTAATTACTATCAATTACATGCTACTTTTGAAACTAAAGATAGTATGGGAGCGAACTTCATCAATTCTTGCTTGGAGCAATTTGCTAAAACCTTAAAAGAGAAAGCAGAAAACTACGAATCATTTACGGCTGAGGAAAAGGAAATTGAAGTAATTATGAGTATTCTTTCTAATTATGTTCCGAATTGCTTAGTACGAGCTGAAGTTTCTTGCCCCATAGAAGACTTAGCCGAAAAACATATCCCTAATCCTGAAGATTTCGCGAAACGTTTTGTGCAAGCTGTTCGAATTGCAGAAGTAGAACCTTATCGAGCAGTTACACACAACAAAGGCATTATGAATGGCATTGACGCTGTAGTTTTAGCCACAGGAAATGATTTTAGAGCTGTAGAAGCAGGCGTTCATGCCTATGCGTCAAAAGAGGGACACTACAGCAGTTTGTCTCACGCTAAAATAGAAAACGGACAATTCACTTTTTGGTTAGAAATTCCATTAGCGTTAGGAACAGTTGGAGGTTTAACCTCACTACATCCTTTAGTGAAATTTTGCCTCGAAATGCTTGAAAAACCTTCAGCACAAGAATTGATGCAATTTGTAGCTGTTGCTGGTTTAGCACAAAATTTTGCTGCACTTCGTTCTTTAACCACTACAGGCATTCAAGAAGGACATATGAAAATGCATTTGAACAACATTTTAAATCAATTTAATGTCACTGAAGAAGAACGTCATGATATCAAGAAGCACTTCAAACATCACACTATTTCCCATAGTGCCGTAGTGAATTATATTGAAGAATTAAGAAAATAAAGACTGACTAGAATCCTGATGTTCCATGAGACAAACCTTTTATAGCAACGGAAAACTTTTATTGACTGGCGAATATCTTGTTTTAGATGGCGCAAAAGCACTAGCGCTCCCAACCAAGATGGGACAAAATCTACAAGTTGTTACTCATGATAAACCGACAATATCGTGGAAAAGTTTTGATGCAGATGGCACAATATGGTTTGAAGACGAACTAGAATTGGATGCCATTATTAATTACAAAGAAGCCGCAGAATCCTCGGTTAAAAACACCTTGTTGACTATTTTACATCATGCGCATTTATTACAACCCTCTTTTTTTCAAGAAACAGTAGGCTATCAAATTGAAACAGCATTGACTTTTCCAAAAAAATGGGGATTGGGAACGTCATCTACTTTGATTAACAATCTTGCCCAATGGCTAAAAATAGATGCCTTTGAATTACTCAACAATAGTTTCGGTGGAAGCGGTTATGATATTGCTTGTGCTCAAAACGACACACCTATTTTCTATCAATTAGAAAATCAAAAACCGAATGTTACACCACTTGATTTCCAACCTGAATTTGCCTCAAATTTGTACTTTGTGTATTTAAATCAAAAACAGAGTAGTAAAAATGCCATAGCAGCCTATTACAATAAAAAACACGAGAAATTAAAACAGAACATTGCAAACATTAATAAATTGAGTGATGCTGTTGCCACAGCGAAAAACATCAAATCTTTTGCTAACGCACTACAGCTACACGAAAACGAATTGAGTGCAATTTTGGAATTATTAACTGTTCAAGAAGCCCTTTTCTCGGATTTTGATGGAGTAGTAAAAAGCTTGGGTGCTTGGGGAGGTGATTTTATTTTGGCAATAGCTTTAGAAGACCCTACAGCATACTTTTCAAGTAAAGGATACTCAACTGTTATTCCTTACAAAGAGATGATTTTAGGTGCTTAAAACTTGCTTATAACATCCTGCTCTTTGGACTGTTCTTGCTCATTGGTCTCAATAAGCGTGTTATGAAGCCTTTCGGCCATTTTTTCTATGCTATTGGTTATCGAATCGTAGACCAACTCCATACGACGGTGTTTTTCTTCTTTCACAGCTTTCAAAACATCATCTACAAAATACTTATCGTATTTCTCTGCAACAGAGTCACGAGTATTAGTTAATCGAATAACAGAATCGTTACTTAATATTGTAACTTTAAAATGCTGCTCTTCATTACTTAAATAATATTTCCCTCCTAACTCATCACAATTGATATCAGTGCCATTAACTTTTAACAGCTCTGTTATTATTCCATAAATATGATTTTCAATTTTGGAATATTCTTTAGGTTTTCTTTTAAAAAAACTAAACATACCAATTTTTATAAACTAAGGCATTCAAATAATTTTCTCTCATTATTTTATATCTAGCAATGTTTTTTCGATTAAAACAAAGTGAAATTATATTTTGTAATATCTCAGCAAATTAACAATACTATTTTCAATATCGCAAATTAAAATTCAAATAACAAAAAAGGCTGAGTTTTACCCAAAAAAAAAGCCAGAAACATAAATGTCCCTGGCCTATATTATAAAAAAACAACTAATCAGTAGTAACTAGAATCCAAATTGTTTTCTGTTGTCTTCAATTGTAGCAGCAGCTTTCAATGATGGAATAGCTCTATTACTATCACCACTTGTTTGTGCTTTTATTTTTGTAACATATTGAGCATGGCTTTTTAAAGCTGGAGCTTTAATTGTGCTCACGTTTTTAACAACATATACTCCTGTATTTCCTTCAATTGGAGCTGAAATTTTGTTTGCAGCCAAAGCAAATGCATTACCAACAACTTTAGCTTCTTGTCCAACTCCACCAGGTAAAACAGCATTTTCAAGAGTCAAACCTGTAGCTTGTTGCACTGGAGCACCAACGCTTTTTGCAATAGCTTCTAATGAACTGCCTGTCATTTTTGCTTTAATCAATTCTGCTTTTTTCTTGTTCTTAAGAATTGGCTCAACATATGGTCTTGCTAAAGATACAGCAACTAAACCAGAATCATCGATACTCTTAATTTTTGCAATAACATGACCAACATTTGCCACCTCAAAACGTTTAACAGTACCTACCTTTGAATCATCTTCAAAAGCCCATCTTACGATTGCTCTTTGATTACCCAAAGAACCAAAGTTTTCGTCTAATGCTTTTGCAGTTACTACTGGCGCAACTGTCAACTTCATATCTTTCGCTAATTTATCAAAATCTTTATCAGCTGCTTCCATTTCAAACTGTGTAGCTTGAGCAAATAATTTATCAGAAGTAGCTTCAGAAGCTTCAATTCTTTGTGCAACTGTTGCTAAACGAATTCCGTCTTGTTTATCAGTAATTTTAATTACGTGAAAACCGAAAGGAGTTTCTACTAATCCAATTTTTCCAATTCCGTTATTGAAAACAAAATCGTTAAATGGTTTTACCATTGCATTTGGTCCAAAATAACCTAAATCTCCGCCTTGTTGAGCTGATGAATCATCAGAAGCAGTAAAAGCTAACATCAAGAAACTATCTGGATTTGCAGTTACTTGAGCTAAGATAGACTCAGCTTTTGCTTTAGCTTCTTCTTTAGTTCTTACTTCACGTTTGTTTGGCACTTGAGTACCTTCATAGCTAATTAAGATATGACTTGCTTTAGCATTTACTCCAGATTTAAAACCTAATGATTTAGACAAACAGTAGTAGTTTCCAAATTTATATGGTCCATAAACTGCACCTGCAGGTAAGCTAAACAAACGGTCAGCATCAACGGCTGGTAAATCTTTTTTAGCAATATAAGTTGAATCGTAAGGAACGTCAGAATTTGCATTAACGAAGTCAATCGCATTTTTAGCATTTTTAAATCCAGGAACAGTATCATTTTTACCTGTTGCTTGATTGTATACTACACTTCCTGACAACAAACTTGTAATTTTGTTTTTTACTTCAGCCTCATCTTGAGCTGAAGCTTTATCTTCGATTAAAACATAAGAAATTTCACGAGACTCATCTGCTTTGAATTTCTTTTTGTTTTTACTCATGTACTCAGTAATTTCAGCATCAGTAACTTTTACATCACTGTCCTTGATAGTAGAATATAAACCAGCTACATACGCAAAGTTTACTTTATTAGCTTCTGCTTCGTATTTAAATTTACCTTCTAATTCAGTAGTATAAAGTGAAGACTTTATCAACGTATTGTAGATTTGGTACTTTGCATTAATCTCAGCATCTTTCTCTCTGTCTTTCAAGAATTGCGCTTGTTCTGGATTTGATTTGAAAAAATCTTTAAATTTTGCTAAGTCAAATAATCCAGCAGCATTTAAGAACATTGGATTTTTACCAATATTTTGGTCTGCTTTTAACACTTCAACGATGTGCTTCTCTCCTACTCTTAATCCTAATTTTTCGAACTCAGTAGTCAACAAAGCCAAAGTAACTTCTTGTTCCCAAACTCTGTTAGCTGCTTCAGTTGGAGTAATTCCTTGACCACTTTTTTCAAGATTTGTAACTTTAAGTCTAAAATCTTCAAAAGCGATATCCTTTTCATTAATACTCCCAACATCTTTTGTATTTTGACCAAGACCACCTTTACCGATAAGGTCTTGAATTATAAATGCAAACAATGCAATTGCGATTGCTCCAATCAATAAAGCGGAACGTTGTCTAATTTTTGCTAAAACTGCCATTTCTATTGTTGTTAATTTTTATATTCAGATTGCGAAAATACAATTATCTAGTTAATAATAACACTTGGTGCGTTTTATTTTAGAAGTTTTTTTAAAGTTTTAAAAAAAATATGCGATTGCAGTTATTTTAACGAACGCTATCTTATTTTTCGAAACGACTTCTCCAGAAAAAAAGCTATTTTCAATGGTTTGCTCTATATTTTTAGAAACAAAAAACTATTGATTCGAATTGCGGTCTTCGAAACGTTTAGAATATTTTGCTCTAAAGAAGAACATAAAAACAGCCATTGCTGCTATTCCAAAACTCAACCAAGGCTTTGCTGTTTCATCATTCCACTTTGTTATACCATCATAAATACAAATTAAAGCAATGATAATATAAGCGTAAGAAGTAAATTTTAAATATTTCATTATGAGTAAATTTTAATTATTGGAATCAACCTCTCCAGAGATTTTTTGAGAATTTATAACTTTAAAATCTTTGCTAAAATCAATCCCTTGACCAGCAGAAGAGCCTTTAGGACTGGAGAAAGTAAATCGTCGTTCTGTATAAAACCATTCGTTTTTTTGATCAAAGTACAATTGCTCGGTTTCTAAAACCTGACCGTCTTGGGTAGTAATTTTGACTTTTCCTTGCAAATCAATAATCCCCGTTCTTTTATAAGAAATAGCATAATTGGACTTCACAAAGGTCTTCTTTCCTTTGGCATCAAATAAAGTCACATCAATACCTTTTGGAAATTCTGTAAAAGGAAAATCAACTCCAGAAAAATCAAGCATTTTAGAACTAAGCAAAATAGCAGAAATTCGACCTGAATCGGTATATTTTACATTGATAGAATCAGCTTCTCCAGTTGGGTTGAACTCTGAAATGTTGATTTTTTGAACTTCTTTGAAATTACTTTCACAAGAAAACAAACTCACAAGTAGTGTCAAAAAAAGTAGCCTTGCAAAAAATGGTTTTATGGAGAATGTCATTGTAGTGAATTAGAAACTACTTTCTAGTAGAATTTTCTTTTAACAAACCATTTATCATTCAAAGAGAAACTTACGCTAGCATTGAAATAATTCTCTTGAATTAAACCAGCAGCTGTAGTTCCTTTAATACCATATTCTAATCCTATATTAAAATTAGAAAAAGACCCTACTGAAGGCAAACCAAAACCTAAAGTAACCGATTTATCATCAATTTCTTGATTTTGAATTACCAATCCTGTCTTCTCATAACGTAGTCCAGCTCTGTAAACAATACGTTTTGCGTAACTTGTAAAAGAGTTATAATCTGGAATATAATAACCACCAACACTGTAACGGTTATATTTTTTAAATGAAGCTCCAGATACATTGTTATAATTATTCGCTAATTTACCTGCGTCTCTAATTGCTATTTCTGTACCTATTAACCATTTTCTTGATTGACCAAAACCAAAACCTAACGTTACTTTACTTGGCAACTCAAGCTCACGAGTTGTAGTCACTTCGTCAAATCCTTCAGGATCAATATCAAAAGTTCCATCATAATCTACTGTTGAAATGGTTCGGGTATTTTCTGAAGTCAATTTCCCTTTGAAAGTATAATTCAAACTAGAATACAAGTTTATTTTTTTACTAATCTTAGCCTGATACATAGCACCAAGATTGAAATTAAGACCAGATAAATAAGCAACATTTACTTCTCTTGTTCCTACCGGAACACCTGTTACATATTCTAAGTTGTCTGTTTCAATTTTACCAAAGTTGTACTGAACATCAGCTCCAATACTAAAGTTCTTGGTCAATTTATATCCGCTACCAAAAAAAACCTTATTAACACCACCAGTACCTTCTAATCGTCTGTTGTTTTGAGAACCATCTGCACTAATCGATTGTATTTTGTATCCAACAGAAGAATATGGCATCAAACCAAATCCTACACCTAATTTTCCAACAGGAATAGCAACAACCATATAATCGAGAGTAGTTCTTTTTGCAGTGGCACTATTTGCATCATCCTTAAGCGCTTTTGTACCATAGGTACCACCCATCGTAAGTGTCGTTAGCTTTAAATTAGCATAACTCGATGGATTCTCAACATTAACATGTATACTATCTTGTTCTATTGCAACACCCCCCATCGAACGATTTTCTAGCATCCCTCTATATCTAATATCTCCAATTCCGTAATATGAGTAAGGTGAAGAAGTCCCTTGTTGAGCCAAAGAAACTAATGAAAAAAGCAAACAAGTTGCTATAAAGATTTTTTTAATCATTGTTGATTGTATATTGAAATGTTTGATTCAAACTCTCTAATAGGAAATTTGAATTGGCAAATATGGTATTTTTTAATCGCATAGCCAAAAAATCTGCATCACCCCCCGTTAAAATTATTATAAATTTTGAATACTTTGCTTTGAATTCCTCTATGAAACCGTCAATTTCATAGACCAATCCATTTACAACTCCAGAATGAATAGCATTTACAGTCGAGTCGCCAATAAAAGTCTCTGGATTACCCATACTAAGCAACGGCAATTTGGCGGTATAATTATGTAATGATTCATACCGCAAACGAATTCCTGGCGAAATTGCACCTCCAAGATAATTATCGTCAGCATCAACACAATCATAAGTTACACATGTCCCCGCATCGATTACCAATCTATTCTGTCCTGGAAATTGTAGTGTCGCTCCAGCGGCTAAAACCATTCGATCAATACCGAGCGTAGTGGGCGTTGCATATTTATTTATAAAAGGGAAAGTATCCTTATGAGACACAAAGTGCACTTTTAACTTAGATTCGAAAGCTAAAAAGAGCTCTTTTTCTAAATTTCCAACCGAAGAAACGACCAAATGCTTGAGATTTGGATATTTCTTTAAAATATTTTCAATTTTTTTTCGAAGCTCTTCTACTTCAAAAACAAAAAACTCAACAAGTGTATACTGCTCAAAAACAGCGCCTTTAATCCTTGTATTTCCAATGTCTACGGTTAAAATCATATATCACAATTAGCGGAAGCTAAGGTACGAATAGATTTTTTTTAAAAATTGTTTTGGATAAATTAAAAATGGTTCTATATTTGCACCCGCAATCAACAAGCACTACGGCTTAAAATTGTAAAGGTACCTTAGCTCAGATGGTAGAGCAATGGACTGAAAATCCATGTGTCCCTGGTTCGATCCCTGGAGGTACCACGAAACCCGAATAGCAATATTCGGGTTTTTTGTTTTTAGTCAATAACCATTTTTTTTCAAAACTTCAACAAATAGAAAGTAAGTACAAAATAGAATATAACTGAAAGGATTTCAAAAACACAATCTTCTATACTATTCTAACTCTTTTTCTAAATTGCGAATAATTGATTATTAGCACTATGCAAATAAATCCGTAATCCTTTAACATTTTTGGAAGTCGTTAAAATATTCTTTTTTTGGATTACTTTTGAATAACAGTTCGGTGAATTGAGAATTTCATTGTTACAATCTAAATTTAAAACAGATGAAACACCATGTCTATGTCATACTTTTCTTCCTCATTAAAACAAACATTTTTGGACAAGGTTCAAGCGAATATGGTAGTGGAATGAAAATTAATTTTGACGACAACAAGTCAAAATTTATGCGAATTATTGTCTGGAACCAGATTTGGTTTCGTTCAGCCGAAATGAATCCCGGTACTATGATAGGAAACGAACCAGCAACTACCGCAAGTGATATTGGCAATAGACGGTTACGTTTTTTAGCCTATTCGCAATTAACTCCCCGTTTTATGATTGTAACCCATTTTGGAATCAACAACCAAACTTTTACAAACGGAGGCGCATTAGGAAGTAGTGGCACTGGCGGTTATGGAACTGGTAAAAAGCCAGGCTTATTTATTCACGACGCTTGGAATGAATACGCAGTAATTTTACCAGATAACAACAAAAAAATCAATCTCACCATTGGCGGAGGACTACATTATTATATGGGACTATCTCGTATGACAATGGCATCAACCTTAAACTTTTTAACACTTGATGCACCAATATTCAATTGGCCATTGATAGAAAATTCAGATCAATTTGCACGTCAAATCGGGCTGTTTGCTAAAGGAAAAATTGGAAAACTGGAATACCGCTTAAGCCACAATAAACCGTTTGCCACCAACTTAATTCCTAGTAACGTTTCAGACGCTGAAAAAGCCATTGCAGTAGACAATAACGGAAGAGTAAAATGGTCTTCATCAGGGTATTTCGACTATCAATTTTGGGAACAAGAAGCAAATACTTTACCTTTTAAAGTAGGAACTTATGTAGGAACAAAAAAAGTTTTCAATATTGGCTTGGGCTTTTACAAGGCTTCAGATGCGACAAAATCATCGGTTAACAATAGCATAAAATCACACGACATGAACTTGTTTGCTACTGATGTTTTTTTGGATTTACCTGTTGGAAAAAAAGATAAAAAAATGGCAATAACCGCTTATAGCGTTTTTTATAAATATGATTTTGGTCCCAATTACTTACGGAACATTGGCATAATGAATATTGGTCTTAATGACCCAAATTTTAATGGAAATAGAACCTTAGCAGGTCCAGGAAACGCACAACCAACAATCGGCACAGGAAACATTTGGTATACACAAGCAGGCTTTTTACTCCCCAACAAAGCTGAAAAGCCCATTATGAGAATACAACCTTTTGGCGCATATACTTATAAAAATTTCGAAGCACTTGATTTACCAAGCTCTCAATTTGATTTAGGCATTAATTTCTTATTAGATGGACAAAACGCCAAAATAAGTACCCAATATTCTACTCGTCCTGTTTATACAACTACAGCGACTAAAATTGGCAATAAAAGCGAATTTTTGGTACAACTTCAAATCTATTTGTAGGCGAACAATACATTTTGCGTTAGATACAAAAACAACACATTAAAAACTTACTTTAAATTCAAAAAAAACACCCCTAAACAGTCAAACTATTTAGGGGTGAATTTATGGATTAAGAAGTGTTGTTATTCCTTAATCATTTTCAATACTTGCGTCTGGTTTTTATCATTGTAAGCTTTTACTAAATACAAACCTTTACTTAAATCACTAATATTAAATTGTTGATCAACAGATTTAATGGCATCAAATTGCTTAACTTTTTGACCTGTTATAGAATATATTTCCACTTTTGTTGTCTCTACACTTAGAGTAAAATAATTTGAAGAAGGATTAGGATACAATTTAATAGTAGCTTCTTTTTCAAAATCAGCAATAGCTAAAGTAGCTGTTTTGTT
>JAGOFG010000063.1 GCA_017997335.1 Flavobacterium sp. | reverse complement strand
GTTTTAGGGAAAGTCAATACCACGTGGCTCGACGGCGGACAACTATCAGGGAAATACCCTCTTTTGAATTCATCCACATACACAGAGCCTACGCTGCACTGAACATCTTTGGCGTATTTCAAATTCAATACAGAGAATGGTGCTTCTAGCAAATGGCATCCCATATCGCCCAAGGCACCTGTTCCATAATCCCACCAACCACGCCAGTTGAACGGCACTAGTTTGTCGACATAATTTTTGCTTGGCGCTGTTCCCAGCCACAAATCCCAGTCCAATTCTTTTGGAATATCGGCTTTAGCTGTAGACCACGGAATTCCTTGTGGCCAAACGGGTCTGTCTGTCCAAGCGTAAACGGTGTGTACATCGCCAATCAAATCGGCTTCAAACCATTCTTTTAGCAATCGAGTACCATCATTCGAAGAACCTTGATTTCCCATTTGAGTAACTACTTTATAGCGGCTTGCAGCCTGAGTCATCATGTGCGCTTCATAAATGTCGTGTGCCATTGGCTTTTGCACATACACGTGTTTGCCCAATTGCATGGCTGCAAACGCTTGAATCGCGTGATTATGATCGGGTGTTGAAACCGAAACGGCATCAAAATTTTTATGCTCTTTATCGAGCATTTCACGCCAATCTTTGTAGAATTTTGCTTTTGGTAAGGCCTTTACGCTATTGGACGCTCTGCGCGTATCAACATCACATAAATAAGCTACGTTGGCTAATCCGCTTTTTTCAAATGAAGCAATATCGGACTGGCCTTTTCCGCCTACACCAATACTCGCAATAAGCAATCGGTCACTTGGCGCTACAAAACCTCTTCCCATTACATGACGTGGAATAATCATAAAGGCTGCTGTTGCTAGTGCGCCTTTTTTTAGAAAATCCCTACGAATTGTGGATTCGGGCTCTTTTTTGGGGTTAAAATCTTGATCCATAGATGGGTTTCAATTTATTTGTTCAATGATAGAATGTACTTCGCAATTTTTTTGGCATCGTCTTTTTTCAACGCACCGTGAGCAGCCATTGGAATAGCACCCCAAACACCTGAACCTCCTTTGATAATTTTATCCGATAAATAATTGATGTTTTTATCATTCATTGGATATTTTTTGGCAATATCTAAATACGATGGGCCAATAACTTTTTTGTCAATTTTATGGCAAGTAGCGCAGTCTTGTTTTGCGATTAACTTTTCACCTTCTGAGGGTTGTTCTGTTGGAACTACTTTGCTTTTTGGAATAATTTCATAATCAGAAAAAGCGCTCAAAACACTTACACTAAGAATTGCGGCAATAAATTTTATTTTCATTTTTTATATTGTTATTGTTTTATAATCCTAAATTTTTTCTGTTCAATTCGGTGTTGGTATTGACTGCTGCAAAATCATCAAATGCTTTCTCGGTGACTTTAATGATATGCTTTTTGATGAATTCGGCGCCTTCTCTTGCACCATCTTCTTGATTCTTCAAGCAACATTCCCATTCCATTACGGCCCAACCTTTGTAATTGTACTGCGCCAATTTGCTAAAAATGGTTTTAAAATCGATTTGACCATCACCAGGCGAGCGATAGCGCCCCGCGCGATTGAGCCAACTTTGATACCCTCCAAAAGTGCCTTGTTTTCCGGTGGGATTGAATTCAGCATCTTTTACATGAAACGCTTTAATACGTTCATGATAAAAATCGATATACTGCAAGTAATCCAATTGTTGCAATACAAAATGCGAAGGATCGTACAACAAACAAGCCCGTTGGTGATTATTGACGGCTTTCAAAAACATCTCGTAAGTTTCGCCATCAAATAAGTCTTCGCCTGGGTGAATTTCGTAGCAAACATCAACACCATTTTCGTCAAAGGCATTTAGTATGGGCAACCAGCGTTTGGCAAGTTCTTTGAATCCTTCTTCAATTAATCCCGGAGGACGCTGAGGCCAAGGATGAAAATATTGCCATAACAAAGAACCACTAAAGGTTGCATGCGCTTCTAAACCTAGATTTTGAGAAGCCTTGGCGGCATAATGCATCTGTTGTACTGCCCATTCTTGTCTAGCTTTAGGATTAGCTCGCACAGAAGTAGGAGCAAACCCGTCAAAAAAATCATCATAAGCAGGATGAACAGCAACCAATTGCCCTTGTAAATGAGTCGATAATTCAGATATTTTTAGTCCGTAAGAAGCAACTTTACCAGTAAGTTCATCAGTATAGGTTTTGCTTTCGGCAGCTTTTTGCAAATCGATAAATCGGGCATCCAAAGTTGGAATTTGAATCCCTTTGAATCCCAAATCAGCCGCCCATTGACAAATGCCGTCTAACGAATTAAAAGGAGCTTCATCCGAGATAAATTGGGCTAAAAAAACGGCTGGGCCTTGCATTGTGGTCATTTCTATTGATTTAAATTTTAAATTCGGTCCATTTTTGAGTCGAACGCCCTGAGGCAATCACATTTTCTATAAAAGCCATACCGCGTACACCATCGGAAACGGTTGGGAAATCAAGCATTTCAGCAGTAGGTTCCTTACCTTCTAATCGAGCTTGAAGGGTTAAGGCGAAGTTTTTATACAAATTGGCAAAAGCTTCTAAATACCCTTCTGGATGTCCGCTTGGGATTCTGGTATTAAATGCAGCTAAGGATGACAGATAGCCATTTCCCGTACGATAAATTTGTGCTGGAGCATCTAGCCATTTTACGATTAAGGTATTCGGTTCCATTTGGTGCCATTCAAGGCCTCCTTTTTCGCCATAGACTTTAATTTTAAGACTGTTTTCCTCGCCAGCCGCAATCTGACTGGCGACTAATATACCGTTGGCACCATTGTCAAATTTAAGCAACACATTGCCATCATCGTCTAATCGTCTATTGGCTACAACGGTATTGATATCAGCGCAAAGTTGGGTGATTTTTAATCCTGAGATGTATTCAGCTAAATGAGCGGCATGGGTTCCAATATCGCCCATACAACCACTAATTCCACTCTTAGAAGGATCGGTGCGCCAAGCGGCTTGTTTGTTGCCGTCGTTTTCAAATGAAGTACTCAACCAACCTTGAGGATATTCTACCATAATTTTGCGAATAGCGCCCAATTGGTTATCGGCAATCATCCTTTTGGCTTGTTTCACCATAGGATAACCAGAATAGGTGTGTGTAAGACACAATTGTAATCCGGTTTCCTTTACTTTTTGTGCTAATTTCTTGGCTTCATCAAGGGTTAGTGTCATTGGTTTGTCTAAAACAACATGAAAACCGTGTTCTAGAGCCATCATAGCTGGTGCAAAATGTGCGTGATTGGGCGTTACAATCGATACAAAATCCATTCTTTCGTTGGGCGGTAATTGTGCTTCGGTGGTAATCATCTCTTCGTAAGAACCATAACATTTATCTTTTGGTAAAAACAAAGCCTGACCTGATTCCATCGATAGTTCAGGATTGGAGCTAAACGCACCGCAATGCAATTCAATCAAACCATCAATGTTGGCGGCAATGCGGTGTACTGCTCCAATAAAAGCATTTTTACCACCGCCAATCATTCCCATTTTTAATTTTCTCATGCTTGACAATTGGTCTCTATATATTTTTCTTTTTCAATTCTTTTACGGCATAATCACAAGCTCTTGCTGTCAAAGCCATAAAGGTTAATGATGGATTTTGACAAGCTACAGAAGGCATACAAGAACCATCTGTAACAAATACATTGCTCACTTCGTGCATCTGATTCCATTTATTCAAAACGGATTCCTTAGGGTCGTTCCCCATACGAGCAGTTCCCATTTCGTGAATAGCCATTCCTGGGAAACAACCATTATCATAGGTTTTTATATTTTTCATCCCAGCCGCTTCTAGCATTTCTGCGGCATCATACATCATGTCTTCACGCATTTTGGCTTCATTTTCCTTGTATTCGCAATCGATGGCCAAAACGGGTTGTCCCCATTTGTCTTTTTTTGAATGATCGATATAGACTTTGTTTTCGTAATAAGGCAACATTTCTCCAAAACCACCTAGACCCATAGTCCAAGAATCAGCCGGTCTTGACATCGTTTCTTTAAAATCACCACCAAAAGCCAATTCAGCGACTTCTTTGTGCCAATTGCCTCTACTAGCGCCTCCTTGGTATCCAAAACCTCTTAAATAATCGCGTTTATCACCATTAAAGTTTTGGTATCTTGGAATGTAAATTCCATTGGCACGTCGTCCGTAAGTGTATTTATCTTCAAAACCTTCGGCAGTTCCTTCGG
Source organism: Flavobacterium sp. (assembly GCA_017997335.1). Classification (GTDB taxonomy): domain Bacteria; phylum Bacteroidota; class Bacteroidia; order Flavobacteriales; family Flavobacteriaceae; genus Flavobacterium. The sequence continues at coordinate 9,465 of JAGOFG010000063.1, read as the reverse complement.
CGCCACATCTAAAATGATGATCCATTAAGTTGTGACCTAATTGTCCGCTGCCATTACCTAAACCGTTTGGATGTGCCTCAGATGTAGAGTTTAACAAAATGAAAGTAGAGCCTAAAGTAGAACCATTTACAAAAACAATTTTGGCATAGAATTCCATTGTCTCATTAGTCTCAGCATCAATAACCATCACGCCTTTGGCTTTTTTGGTGTCTTTGTCATAAATAATATGATTGACAATCGAGTAGGGGCGAACGGTTAGTTTTTTGGTTGCCATAGCTGCAGGTAAAGTAGCAGATTGGGTACTGAAATAAGCCCCAAAAGGACAACCTCTACTGCATAAATTTCGGTATTGGCAGCTGCCTCTACCATTAAGAGGTACGGTCAAATTGGCTGTACGACCAATGGTTAGAATTCTAGATTTATTATAATGTTTTTCGATACGTTCTTTTACCGATTTTTCAACGCAATTCAAATCCATAGGAGGTAAAAATTGTCCGTCGGGTAACAAAGGCCAACCTTCATTTTGACCACTAATTCCAGCAAATTTTTCTACATAATCATACCAAGGCGCAATATCTTTATAGCGAATCGGCCAATCATTACCATGACCATCTCTCGCATTGTCTTCAAAATTATGGTCACTCAAGCGGTAACTCTGACGCCCCCACATTAAGGATTTTCCTCCTACGTGAAAACCTCTATACCAGTCAAAACGTTTGTCTTCGGTATAAGGACATTCCAAATCATTAACCCACCAACTTTCGGTTGCTTGATTGTACGGATAATCACGGGTTTGTACCGGATGTGTACGTTTTTGTTCCTCGGTCATTTTGCCTGCATACGGAATTTCCCAAGGCGCTTTCATAGCCGAATCGTAGTCTTTGATGTGTTCAATGTTTTTTCCACGTTCGAGCATCAGAACTTTGAGTCCTTTTTCGGTTAATTCTTTGGCTGCCCAACCACCACTTATTCCAGAACCTATAACGATTGCGTCATAAGTATTTTGCTTTTTTAAATCGGTATTGATATTCACGAGTTGCTTTTTTTTTGAATTAATACTAAAATAGAATTCCAGTCCTTTTTATGTGGCCCAAGCTTTTTGTCCTGGTTTATAAGGAGCGCTTCCATCATATTTTCCAGGGATTGGTAAATATTCACGAGCTTGCGTACAACCAATTTCAGAAGAGAAATAGCATAAAATGGTCAAATCTCTAGCAATTAAAAAGAAAGAAGGTTCTTTGTTGCTATCAATAGCTTCTTGCTTCAAATCATTCATCAATTGGATTTTTTCTTCAGTTGACAAAGCCAAGAATTCTTTATTGAATTTTGTTTTTGCTTTTGCCAACATAGCCTCATAACCATTTTTGAAAATAGTTTGCAGTTTTGGAGGATAACAATCTTTAATAATTGATGGAATCATTGCTCCAACACCAGCAGCTTTAGCTCCAGGAGAACTTGAGGTAGTGGGCAGAATTATATCCGCAAATTCAGCTAAAATCTCTTCTTCGGAAGCCGAATACAAATAAGGACTTTTTCCTGGTTCGTAAACGGTAAAGCTTTCAAACAAAACACCCATTGTCGTTGCAGAAATGGCTCCTCCCATTAAATAGGCAACTTTTTTTAATGCTTCTCTTCTGTCCATTTTGAATACTATTTAAAAAAATTGGTTATTAGTAATAAAAAACATAATTATCAATCTATTACAATAATAAGTAAAAAAATGACAGATTCTTTTTTATACTAATAATTTAATATCATTAATGAATATTTAGCAATATTTTTTTTATTTCTTTCCAAAATGATGAAAGAATAGAAGCAGTAAAGGACAATGAATACGATTTATTAATTTTTTTAAGAGTACTATTTTTTTAAATAGGCTAGTTCATAGTAAAATAAACTAACTTTTATAAAATTTTACTTGTTAAAATAATCAACAAAAAGTTGAAAACAAATTTCATTGCGTTAAAATGACATTTTATACATTATAGTACTTTTTCAAATAATTGTATTTGACTTTTGAGGCGTTCAATCAGCATATTCATCATTCGTTTATTTAAGTTGGATGAATTTTGAATATAGGTTTGGTATTCTTCTAAAGTAAAAAGACCAATAACAATTCCTTTTAAAGCGTTTCTAAACTTAATATCCTTTTGAATTGAATTTTCAATCAGGAGCAGCTTTTTTTCTGTTGAAAGACCATAAAAATCTTTCTTATTTTTAGTAATATAATTTTCAAATGAAGCTACAAATAAATCATTTTGAAGTTTTAGAATAGGTCGAAGTGTTTGATTTTGAAATGCTTCCTCGTTAGAGGACTGATTAGTTATTGTGCCAATGGCTTCACCTCTTAATTCCTTTAGCAGAAGATCTCTTGGATTCATTGTTTTTTCTTTAAAGTTAATCAAAAAGTGGTTTGGTAATTTCTTAAATTTGAAAAATAAACCTAACAAAATGAGATTTCATACTAGAAAATGGGTAAAACCCGAAGATTTAAATCCAAACGGAACGTTGTTTGGTGGTCGATTATTGGCTTGGATTGACGAAGAATTGGCCTTGTATACGATTATTCAACTCGAAAATTCCAGAATTGTAACCAAATACATGTCGGAGATTAACTTTAAAAGTTCAGCTCGGCAAGGTGATATTATTGAAATTGGCATTGATGTCGTAAAGTTTGGCACCACTTCTTTAGTTTTAAAATGCGAAGCCAGAAACATGATGACTCGAGAAACGATTCTGACTATTGACCAAACAACTATGGTAAATCTTGGTTCTGATGGTAAACCAAAAGCGCATGGTAAGACTGAAATTGAATACGTAAAAAACAGACTATAAAAAAGGGACACTAATTAAAGTGTCCCTTTTGTTTTTCTTACTGGTACTTCGTAATCCAGAAAATTGCTTTCTGAGGGCATTTCGTATACTTCTAAATAAAAATATTTTACTGAAGCAATAACATGATCAAAGATGTCTGCCATAATGTACTCGTAATTTTCAAAACGTTTGTCAGTAGAAAATGCGTACACTTCTAAAGGAACACCCTGAGCAGTAAGCTGCAATTGTCGACATAACATGACCATATTTTTATTCAATCCCGGATGCTGATGCAAATATTGATTAATGTATTTTCTAAACAAACCCAAATTGGTCATGTTTCTTCCGTTGATAGCTAAACTTTTATCAACCCCATTGGCTCCATTGTATCGATCAATTTCAGCTTTTCGTGTTTCAATATAAGGTCGGATAAGCTCTATTTTTTGCAATTCCTCTAATTCCTTATCTTCAAGAAAACGAATGGTACTAGCTTTGATTAAAATATGTCTTTTAATACGTCTTCCGTCGGATTTAAGCATACCGCGCCAGTTATGAAAGGAGTCAGAACTCAAACTATAGGTAGGAATTGTGGTGGTGGTATTGTCAAAGTTTCTAACTTTTACAGTAGCCAAATTGATTTCAATCACATCACCATCGGCACCATAACGATCCATTGTAATCCAGTCACCTATGCGCACCATATCATTGATGGCGACTTGAACACTGGCTACAAAACCCAAAATAGTATCCCTGAATATCAAAATGATGATGGCTGATACTGCTCCAAGAATGGTAAGCATTTCTTTTTGACTGATGCCAAATAACTTTGAAATAATTACAGATATCCCAAACATCCAAAGCACAATCATGATTACTTGCATAAAGCTATCAATCGGTTTGTCGCTGTATCTTGGAATATGTTTTAAGTATTCTTGAGTGGTATTCAAAAGTGTTCTTATAATCCAAAGAACAAGTAATACAATATACACTCCAACTAGCTTACCGAATATATCTTCCCAATAATCGTAGCGTTCTAAAATGATTGGAACCGATTTATAAATTAAAGTAAACGGAATTAATTGTGCGATGTAAATCACCGTTTTGTTCGATATAATTAAATCGTCGAACTTGGTTTTTGTTTTTAGCGCAATGACAGCCATAGCCGTAACAAACAAAAACCTGAAAAACATATAAATAGTATAGGTTAGAACAATCAAAATAATGATGTTCAACACCAAACTCAAATAAGAAGAAAACGAATAACCCAATCCCCATTTTCTAAAAATAGGGTAGAGGAAGTTAAAGAGTTGTTCTAGGGTTTTATTCATTACTTAAGTATTTCTTTTCAATATAAAAAGTACCAAACGGAATTAATGAACCTAAAATAATAATTGCAAAAGTAGGGAAGGACCACTTTTGTGCATTTTTCAATAGCACAGCTAATACTACATACCCAATGAACAAAACACCGTGACTCATTCCTATCGGATACAAGAGGGTTTTGTATAAATCCATATTGTTGGGTTTGATAAACAACATATTAGCTAATAAAACTAAATAAGAACATCCTTCTAAAATGGCAGTAATTTTGAATAATTTGAGCATTTTCTAAATTTAAGTAATTTTTATTGTGTCAAAATTAAGGATTCTTGTTGATTATAGCATTTGTAAAGTCAAACTATTTACTTTTACAATTCCTAACGATTGAAAATGAGCAAACGCGAATTAAAAAAATATGTAGCCCAATTAACGAAAGAACAATTGGAAGAACAAGTGATGGAATTGTATGAAAAATTCAGTCCGGTAAAAGTCTATTACAATTTTGTTTTTAATCCAAAGGAAGACTCTCTTTTACAAGAAGCAAAACTCAAAGTAACCAATGAATATTTTCCAGTTAGAAACCCTGGAAGAAAGACTAAACCAAGAGCCAAAATGAGACGTTCTGTGGCTCAAAAGTTTATCAAGCATTTTATTGTGTTGGGAGTAGATGCTTATATAGTTGCAGATTTAATGCTGTATGCCATAGAAATTGCCCAAACTTATGCTGCTGAAAACCCTATTAAAACTGAGACTTTTTACAAAAGTATGTACAATTCTTTTGAGCAAGCAGCAAATTATTGTGTAACAAACGGCATTTTTACTGACTTTAAAGAAAGAATTATAGGAATTAGCGCTGAAGCAAAGCTGAAAAAGTGGCAAAATCGTTATGATTTTGAAACCTTAATCGATAAAATATCAATTTTGTAGCGCTTCTTAAATAAAATTATTTAATCAAAACTATATTTTTTATTTTAATAGTAGTGGATTAACTCTTTTTTCGGCGTATTTTTGCAAAAATCCAAGAAAATACAATGTTAGAAGACACTTTAGAAATTCAAGTTGAAAATAAAAAAGAACTTTATGCCTACCAAAAAGGAGATATAGATGCAATTTTTGAAAGAATAGATAATGCTCCAAGCAATCATCATTTATTGTATCAATTGCCTACAGGTGGTGGAAAAACAGTAGTTTTTTCAGAAATTGTTCGCAGGTATTTATCACAACATGATAAAAAAGTAGTCGTACTAACGCATAGAATTGAGTTGTGTAAACAAACATCAAAAATGCTCAAAGGATTTGATGTTAAAAACAAAATCATCAACAGTAAAGTAAAAGAATTACCAGACCAAAACGATTACTCCTGTTTTGTGGCCATGGTAGAAACTTTGAAAAACCGTATTAATGACGAAAAACTACATTTAGACAATATTGGCTTGGTCATCATTGACGAAGCGCACTACAATTCCTTCCGAAAATTATTGAGTTCCTTCAAGAATGCTTTTATCCTTGGGGTTACGGCTACACCATTGAGTTCGAACATTAAGTTGCCAATGCACCAAAGCTATGATGAATTAATCGTTGGCGATACCATTGGTTCTCTAATCGATAAAGGATTCTTGGCGCGTGCTGTTACTTATAGTTATGATGTGGGATTAACTTCTCTAAAGGTCGGAATCAACGGAGATTATACCGTAAAATCCTCTGATGATTTATATACCAATATGGCAATGCAAGAAAAATTATTGCATGCTTATACTGAAAAATCTTTAGGTAAGAAAACCTTAATTTTCAATAACGGTATCAACACCTCTTTGTACGTTTACGAAACTTTCCGCGAGGCAGGTTATCCGATTCGTCATTTAGACAATACCAGTAATAACGAGGAACGAAAAGAAATTTTACATTGGTTCAAGCATACACCAGATGCTATTTTGACTTCTGTTGGAATTTTGACCACAGGATTTGATGAGCCAACGGTAGAAACCATTATATTGAATCGAGCCACAAAATCATTGACGCTTTATTTTCAAATGATTGGTCGTGGTTCAAGAAAATTACCTGGAAAAGACGAATTTACAGTTATCGATTTAGGTAATAATGCAGCACGTTTTGGTCTTTGGAGTGAACCTGTAAATTGGCAGCATATCTTCAAATCTCCTGAGTTCTATTTAGAAAATTTAAGAGATGACCATGAAATCGAGTTGCATTTCAAATACCAAATGTCACCCGAATTGAGAGCCAAATTTAGCAATACTGCAGATGTGACTTTTGATGTTGATGAAGAACATAAATTGGCAATTAAGCAAAATTTGCGTTCAAAAGTAGTTCTTGATAAATCTCTAGACCAACATGCTTCTATGTGTGTTGACAATGCCGAGTTACCTCAAGAAGCCAGAGCTTTAGCCAAAGAATTAGATGAAGATATCGAATGCCGCATCAAACGCTATTCAAAATGCCTAAGCCAGTGCAGTAAAAACTACCGCGAATGGTTGGTCGATGATTATAAACAAAAACTTACCTTGTTAATTGGTAAAAAATATAGAGAAAAAGTCTTAAGTGAATTGGATTAATTTTTAGGAGCTTTTTCCGGCTGTACACTGTATCTTTTCTTTTTTTAAAGGAAAAAAAGAAAAGGATGCCGTTTCCATCCGGGCTATTTCAGGAAATAAACAAGAATTTCAAAAAACAGAAAATATGTCAAAACAATTCTCAGATTTAGGGCTTTCAGCACCCCTTGTTAAAGCGATTACCGAAATGGGAATTGTCACACCTACAGAAATTCAGTCTGAAATTATCCCATTAGCCTTGGCGAATACCACCGATTTAGTTGGAATTGCTAAGACAGGAACAGGGAAAACAGCCGCTTTTGGATTACCTCTTTTAGATAAAATTGATGTTACTAATTCTACGGTTCAAGCCGTTATTTTAGTGCCAACTAGAGAATTAGGCAATCAGATTTTTGATAATTTAGTACAATTCGCTAAGTACAAACCTGCTATTTCAATTGCTGTAACTTGCGGAGGAGTACCTATAAAACCTCAGGTTGAACGTTTGTCTCAACCTACGCATATTGTCATTGCAACACCTGGTCGATTGATAGATTTGATTGAGAGAAATGCGATTAATATAAAAGAAACTCCTTTATTAGTTCTCGATGAAGCTGATGAAATGGTTTCCATTTTAAAGGATAGTCTTGATACTATCATTGCGGAGTTACCAAAAAAACATCAAACCTATCTTTTTACAGCCACACTTCCTGGAACCATAAAACAACTTATCCAGAATTACTTGAACAAAAATGTTGTGCAAGTAAGCGCTAGCATGGAAATTATGGGTAATCAAGGAATTGACCATAAGTACATCATAGTAGACCCCATAGAAAAACTGGATGTTTTAATGCATTTTCTGAATACAAAAGAAGGGGAACGCGGTATAATTTTTTGTAAAACCAAAGCAGCAGTTAACAAATTAGCTAAGAACTTGGCCATTAATAAGTTTTCATCCGGAGCTTTACACGGAAGTTTGTCACAAGGAATTAGAGATAGAATTATGGACCAATTCCGTCAAGGGCATATCAATATTTTGATTGCAACTGATTTGGCTGCTCGTGGTATAGATGTAGCTGCGATTTCTTATGTCGTGAATTATCATTTACCAGATACGTATGAAGCTTACGTACATCGTAGCGGAAGAACCGCTAGAGCAGGAGCTAATGGACTTTCATTAACCGTTTTACAAGCTGAAGAAGAAGCTGAAATTGCTGATTTTGAACGAGAATTAGGTTTGCAATTTTCCAAATATCAAAGGCCATCAACAGCAAGTATAGAAGAAAATAATGCACTTTTGTGGGCCAAACAAATTTTCAAAACCAAACCGAATCACGAATTAGAAGCTGAATTCAAAACCAAAATCAAAACTATTTTTCATCATCTCACCAAAGAAGAATTGATAGAAAAATTAATCGCAAATTATTGGTTACAAAACAAAGCTGAACCTACAGAAAAGCCTGTTAAAAAATTCAAAAACTAATTTTTTCTGCTGATTTATTGTTGTATTTTTATTGAGTACAAATAAAAGAAATAACACATAGAAAGCGTGAAATGTTTGTCTATTGTGAGTTTAACTTCTAAATCAGCAAAAGATGCATATTGTAATTATTGGTGGAGGTTTCGCAGGTATTAATTTGGCCAAAGCATTAACTAATGAAAAAGGTATTACTGTCACATTAGTCGACAAAAATAACTACAATTTTTTTCCTCCATTAATTTATCAAGTCGCCACAGCTTTTTTAGAACCTTCAAGCATAAGTTATCCGTTTCGTAAATTTTTTGCTGGGAAAAAGAATTTACAATTTAGATTGGGTGAATTTTTAAAAGTCATTCCAACAGAAAATAAAATAATCCTCAACAATGGAGAATTAGTTTACGATCAATTGGTTTTCGCAACAGGAGCAGAGACTAGTTATTTTGGAATGGAAAATGTAAAGAAGAATGCCATTCCAATGAAAACGCTCAATGACGCAATAAATATGCGCAATACCTTGTTAAAAAATCTAGAGAAAGCAGCGATTTGTAAGGACATTCGAAAACGCAGAAAATTATTAACTATCGTAGTTGCTGGAGGTGGTCCTACAGGAGTTGAAGTTTCTGGAATGTTTGCAGAAATGCGAAAAAGTATTTTGATTAAAGAATATCCAGAGTTAGATACAACAGCAAGTAATATTTATTTAGTAGATGGCGGAGATGCGCTGCTATCGCCAATGAGTGTTGCTTCTCAACAAGACACACTCGAAGCTGTGACAAAACTTGGTGTAGTTGTAAAATTGAATACTCGTGTAGTTGACTACAAAGAAGATACAGTATTTTTTGCAGATGGTAACACAATTCAAACCAAAAATTTAATTTGGGCTGCCGGAATAACGGCAAGAGAATTTGAAGGAATTCCAGCAGAAAGTTATGGACGCGGTAAGCGAATTCTAACTGATGCTTTTAACAAAGTTAATGGTACCACAAATATTTTTGCTATCGGAGATACTTGTATTCAACTGACAGATGAAAATTTTTCTCAAGGACATCCACAAGTGGCTCAAGTTGCTATTCAGCAAGGATTAAATTTAGCTGATAATTTTAAAAATTTGCTTCAACAAAAAGCACTTAAACCATTTATTTACAAGGACAAAGGTTCAATGGCAATTATTGGAAAAAACAAAGCTGTTGTAGATTTACCAAAACCAAATCTTCATTTTAAAGGCTTTTTTGCTTGGATGATTTGGTTATTCGTGCACTTAATGTCATTGATTACATATCGAAACCGCATCAATACTTTTTATCA
>JAGOFG010000197.1 GCA_017997335.1 Flavobacterium sp. | reverse complement strand
GCTCCTGCTGATGGACGTATTGTGGTTATTGAGCCAACTGAGGAATATGAATATTTCGGAGGCGAGCGTCGTATCCAAGTTTCTATTTTTATGTCGGTATTTAGCGTTCATGCTAATTGGTATCCAATCGATGGGGTTGTGAAATATGTAAAACATCATAGTGGGCGACACATGGCGGCTTATTTGCCTAAATCAAGTCACGAAAACGAACGCTCTACGGTAGTCATAGAAAGTAAATCAAAACACCAAATTTTGGTACGTCAAATTGCTGGAGCTTTGGCTCGCCGTATTGTTACATACGCTGCACCCAATCACAATTGCTGTGTTAACGAACATATGGGCTTTATTAAGTTTGGTTCTCGTGTGGATCTGTTTTTTCCTGAAGGTACAGAAATTTTTGTGCAAATGGGAGAGCAAACTCGTGGTAACGAAACCATCATTGCCCGTCTGCCTGATTAATAAAAATTAATTTTTTTTATTAAAAAGTATTGTTAATTCAAGAATTAATTGTTTCTTTGTGAATGTTTTCGAGATAGTTATAGATTACTATCAGAAGCATAAGTACATTTTTAATTCTTATTTTTTATGAACATTTACATTGGAAACTTGAACTATAAAGTTCGAGAAAATGATCTCCAACAGTTGTTGGCAGAGTACGGTGAAATTACTTCCGTTAAAGTGATTATGGATCGTGAAACAGGTCGTTCTAAAGGTTTTAGTTTTGTGGAAATGCCTGACGATGCTGCAGCTCAACAAGTGATTGAAAAATTGAACGGTACCGAATATGAAGGCCGTGCTTTAGTAGTGAAAGAAGCCCGTCCACGCGCTTAATAAACAGCCTACAAAATTTAAAAAACTTCCGCTATCTTTGTAGTGGAAGTTTTTTTTTATCCAAATGATTACCGCTCGTTACATAACATCGCCTTTAATTACAAAATTAGTTTTAATTTTTGTGGTTGCTTTTACTGGGTTATTGCTTAGCTCAGTGACTATTCTTTTGTGTGCCAATTATCTGAATAATATGGTGGTTATGAAATGGCTACAACTTATTCAGACTGCTTTTACCTTTGTGTTACCCGCTTTTTTATTGGCACACTTTGTGGGTCAAGGTGTTTCTTATTTGAAATTTACACCGATTCGTTCATCCTTGATGTGGTTAGGTGTTATTTTATTGATGCCACTTGCTTTGCCCGCAGTAAATTGGTTAAAGTCATTAAATGATATGGTTGTGTTGCCTCACTTTATGAGTGGAGTGGAACTTTGGATGCAGCAAATGGAGCATCAATCGGAGCTTCTCACCGAAAAATTTCTAAGTGTATCTTCCTATAGCGCATTAGCCCTCAATTTGTTAGTTATGGCAGCAATCCCAGCTTTGGGTGAAGAACTGTTTTTTAGAGGTATTTTGCAGACTGTTTTAGGCGAAAAACTCAATCGTCACTTGGCTGTGTGGATTACAGCTTTTATATTTAGTGCTATTCATTTGCAGTTTTATGGCTTTTTGCCGCGTTTTTTACTTGGAGCTGCCCTGGGTTACCTTTTTCTGTTTTCGGGGTCAATATGGGCTTCTATTGTAGCTCATTTTATCAATAATGCTTTGGCTGTACTTCTCTTCTTTTTAACCTTTAATGGTTATTTAACCTTTGATATGGATGCGTTGGGTACACAAAATACTTGGTGGCTAGGATTTTTGAGCCTAACTTTGGTTTGTTTACTTTTTTACCGATTGAATCGTATAAAAGAATAACATTTTTTGTTGTCTTATACAAAATTAATTTCTAATTTTGCGGTGTCATGTGATGGCGGTTTAGTCTAGTGGCCTAGGACGCGGCCCTCTCACGGCTGAAACTCGGGTTCGATTCCCGGATCCGCTACAATAAAAATGGCGAGTGTAAAAACACTCGCCATTTTTATTGACTTATTATAACCATTTTCGGCGCTTGAAGAACCACAAAATGCCTACTACAAATAAAACCATTAGTGCTAATGCCCATAGATAGCCATATTTCCAGTGCAATTCTGGCATCACATCGAAGTTCATGCCATACATACTAGCGATGAGTGTAGGTGGCAGGAAAATTACCGATACAATGGTGAAAATTTTGATAATTTTATTTTGTTGAATATTAACCAAACCAAGAAAGGTATCTTGTAAATATTCTAAACGATCGAAACTAAAACGCGTATGTTCGAATAATGAGTTAATGTCCTTGATAATGATAGCTAATTTAGTTTTGGCTTCATTAGGAAATAATTCACTTTTTAACATGTTCGAGCAAACACGTTGTTTGTCGATGATGTTTTCACGAATTAACATCGTTTTTTCTTGTAATTCCTTGATTGCTATTAAGATGTCATCAGAAACATCGTCGTCCGTTTTCAAACGATTACTTAATTGTGTAATTTCTTTGGCCAATTCCTCAATCATATCAGCATCGTATTCCACTCGAGTTTCCAATAAGGCCACTAGAATGTAGAATCCATTGGGGTAATTTCGTGGGTTGGCAAACATTTTTTTCACCGTTTCGTTGAATGAACGTAATTCTTGACTACGTACGGATACTAAAATGTGATTTTTAACGATGAATGAAATAGGTTCTTCTTCGAAGTTGTCGAGTAAGAAGCGTGAGTTTGCAACCAAGGTATCTTCGGTTTCCATATAGCGCGAACTAATCTCAATTTCTTCCATCTCTTCTTCCTCTTGGATATAGATTTTAAGAAATTGTTCGAGTTCGGTTTCAGCGTCTTCTGGAACGTCATTTAGGTCAATCCAAACAAAGTTTTCGAGTGGAATTTCTTTGAGTAGATCAATATTTTTTGATATTTTTAGTCGGTTATTTTCCCGATAAAATAGACGAATTTCTGACATAAGCTTTGAGTTAACGATTCGAATATCTGAAAGTCAACTTCGTTGATCACTTTGTGAAATTCGAATCTGGTTAATGATTCAATTTTAACGCTACCATGTTGGTTAACGCCACAAAATCGGCAACGCTTAATTGCTCGGGGCGTTTTTCGAATATTGGCTCCGAACAACTCACCCCTTGCAGTAGAGGCTTTAAAGAGTTTCGGAGCGTTTTTCGTCGTTGATTAAAGGCTGTTTTCACCACTTGAACAAACAATTTTTCGTCGCAGTCGAGCTGCTTCGTTGTGTTGCGAGTGAGGCTAATAACAGCCGATTTGACCTTGGGCGGAGGGTCAAATACATGTTCGTGTACCGTAAATAAATAATCGATAGAGTAGAAGGCCTGTAATAAAACGCTGGTTATGCCGTATGTTTTATTGCCGTGTGGCGCCGCAATGCGTTCGGCCACTTCTTTTTGAATCATACCTACCACGTAGGGAATGCGATCGCGATTTTCGAGTACGCGGAAAAAAATTTGACTCGAAATATTATAAGGGAAATTGCCAATAATGGCAAATGGTTTTCCATCAAATAAAGGAGCTAAGTCCATTTTTAAGAAATCACCTTCAATGACTTCCATTTCAGGGAATTTCACATGCAAATAATCAACCGATTCTCGGTCAATTTCTACAGCTTTGAATGTAATTTGGTGATTTTGGAGTAAAAATTGACTTAATACTCCCATGCCTGGTCCTATTTCAAGAACGGGTAAAACATAACCCTCCGGCAAACTGTCGGCTATACGTTGGGCTATCGACAAATCTTTGAGGAAGTGTTGTCCCAAGTGCTTTTTTGCTCTTACTAATGTCATGTAGTAAAGGGTCGTCAGGCATTTTTGTGAATTTACATTAGAATAAACGAAAAAATAATTACCTTTGTCAGGGTCTTTTTTCAGGTGTTGCAAAAGTAGTTATTTCATTTTACTCTACCAAACTTATTTCTTTTTTTCTCGGTATTTGAGTCTTATTCGTTACGCTTATGACTAATATAGAACGTGTCGCAGAAAAGGCTATTTTGAATGTTATAGCATTCTTTTACAAACCTTTTCGAAAAATTATTCCTCCTACTTTCTTCCGTTATGGCTTTTCTGGTGGAGCCAATATGGTGTTCGACTGGATTTTATATTTTGTATTTTACAATTATGTGTTCCAGCAAGAAATTGTTGATCTTGGCTTTATTGCTTTTACTCCTCACATTGCGGCCTTTATTTTTAAATTTCCTATCACTTTATTGACGGGTTTTTGGCTCAATCGGCATATCAGTTTTTCGGGTTCTGCTTTACGTGGGCGTATCCAGTTGTTTCGCTATTTTTTAGTAGTTGGGGCTTGCGTTATCATCAATTATGTGTGTTTGAAATTGTTTGTTGAGT
>JAGOFG010000196.1 GCA_017997335.1 Flavobacterium sp. | reverse complement strand
GGTTTTCCCAATTTAACGGCCAAATACGATTTTCGAGCCATTGTATAAATTTCCTTTTTATCCCCTGTAACCAAGTTCCATTTGCTGTCTATCACGCCGTGTTTTAGCGCGTATTCTTTTAAAACAGGCACACTGTCGGTCTCAGGAAAAACGGTGTGCGACAACAGCATTACTTTGGGATTATTTTTGATAGCCGCTTGCACTTCGGCCAAGTTCTTGGTCATTTTAGGGCAAATCGAACCACAAGTCGTAAAGAAAAAATCGGCCACATATACTTTCCCTTCATAATCTTTTTGGGTAATCTTTTTCCCATTTTGATTCACAAACGAAAAATCTGCAATCGTGTGTGCCTTACTCACATATTGCACCGTACTGTCCACCAATTCAGGATTCACGTCAGCTGGATTGTAAATAGGCAAAGTCTTTTCAGGCTTCAACGCATTGTAAAACAAGCCAATAGTAATCGCCGAAAACACCAATAAAACACCAAAAAATATACGATACTTATTGAAGAAAGCTTTCATTTGTAGGTTTTTAAAATAAAATAGAAAGACAACATTTGAATTTCGCGCAAAATTACAAAACAACGGTCTGCCTTGCACTACTCTTTTTAAAATAATTTGGGCGTGCCCCTTCGCCTCGTAGAAAAAACGAGGCAAAGGGTCGGGTCTCCGTTCCCGCTTTTTTTTATCCCGCGAAAAAACGGGATAAAAAAAGAGCTCCACTCCACCCCTCACGCAAAAAAAATTTCACAAGACGTTAAACTTTTAGTAGACTTTGAAGTCCCATAGGGTATTCTTGCCCTTTTTATAAAAATTTCAAAAGTCAAAAACTGGAGAGATGTCATTATTTTAATGCTAATTTTAGACAAGCAAGAAAAAGGAATTCCATTGTGATGAATTCTCTTAATAATGTGTTTTTTGTCGCAAAAAAAGCAATTTCGATGTAACTATTTTTTGCTTTTTGACACGAATGTATCGTAACTAATTCAAATTTTAATATGAACCCAAAAAAGTCCACCACCTTACTGTTTGCACTACCAGCAGTTTTTAGTTTTGGATGGAGCCAAGCACAAACCGCTTCGGCCTCCAAAGAGCCAGGAATCAATATCCAATATATGGATAAAACCATCAAACCAAGCGATAATTTTTTTCGATATGTAAACGGAACCTGGTTGAACACTACCGAAATCCCAAGCGACAAAACCCGCTGGGGAAGCTTTGACGAATTGCGTCAACGCACCGATACTGACGCTTTGGCGATTCTAAAAGAAGCCGCCAACAACCCAGCGTACAAATCCAACACCGACCAAGGTAAAGCCATCAATTTGTACAAAACAATGTTGGATACCGTAAGCCGTAACAAATTAGGTATTGCTCCCCTAAAACCTTATTTGAAAAAAATCAACGCGGTGAAAAACGTAAAAGATTTACAAGCTTTATTAATCGAAATGGAACCCACAGGAGGCATTGGTTTCTTTGGCGCTGGTGTAGGAACCGATGCTAAAAACAGTAATGTCAATGTAATTAATTTAGGACCTGGAGGCGTAGGCTTACCAGACCGTGATTATTATGTAAGTGACGAAAAGGATTCTAAAGAAAAAAGAGAAAAATACGTACTTCACGTGGCTAAAATGTTGCAATATTTAGGCGACAAACCTGAACAAGCGAAAGCCAATGCGGAGAAAATTTTAGCTTTAGAAATCGAAATGTCTAAGCCTCGTTTTGACCGTGTAGAAAGAAGAGACCGTCGTAAATCGTACAACCCAATGACCGTTGCCGAAATACAAAAACTAACGCCATCCATCGATTGGACTACGTATTTCACTAAAATTGGTTTGCCAACAAATCAAACGATTATCGTGTCGCAACCAAAATATATGACGGCTTTAGAAACGCTTTTTAAAGAAAATAAAGTAGACGACTGGAAAGCCTATATGCGTTGGTCTTTATTGAACCGAGCTGCAAGCCAATTATCTACAGAAATTGAAAAAGCCAACTGGGAATTTTATGGTAAAACCTTAACGGGTGCTGTAAAACAAAGACCTTTTGAAGAAAGAGCTTTACAAACCGTAACAGGGTCTGTGGGTGAAGCTTTAGGAAAATTATACGTAGAGAAAAAATTCCCTGCCGAAGCTAAAGAAAAGGCAGCCAAAATGATTAAAAACATTTTCCGTGCTTACGAAAATCGCATCAACAACTTACCTTGGATGTCGGCTGAAACGAAAGTAAGTGCGATTGCCAAATTAAACAAACTAAGAGTTAAAATTGGCTATCCAGACAAATGGAAAGACTACTCTGCTTTGACTATCAAAAGTCCAGCAGAAGGAGGAACGTTTTTTGAGAACGTAAGAAACATTGCTATTTGGCGTAATAAAGAAAACTTTGCTGAATTGACAAAACCTGTAGACAAAGACCGTTGGGGTATGGCACCACAAACAGTAAATGCTTACTACAATCCATCAAACAACGAAATTGTATTCCCTGCGGCTATTTTGCAACCACCTTTTTACAACTATCAAGCTGACGAAGCTGTGAATTATGGTGGAATTGGAGGGGTTATTGGTCACGAAATCTCTCACGGATTTGATGATTCAGGAGCACGTTACAATGCCGACGGTAATTTAGTGGATTGGTGGACACCAGAAGATTTGAAAAAATTTGGTGCTTTGACGGGTGCTTTGGCTGCTCAATACAGCGCTTTGCAACCGCTTCCAGGCACTTTTGTAGATGGTAAATTTACTTTAGGTGAAAACATTGGAGATTTAGGTGGTGTGAATGCTGCTTACGATGGTTTGCAATTGTACTTAAAAGAAAACGGCAACCCAGGATTGATTGATGGGTATACACCAGAACAACGTTTCTTCATTTCTTGGTCGACCATCTGGCGTTCTAAAATGAGAGACGAAGCCTTGAAATCACAAGTAAAAACCGACCCGCATTCGCCAGGTATGTACAGAGCCTATGTGCCTTTACAAAACGTTGATGCATTCTACGATGCCTTCAACATTCAACCGAATGACGGTATGTATATCGCTCCAGAGAAAAGAGTAAAAATCTGGTAAGATTTACTACTCTAATAATACCAAAACCCATCAGCTAAAGTTGATGGGTTTTTTGTTGGGGTACAACAAATCGAACTACATAACAAATGTTCCGTTCGTCCTGTATAAATACTATGTTACTGTATCAATTGAAATAGCAGCTTAGACAAACTACTATACTATCGCTTAATAATACTTACCGCAGTGCCAGTTACGGTAGCAACAATTAAGTACTCACTGCTTTTTACTTCAATATCCACAAGTATCCCTACAACAGCATTCGCGTTTATTTTTTCAGCATTTTGTCTAAGTTGTTCCAAGGCTTGCTCTTTAACATCTGCAATACTTTGACTAACTCCATCATAATATTTTTGCATATTAAAAGTCATAGTCATTTTTTGGACATTTACCGCAGTTCCTGAGACAATCCCCTTGTACTCCATAATTTTATAATCTTCTACAGAATTGGTTGTTGTTAAAAGCATCTTTTTTCTATTTAAAATTTAGTTACTCTGTTTGAGTACAGAATTACTATTTCGTTACACGATGAGATGTAATAAATTGATTGTGATTGTTGGAATTGAAATAAGCATTGATTACAAACAATTAATCTAACATTAGGCGTTGCGAAGAAAACCTACAAGGTTTTGAAAACCTTGCAGGAAAAGAATTGGACAATCATTCAATAAATACGATTTGTATTAGTACTCCTCAGCTGATGAAAAACCAAACATTCTAGTCTAGCCCCGATGGCAGCGGCATCCTTGCTTGCCGGGGTTCGGCAAGCAAGATATAGCGTACAGCGGGTCGACTCGTGTGGGGCGCAGGTCACGGGTGCTCCCAATCACGAAACTGCTTGTTAGTGTTACCTTCTTCAAACAAAAAACCCACTCGCTAGGAATGGGTTTTGTGGGATTATTTTAAAAGATACTCTTGCATAAATCGGATAACGGCCAGTCGTTGGTAATCGACATTGGCTTTTTTCTTGAAGCCGTGGCCTTCGTCTTTGGCCTCGAGGTACCAAACCGTATTGCCTTGTGCTTTGAGTTTGTCGCGCATTTGAAGGGCTTCGGTCACGGGAACGCGAGGGTCGTTGGTGCCCTGAATGATAAACAACGGTTTTTTGATTTTATCGGTATTGTTTAAAGGGGCCATTTTATCAAAAAAAGCGGCCATTTCGGGGATGCGTTCATCGCCATATTCTACTCTTCGCAAGTCGCGACGGTATTCCTC
>JAGOFG010000062.1 GCA_017997335.1 Flavobacterium sp. | reverse complement strand
CGCCTTTGCGTGAAATTTGGCTCGCAAAGTCGCGAAGACGCAAAGATCATAAAGGATCATATTTGTGAAAAACATTCAACAACTAATTTATTCTGTGGAATGGTACTAGTCACGGATAGTCATAAAAATAAATAATGGCCTTAAAACACATCCATTTTAGTGTTCCGATAAAATGAATTTGGCAACATCTCAAAATTTAAAAATCTTATTTTTGGAAATGAATCCAAAAAATAGAAAATATTAAACCACTTCTTATACAGTTTGCATAAAAAAAGGTTACCGATAGGTAACCAATCTTGAACTATATTACAAAATAGTGTGTTTCTGTATTCTCAGTCTACGACAAATTATCAATTTCTTCTTGAACAATTTCCCAATCCAATAAGAGTTGATCTAGTTCGTCTTTCTTTTTTGTATAAGCAATAAAAAAATTAGCATCCTCAATATGCTTATCATAATTAGAGGCCAACATTTTGTCATCATGCTGTATATCGGTCTCTAATTGTTTAATTTGACTCTCAATTTTACTTAACCTATTATGCAAAGCTTTATGTTTTTTTTGATCCTCATAGGACGCTTTAGACTTTGCATTATCTTTGGTCGAAGCTTGCTTGTCAACATCTTTCTTCTCAACTTCCCGCATGTTTTCTAAATTGCGTTGTTCCAAGAAAAAGTTAATATCTCCCAAATACTCTTTTATTTTTTGGTCTTTAAATTCATAGACAATATTTGACATCCCTTGCAAAAAATCACGATCATGAGAAACCAATAACAATGTACCACCAAATTTTTGCAGAGCCGCTTTTAAAACGTTTTTAGACTTGATATCAAGGTGATTTGTTGGCTCATCCATCAAAAGTACATTAATGGGCTGCAACAAAAGTTTACATAATGCCAATCGGTTACGCTCTCCTCCTGAAAGAACTTTTACCTTTTTTTCTACATCATCACCTCTGAATAAAAAAGCACCCAACATGTCGCGAACTTTCATTCTGTTCGTATCAGTAGCTGCATTTTCCATTGTCTGCAAAAGTGTAATCTCTCCATCTAAATATTCAGCTTGATTTTGCGCAAAATAACCCAACTGAACATTATGCCCCAGCTTTATATTCCCATCATATTTAAATTCATTTACAATGGCTTTAATAAAAGTTGATTTTCCTTGACCATTTTGCCCAACAAAAGCAATCTTACTTCCTCGCTCGACCAGCAAATCAATATCTTTTAGAATTATTTTGTCGCCATATGCTTTAGTAACATTCTCAGCTTCAATTACAACCTTTCCGGGTTCTTTTGATACAGGAAACGAAATACTCATCACTGAATTATCGTCTTCATCCACCTCGATTCGTTCCACTTTATCAAGCTTTTTGATGAGTGATTGAGCCATCGAAGCTTTTGAAGCTTTAGCTCTAAACTTTTCTATTAACTTTTCAGTTTCTTCAATTTTTTTGGCCTGATTCTTTTGAGTTGCTAACTGTTTTTCTCGGATTTCATGACGCAACTCTAAATATTGAGAGTAGGGTTTATTAAAATCATAAGCCTTACCTAAAGAAATTTCAATTGTCCTATTAGTGACATTATCCAAAAACATTTTATCGTGAGAAACAATCACAACTACACCTGGAAAGTTTCTTAAAAAACCTTCCAACCAAATAATACTTTCAATATCCAAGTGATTTGTAGGCTCATCTAGCAAAAGAATATCATTGGATTGTAATAATAATTTAGCTAACTCAATTCGCATTCTCCAACCACCAGAAAAAGTATCGGTTTGATTGTCAAAAACTTCTCTTTTAAAACCTAGACCTAAAAGAATTTTTTCGGTATCGCCAACATAATTGTATCCTCCCAAAAGTTCAAAACGATGGGTATAATCGGATAAATCTTCGATGATTTGTCCATATTCCTCACTTTCATAATCAGTTCTAGTAACTAATTGATGGTTGATTTCTTCTAATTTCTTTTCAACTATCTTAATCTCAGTAAATGCCTCATAGGCTTCCTCAAGAACGGTTCGTCCCGCTTCAAAATCAATGTCTTGTCGAAGAAACCCCATTCGCACCTCTTTTTCCTGAGCGATACTTCCTGAGTCTGGAGCAAAATCACGAGCTAAAATCTTAAGCATTGTTGACTTACCTGCTCCATTTTTACCAACTAGACCTACTCTATCGCCTGCACCCAAACGAAATGTAACCTCTTCAAACAAATAGGAACCACCAAAAGAAACCGATAAATTATGTATATTAAGCATAGATTGTGACTAATGTTACATAGGTAGCAAACTAAAATTGTACCTTTGTTAAAATTTTTTGCAAATGTTAAAAAAAGGATCCAAACTAAATAGCATTTTAACAGGAACTTGTCCGAAATGTCAAAATGAAAGTATGTATGAGGACAAAAATCCTCTTAATTTGAGTAAAGTACTTAAAATGAATGAAACTTGCAGCCATTGCGGTTTAAGATATCAAATTGAACCTTCCTTTTTTTATGGATCGATGTATGTGAGTTATGCATTAAATGTAGCAGTAGGAGTTGCGACATTCATAGTTTCCTATGTTTTTTTAGGAACAAGTATAAAAAACTCTTTTTTCGCCATATTAGGTTCCTTAATTATTTTATTCCCTTGGGTTTTACGATGGTCGAGAAACATTTACATCAATATGTTTGTGAGTTACGATCCATTGAACTCAAAGAAATAAATTACTTTCTAAATTTCTTAAGATATCTATTCCAATTTATTTCATCAGATAAAGGCAACTGATGTTCAATATTATTATACAAAGCTTTAGCCATTGAAGGCCCTAACATAACTCCTCGTGTACCCAAACCATTTAAAATGTGAAGCTGAGAATAGGTGTCATGCGTACCTACAAGAGGTCTTCGGTCACGAACAGTCGGTCTTACTCCAGCAAAATGATCTATAACCTCAAATTCACAAGATATAATTTCTTTTATACGAGCAATTAATTCTTCTTTACCATCACTTGTTGGCAAGTCTGTTTTATCTTTCCAATTATAGGTTGCTCCAACTTTGAAAAGACCATCTCCAAGAGGCAAAATAAATACACTTGTATTTACAATTACATCAATAGTAAGATTAGGAGCTTTGATAATAAATAATTCACCTTTTGTTCCGTCTAGCGGCAAAAAATTAAAGTAAGGATTTTGATGCATTCCAAAACCCTCAGCAAAAATTATATGCTTTGCTTTAATGCCATTGTACGCAATTCCTTCCTCTAAAAAAACAATATCATCATACTTGAACTCTTGTTCAAACAATAAAGAACGACTAAGTAAATACCCACGATAATGTTCCAATAAAAGAGAGGTATCCACATAGCCCGTTTTAAGCACCTCACCATAACCAAATGGAGCATCAATACCATTGTATTTTTTAAACTGCAAAGTAGTTGACAAAAAGGGGGCTAAACTTTTTTTATCAGAAGCCAAAAACCAATTGTTTTGTTCTTCAACAGAGAAAAACTTTCGATATATAGGGAGCTTGTTATCAAAATCAACAGAAAACTTACTCCTTAATGAATTATAAAAGTCATCCATATCACTTAATTGATTACTAGCATCCCATACTTCTGTAAAACGCTTAAGGATAACTGGGTTATACAAACCTCCAGCTATACGAGATGAATTTTGAGAATTGTTTTCAAAAACAACAACTTTTTTATTGTTATTCAAAGCTAAATCAGCAAAGGAAATTCCAGCTAAACCAGCACCAACAATCAAATAATCAATCATACTATAAAAATTTAATAAGATTAAAAACAAAAAACTCTTACTAAAAAGTAAGAGTTTTTTCTAAAATGAACTACATTAATTAATAGTTCCACATATCTTGTTCGAAATTACGAATTTTATCTTTAATTCTTTCCGATTCTATAAGCTGATTTTGGGAATTGTCTTTCATATAATCTTCAACCGCACGGTCTCCGTAGATATTTTCCTCTTTGTATACAACTGCATTAAATCGTCTTGAATTCAAGATTTGATCGAAAGAAATTGGCATTGAAGAATTCTTTTCATTAAAAGTTTTTGCTTCATGCAAAACCTCTCTTGATGCAGGGAAAAATACCCAGAACAATTCAATATAATCTTTTTCCTCACTGTTCATTGTGTAAACATCAGGAGTTACTGGACATATTCCAAGTAAACGGTACTTTAACTCACTTTGACGTTTATCAAAATACCAAAAACCTTTAATCTTATATTGAGTTACATCTTGTGCAGATAAATCTTGTTTCAAGATATACTCAGCAGGAATGCTTTTAGTTGGTCCAACTGTTTCGTCAACATAAGTAACTGTTTTCTTTTTACCAGTACCAGTAACAACTTTTTTCTTTACTACTCTTGATCTGTATGCATCTGGGTCTTGATTAATCAATTCTCTACCAGCATCAGTTGTATCAATACGAGATAAAGAACCTTGTATATCTTTAAGCGATTTTTTAGTATTAAAATAACTGTCTGTATACACTTCGGTAATCTTACCTGACTTCATTGCTTTTGTTAAAACATCGTACAATGAACGTCTATCGTGTCCAATGTTAGCAGTATCAATAGGGAAATAAAGAGGAAAATTGATTTTTTCACTTAAATCAATTATTTCCCAAGTTGTTTTACCCATCAAGATATCTCTATCATGAACATAGCCATAAGCTAATGGTTTGTCATTATCTGAAATAAGTTGAGCTGCAGTCTTAAGTCCAATTTCACTAGGCTTTTTGGCATTCAAAAGATTGGATTGTGAAAACCCAGCTACACTACCTAATACAGTGACAATAGCTACTAAAAAAAATCTTACATTCATCATGGTGTCCTTATAAAATATTGGAGTAGTTTTTACAAACGTACTATTATTGTATTTCGTAAATTACTGGAGCTGTTCTTGGTAATAAATAACTACCCGCACCAACTAATTTAGTTTTAATTTCAGAAATCGTAACTTGATCTCCTCTTCCCGCTTTTGACAAAGCAGTAATACATTGTGAATTTAAACGGTTACCTGAAACTACAACTGTAGGTTGACCAGCAATTTTAAAGTTGAATCCAACAACATCCAAACCTACTTCAAAATCAAAATCAACTAATTTAGCACCAATTGTAGCCACTTGAAGATTTGATTTAGGCCCTTTTACTACGCCCATTTCTCCTCTAATAGTTCCAGCTGGACCAGGAATTCCTTTAATTCTATAAACTTTCTTATCTGATGCCATTTTGCCATCAGACATTTTTCCAGTAACATTAATTACTACTTCAGTACCAGTACCTGGACTCATGTTGTATTTACCGTTACCAACTTTAGTCAAACCAGGTGCAGATGCTACTACATCTTTATCAGAAATACCTGCAAAAGAAATAGACATTGGATTCACTACACCACGATACACTACATTCATCTTATCTGCAGAAATAGTAGCAGAATTAGGTCTTGGTACCACAACATATTTACCTTCAAATTTCAAAGGAATTGTTTTACCATCTTCCAAGAATGTAAATTGACCGTTAATATTTTGCTCTCCAACACCACCAGCTGTAAGTGAAATAACCGCTTGACCGTTTTCTAATCTACCTGGACCTTGGAAAGAAGTTGGTTTTGTGTTTTCGTCATAACGACCTAAAACTACTTTACCTTTTACATTCTCTCCTTGGAAATAAGCATTCTTTTCTAATACTACGATAGCTTGATAGTTACTGTAAGAAGCTGCTTCAACAGCTGCTTTTCCTAATGCAGAATTGTAAACATCAGCCTCAACTTTTTTAACATCATTTTGCCAAGCAGATAATTTTGCTACAGATGCTACGGCAGGAAATCCTTTAAAGTGGTACGAAAGGTATTTTATTTTATTACCTTCTTTATCTTTAACCTCACTTAAATCAAACTTTGCATCAACTTCTTTAGCAATTGCAGCATATTTTTTGTCAGCTCCTAAAGCCGCTTTAATATCTGATTTATACTTTTCAATTTTAGCAATAATTTCATTTCCTTTTTTAGTGTACCCTTCACCAATAAACCAGTTATCAATGTTGTCACCTTTATCCATATTCTCATATGGTAATTTGCCAGTTTCTGAATCTACAGTAAAGCCTTTAAGAACATCCGTTTTTAAAGTGGCAATATAAGCATCAAATTCTTTGGTAATTACTTCTACTTTATGTGCAGTAGCTGCAGCGGCAACGAAATCACCTTTTGCTTCAGCAGCTTTTGTGTCTAAAGACATCAATAAAGCTTGATTGTTTTGTGTAGAAGCAGCATTTGCATTTTCAAATTTTTCATTCATCAATCCAAAAGCAGATAAAACTTCTTTGGACATATTCATTGCTAACATTGCGATGAAAACCAAGTACATTAGGTTAATCATCTTCTGTCTAGGGGTTAATTTTCCTCCTGCCATTTTTTCTAAATAATTAGTTTAATAAATAATAATTTTAGTCGAAAACTAATTATCCTTTGTTGTTCATTGCAGAAAGCATTCCTCCATAAACACTGTTTAATGAAGCAATATTTGCTGTCATTGAAGCCATTTGCTCTTTCAATTTACCAGCATTTTCAGCAATTTCTTTATTAGCTTCAGCGTTTCTTGAAGCACTTTCTAATTGAACTTTGTATAAACTATTTAATGATTCCATTTGAGCTGCAGCCATAGATAACTCTTCGCTGTATTTTTTTGTAGATGCAATAGAATCAACTGTTGGAGAAATTGCTTTAGCAGCTCCTTCAAAGTTTTTGATACTATTTCCTAAGCTTGACATCAACTCAGAGTCAATTTTAGCTTCCTTCAACATTGCATCTAATTTTTGAGATAAAATCCCTTGAGCATCAACTTTCTCTTCTTTTTTAACTTGAGATTTAGCTTGGCCATTAGCTAATTCTGGATAAACTAAAGTCCAATCCAATTCGTCTTCAACAGGCTCGAATGCAGATAAAGCAAAAATTGCCGCCTCAACTAAAAGACCAATAGATAACATTAATGTTCCTGTTAATGGTCCTAATTCAAAGTGAGTAATTTTGAATAATGCTCCGATAATAACTACTGCCGCTCCCATACCGTAAGCGAAATTCATTGTTTTTTTGCTTAATAATGCCATGATAATTTGTTTTTAGGTTAATTTAAAATATTTAGATTTGGTTTAATTTATTTTCTTCCTTTGGTAGTACCTGTAACTTGAGTACCCATGTAATCTTGAACAGTTCTAAATCCGATAAAACTTCTTGCAGAGTCTGCATATTCAAAATCTCTTGTGCTTACTTGCAAGAAATAGGCAACATCTTTCCAAGAACCTCCACGTACAACTTTACGTTTATTAGAAGCATCTGAAACGTTTGGATTCATCGTTGAAACATACTCAAATCCATTTGGATCGTAAGCATCGTTAGTCCATTCAGCAACATTACCAGCCATATTGTATAGATTATACCCATTAGGCTCGTAAGATTTTGCTTCTACAGTATACAATGCATTATCTGCAGCATAATCACCACGACTTGGTTTGAAGTTGGCTAAGAAACAACCTCTATCGTTTTTAGTGTAAGGACCTCCCCAAGGGTAAGTAGCTGACTCCAGACCACCTCTTGCAGAGTACTCCCATTCAGCCTCTGTAGGTAAACGGAAAGAGTTAATTAAATCACGTCCTTTTTGTTTTGATTTTATGTAAGTGTTTTTATTTTGAGTTCTCCAAGCACAAAATGCTTTTGCTTGAGTCCATTTTACACCAACTACTGGATATTCTCCATAAGCTTTGTGCCAAAAATAATCATTATGCATTGGCTCATTATAAGAGTAAGCATAATCTTTAATCCATACAGTCGTATCTGGATAAACATTAATCTCTTCTGTTCTAATGAAATCTTTTCTAGAACCTTTTTTAGCTTTTGCTGCAGCTTGGATGTCCATCCAAGTGTATTTGTATTTCAATTTATTAACGTCAATTGTTCTAAGACCATTGTAGGATTGGTCTATTGGCAAATACATTGAATCCATTACTTCAGCATAATACTCATCTGGATACTTTTTAGTATCCTTTATTAGCTTAACCTTACGGTTCAACTTTCTTGTAGCGTATGGATCTTTTTCAGTACCTACACTATAATAATTGTCATACATGTACTTATCGTAAGCAGTCATCTTGGTAGGGTCGGAATCATTAAAAGCAAAATCTCCAATACTTCCAGTATTTTTACCTTTGCCTCCAGAGGATTTTTGACCATTCATGTCCGCAAGAATTGCTAATCGAACTCTGATAGTTGAATCTTTTACCCATTCTACGAAAGAACGGTATTCACTATTCGTAATTTCGGTTTCGTCCATATAAAACGAACGTACGGTAACGGTTTTAGTTGGTGCATCGTCAATAGCGGCAATATCATGCTCTGATTTACCCATAATAAAAGAACCACCTGGAACTAATGTCATTCCATAAGGTTTTTCTGGGTGCCACTTACCTCCTTTAACACCTACTAATTCTCCTTTATCGCTTGATTTACCACAGCTTATTAACAAAGTCAAAAAAGCCGTAAACACAATGATTTTCTTCATATAAATTTGGGGGTTAACTATTCATCTTTTAAAGTTTGTAAACCTATTTATTATTTTTTAAATAAACAATTTTTACAAGTAACAAATCCGTTTTTTTTTTAACTACTTTTAAACACTGTTTTTACGCTGTGCTTTCCACCATCTTTCGGGCAACTCTTGATTACAAGCTGCCAAATACTCTTCATAAGAACAGGGTAACAACGTATTTCTTTTTAATTTATTATTCCCATTAGTCAAAAAAGGAATTTCTATCCACCACCTATCCGTTTTATTACTTTTATAAAACACTAACTCTTCTTCTTCTAAAGGCACGATATACTTAAGGTAATTATCTTTACTTCCAAAGGGATATTCGCCTGAACGAAATTGATAACCTTCAATAAAATACCATATAATTTGCGCAATTAAGACCGCCTCTTGAGAGGTACTAGTATGATTGAATATTCCAAACAAAGATACTTTATCACTTATACCAGCATATCTTGACAATGAACAAATTTCCTTTCCATTAAATCCATTTGGCGCGAAAGTATTAAAATTTCCCGAATCTGAGGATTTTACAGCAGTTAAATCTAAACTTACTACATCAGCATCCCTAAAAACAGGCTCTGCGAGCGCAATATTATTTGAAATCTCGCCTAATCTGTAGGCATCAAAGTATAATTTCTCTATAATATCAATCTCTTCTTGAGAGTTATAATAGGTTTGATAACCTATATTACAATAGTTAAATAGATTATTCGGAGAATCAATAACCATTTTTGTTAAATACGAAGTGCTTGATAAGCGATCCGTTTCTTTACCAAAATCAAACTTGTTATCTATTGCGACCAAATTAACCATTTGTTCCAACTCATCATAAGCTCTATAAAGTGCATAAGTTAGGTCTTGAGAACCACCAATAACAATTGGTACAATTCCTTTTTTTATTAAACTTGCTACTACTTTTTTAACAGCAAAGTAAGTGTCCATTGTTGAATTTCCGGCTAAGATATCTCCCAAATCAGCGATTCCCATTTTCCAATTACCCATAAACAACCCATAGAGCGACTTACGAACTGAAGTTAAATCCACAACAGTCGCTACTCCTTCATCTCCTCTATTCTCAAGCACTCCAACCAAAGCGATTTTAACTTCACTTAAATCAGGAAACGCATCATCAGTATGCAATGCCATAACACCACCAATGTGCTGAGAAGACAAATGGTTTTTATAATCTATGATTTCATTATCTATAGGTACAAGAAAATCAAACTCCATAGTTTACTTTTTTTTAGCTACTGCTTTTTTAGCAGGTGTAGATTTCTTTGCTGCCGCCTTTTTTGCAGGAGCTTTTTTTGCTGGTGTTTTCTTTGCAATCATTTCCTGAACTTCAGCTAAAGTCAGTTTCGACGCATCAACATCTTTACTTAATTCGATTTTTATCTTACCTTTAGTAATAACCGAACGTCCCCAGCGTGCTTTCTCAACTAAAATTCCTTCGTCTTCCCAATTGTGAATGACTTTATCAATATTCTTCTGTAATTTATCCTCAATTAAAAACTCAATATCCGCCTGAGACAAATTATCAAAATCAAATTTTTTCGAAACATTGATAAAAATGCCATTCCATTTGATAAAAGGACCAAATCTTCCAGTTCCTTTTTGTACACTTTCTCCTTTATAAACAGCAATAGGCGCATCGGCTAAAGCTTTTTCATCAATTAATTCTTGCGCACGTACCAAAGAAACATCCAATGGGTCTTCACCTCTTGGCAAAGAAATAAAAACTGCTCCGTGACGAACATAAGGTCCAAAGCGTCCATTACTTACTTCAACTTCTTCTCCTTTATAGGTGCCTAAATTTTTTGGTAATAAAAATAAATTCAGCGCTTCTTCTAAAGTAATGTTTCCGATATTTTGTTCGTTACGCAAACTAGCAAACTTTTTGTCTTCATCTTCAGCATCTCCTATTTGAGCCATTGGTCCAAACTTACCCAAACGAACTGAAACAGGTTTTCCAGAAGCGGGGTCGGTTCCTAAAATACGTTCTCCACTTTCTCTATCAGCATTTGCCTCAACATCTTTTACATTAGGATGGAATTTATCGTAGAACTCTTGCATCATTTTAGTCCATTCGATGTTGCCCTCAGCAATCTCATCGAAATCTTGCTCCACTTTTGCAGTAAAATTGTAATCTAATATAGAACCAAAATTTTTCACCAAGAAATCGGTTACTATGGTTCCAATGTCTGTAGGTACTAATTTTCCTTTATCAGAACCTGTATTTTCTTTTAATTCTTTTTCAGCTATTTTTCCAGCTTGAAGCGTAAGTTGTGTGTAATTACGCTCTTGCCCTTCTAGTGTTCCTTTTTCTACATAATTTCTATTAATAATCGTAGAAATTGTTGGCGCATAAGTAGACGGACGACCAATACCAAGTTCCTCTAATTTCTTCACCAAAGAAGCCTCTGTATACCTTGCAGCAGGTCGAGAATAACGTTCTGTTGCCGTTATGAATGAGTTCGC
Organism: Flavobacterium sp.; assembly: GCA_017997335.1. Lineage (GTDB taxonomy): Bacteria > Bacteroidota > Bacteroidia > Flavobacteriales > Flavobacteriaceae > Flavobacterium. The sequence continues at coordinate 2,735 of JAGOFG010000062.1, read as the reverse complement.
TAATGGCTCATTTACTTTCAAAGCAGGCAACATCCCTTCTTGCTCTTCCTCATCATCATCATGTCCTTCTAAATATACTTTTAGAAAACCTTCAAAAAGCAACACTTCGCCAGAAGCCACAAAAACCTCACTGTGATTATTCGCTTCAATTTTTACATTGGTACGCTCTAATTCGGCATCACTCATTTGAGAAGCCAAAGTTCTTTTCCAAATCAAATCGTACAAACGCGCTTGATCTCTATCTACATTTACGGTATGCAAAGACATATCTGTTGGACGAATCGCTTCGTGTGCTTCTTGTGCTCCTTTGCTTTTATTAGCAAAAGTTCTTGGCTTAGAAAATTCCTTTCCGTAAGACTTTATGATTTCGGCTTGAGCCGCATCCATCGCTTCTTTGGACAGATTCACACTGTCCGTTCTCATATAAGTAATCAATCCCGCCTCATACAAACGTTGTGCTAACTGCATCGTGATTCCAACTGGCAAATACAATTTACGAGCCGCTTCTTGTTGTAAAGTTGAAGTGGTAAAAGGTGCAGTAGGTGATTTTTTAGTTGGTTTCGTTTCTAAATCTGAAACCTTATATAAGGAGTTGGTATTTTTATTTAAAAAATCTTGCGCTTCTTGTTTCGTGGCAAAATTTTTAGGCAACTTAGCTTTGACCGTTTTTCCTGCTTCGTTGGTAAACTCGGCAACAACTGAATAACTAGCTGTTGGCGTAAAATTCTGAATTTCTCTTTCACGTTCAACAATCAAACGAACTGAAACAGATTGTACACGTCCCGCAGAAAGCCCTCCTTTGATTTTTCTCCATAGAACAGGTGACAACTCGTACCCTACTAATCGGTCCAAAACACGACGAGCTTGTTGAGCATTCACTAAATTATAGTCAATCTCACGAGGATTATCAATTGCTTTTAGAATCGCATTCTTAGTAATCTCATGAAAAACGATACGTTTGGTTTTTTTAGCATCTAATTTTAATTCTTCCGCCAAGTGCCAAGAAATGGCTTCTCCCTCGCGGTCCTCATCGCTTGCTAACCAAACCATTTCCGCATTCTTAGAAAGTGTTCTTAGTTTACTCACCAAAGCCTTTTTATCCGAAGAAACTTCATACTTGGGTTTGAATCCATTTTCAACATCTACCCCTATTTCTTTTGAAGGCAAGTCGGCAATATGCCCATAACTTGACTCTACTTGAAACTCACTTCCTAGAAATTTTTCGATTGTTTTGGCCTTTGCAGGTGACTCCACTATTACTAAATTCTTTGCCATATCCCGTTTGTTTGTGTCGGCAAAAGTATATGATTTTTTTAAATTTTGGGTTTTTTAAATTTTAAAAGTCAATATAATCGTTGATTTACAAGTTTTCAATGGTTTAAATCTCATCCCTTTTAAGAAAAAAACATTCTAATAATAAATGAACACTTATTATAAATCTAACCTATTTTACTACAAATAAAATCATTATTTAGGAGCGATTACAACTTCAATACCAAGTTCTTCCAGTTTCGTTTTAGTTTCGATATCTATACCTTCATCTGTAATCAAAACATCAATTTTATCTAAATTACAAATTTTACCAAAACCTCTTACATTCATTTTTGTAGAATCAGCCAAAACAATAACCTGCTCAGCAACCTCTATCATGGCTTGATTTAAATGCGCTTCCAATGCATTCGAAGTGCTCAATCCAAAATCCAAATGAAGACCGTCAGTTCCTAAAAACAATTTATTACAGGAAAACTGTCCCAAAATAGACTCTGCAATAGGCCCCACTACCGAAGTTGAGCTGTTTCGAACATCTCCACCCAACTGGATTGTATTAATCTTTGTTTCTTTAGTAAGTTCCAAAGACACCTTTAATGAAGGTGTAATCACCGTCAACTTTTGAAAACCGGTAATAATTCTGGACAAATAATGAATATTAGAACCCGAACCTAATATGATATAATCGTAATCACTAATAAATTTTAAAGCCTCTTTTGCTATTTGTTTTTTTTGCTCAACCTGCAAGCCTTCTTTATCATTAACATCTCTTTCAAAAGCATAAATGGGCTGCTTACTGGCACCTCCATGCGTGCGATGCAATAATTTTTCGTTTTCCAAAAAGTTCAAGTCCTTTCGAATAGTTACGGTTGAAACATTATGAGTTTCACATAAATCAACGACATTCACATACCCTTTTTTATTCAATTCATTTAGTATATCCTCTTGTCTTTTATTAATAATAGTCATACAACGTCTTTCATATTAAGGTTTATAATGGTTAAAGATACAAAAAAAGATAAAAACAAAAATAAATTCATTTTATCTTTTTAGTTTCGTTAAGTTTCCTTAAGTTTGCTATTCGAAATCAATTTTATTAAAAATACATTAAAAACAATACGTTATGAAACGTTCAGAACAATTATCGAAATTAAACAAAACCAAAGAGTGGGATGTAATTATAATTGGCGGCGGTGCAAGCGGACTTGGCACAGCACTAGACGCAGCAAGTAGAGGCTACAAAACAATTATGGTTGAAGCAGTCGATTTTGCAAAAGGAACATCGAGCCGCAGCACTAAATTGGTTCATGGCGGAGTACGTTATTTAGAGCAGGGAGACATTTCTCTTGTAAAAGAGGCATTAAAGGAACGAGGATTAATGGCCCAAAACGCAGGACATGTCGTTAAAAATCAAACTTTTGTCATACCGAATTACAATTGGTGGGGAGGCTACTTCTACACCATCG
>JAGOFG010000195.1 GCA_017997335.1 Flavobacterium sp. | reverse complement strand
GTATCTTCAGAAGCAACGATGGCAATTTCGTGCAGTTGTGCTCCTTTTTGGTTCATAAAATAATTGCGATACATCCAAATGGCCTGAATATTTGCCTCAGTTCCTCCAGGCGAAATATAGCCATCGTAGGAATTGGGAATGGCTTTGAAAATATCGACAGCAATTACATCTAGGACTTCACGCTCTATTTGTTGGGTTCCTTTGAATGCTTTTTCGGAGGTGCCCAAGGTATGGCAACCAATATGATTAGGATTGGCGACATAGGTTTGCAAAGTAGGCGCTTCTTTCAAAAAAGGCGCATCGTCATAAAAAACTTTTCCGTCTAGTTTTGATGCTGGATAACCCAAAGAAATGTCTTTCGAAAAATTTACATTTTCGTCTAATGCTTTTTGAATGCGCTCTTTGCGTTCTTTTTGGTCTAATTTTTTCCAGTGCAACATACCTTTATTTTTTCTACAAAGGTAGATTGCGTTTTAGAATTAGAATATGACTTTTGTTAGGTTTTAGACGATTTGCTATAGCTCCATAAACGAGGCAATTTGCGCTTCGGGTTGGCTTGTTGCTTTGTTTTTTTCAGGAACCAACGAAGTAGACAAGTGAAAAATGGCATCTCCTTCGTAAACTATAGGCGATTGATTGCTGTTGATTACGTAACCATCATTAGGCGCCTTGATTTTGCGTTCAAATTTCCCAAAGGGGTCGGTTATGGTCGCGAGAATGGTTCCTTTTTTTACAAACGTGCCTATAGTATTGTAGTCGTGAAGCATTCCGGAACACTTGGCTCTAACCCAATTCGATTTTTCGATGTAAATGGTTTTGTTTTCAGGGATTTCGATAGTGTGTTTGGGGTCTAACATATCTAGGTAGGCTAGCACTCGTTTTACGCCATTAATCCCTTCATTGGCCACTTCGTTATTAATATCTAATGATTTTCCACCTTCGAAAAGGAGCATTTTTATATTCATTTTGGTACTCGAGTTTCGGAATGAGCCTCCAATATTTTTAGAATACAAAGTAAACGGCGCATTGAAAGTATCGGCCAATAGTTTTAATTCGGGGTCGTTTTCGGCTAAGCGAATTTGTGGAGCATTGAATCTACTAGCGCCTCCTGCGTGAAAATCGATGGCATAATGCACTTCGGGCATAACTTCGTTTAGAATGTGAAAGGCAAATCTACTCGCCAATGAACCTTTTTTACTTCCTGGAAAAGAGCGATTCAAATCACGACCATCAGGAAATTCTCGGGAACGATTCACAAATCCATACATATTAATAATAGGAATGCAAATAATGGTGCCGCGTTTGGGTTTGTTTATTTTTTTGCTAATGAGTTGTCGTACAATTTCGATGCCGTTGATTTCATCTCCGTGAATACCCGCAGAGAAAAGCACGACAGGCCCTTCTAATTTAGACCGACGAACAATAATAGGAATGTTGAGTTTTGTAGTCGTGTGGAGTCGAGCCATCTCTACGTTGATGGTTTTGTTTTCTCCTGGTAAAATGCTTTCGCCAAAAATCGTTATTGGTTTTAAACTTCTCATAGCCAACTTTAATGGGCTAAATATAAAAATTATTAAGCATTAAAAGGTTTTATTTTATGAATCGCTTTGCATCATTTTTGTCTTAGGAAAGAAAAAGCCAACGCAGAAGTTTTAGAAAAATAGAATTACTAAATTTGTTCAGAATAAAAAGCGATAGCGAATTTTCTAAAACTATAATGACGCAACCTTCGATAGCCCTTCAAATACAAACCCTTCCTGATAATCCAGGAGTGTATCAATATTATGATAAGGAAGGGAAAATTTTATATGTAGGCAAAGCCAAAAACTTAAAAAAAAGGGTATCCTCTTATTTTAATAAAATTCACGATACGGCCAAAACCAATGTGTTGGTCAAAAAAATTGTGACGATAAAACACATTGTAGTTCCCACAGAATCCGATGCGTTGTTGTTAGAAAATAATTTAATCAAAACACTCCAGCCTCGTTATAATGTTTTGCTTCGCGATGACAAAAGTTACCCTTGGTTGTGCATCAAAAAAGAACCTTTTTCACGTATTTTTTCTACTCGTAGAATGATTAAAGACGGTTCTGAATATTTTGGTCCTTACACGAGTTTCAAGACCGTAAATACGATTTTGGAATTAATCAAAGAGTTATATCCACTCCGAACTTGTAATTTTGATTTGAACCAAAATAATATCAATAGTGGGAAATTTAAAGTGTGTTTAGAATACCATATTGGCAATTGCAAAGGACCTTGTGAAGGTCACGAAAGCTTAGAGCATTATCAAAAACAAGTAGATGCCATACGTGAAATCCTTAAAGGGAATTTCAAAGAAAGTTTAAAAGACTTTAAACGAATGATGGTCGATTTGGCTAGCGAAATGAAGTTTGAAGAAGCTCAGAAAATAAAGGAAAAAATAGAGGTTTTAGAGAACTATCAATCCCGTTCAACCATTGTCAATCCGAAAATTACGAATGTTGATGTGTTTTCGATTGTTTCTGATGAAAGTGCCGCTTTTGTCAATTTCTTGCAAATTTCCCACGGTTCGATTATTCGTTCGCACACGATGGAAATCAAGAAGAAGTTAGCAGAAACCGATGAAGAGTTGTTAGAATTAGCCATTGTTGAACTTAGAGAACGCTTTCATTTATTGTCCAGAGAAGTGATTGTTCCTTTCGCCATAGATTTGGGGGAAAACATTAAAATTACAGTGCCTCAATTGGGCGACAAAAAACAAATATTGGATTTGTCTATTCGCAACGCTAAGTTTTATCGCATAGAACAGCTCAAACAATTGCAGATTGTCGACCCAGACCGTCACACCAATCGCATTATGGCGCAAATGCAAAAAGACTTGCGATTGCCTGTTGAACCAAGACATATTGAATGTTTTGATAATTCAAATATTCAAGGAACGAATCCTGTATCGGCTTGTGTGGTTTTTAAAGATGGGAAACCTAGCAAGAAAGATTACCGTCATTTTAATATCAAAACCGTCGAAGGACCCGATGATTTTGCTTCGATGACGGAGGTGGTGTACCGCCGCTACAAAAGATTATTGGACGAAAAAGAACCTTTGCCACAATTGATTATTATTGATGGAGGAAAAGGACAATTATCTGCCGCTTTAAAAAGTATTGATGAACTTGGATTGAGAGGAAAAATCACCATCATTGGTATTGCCAAACGATTGGAAGAACTCTTTTTTCCAGGAGATTCAATTCCATTGTATTTGGATAAAAAATCCGAAACACTAAAAGTGATTCAGCAATTGCGAAACGAAGCCCACCGATTCGGAATCACACATCATCGTGACAAGCGAAGCAAAGCCGCCTTGAATTCATCGATTGAAAGTATCCCAGGAATAGGCGAAAAAACAATGACTACCTTAATTCAACATTTCAAAAGTGTTAAAAGATTGCAAATGGCAACTGAAAAAGAAATTTCTGACGTTATAGGAGTGTCGAAAGCCAAAAAAATTTCCGACTTTTACAAGACAAAATAACGGTATAATATTTCCGATTTATGAAGAAACTCTCGATTATCTTTATCTTATTACTTAGTAGTTTTTCATTATTCGCGCAAAGCCAATATAAAAGACCAAAAATAGGTTTAGTATTAAGTGGTGGTGGCGCCAAAGGGTTTGCGCATATTGGGGTACTCAAAGTACTCGAAGAAGCCGGAATTCAGATTGATTATATTGGCGGAACTAGTATGGGCGCAGTCATTGGAGGTCTTTATGCATCAGGTTATACCGCCACACAAATTGATTCTATTTTTCAAAAAACGAATTTTGACGAATTAATTAATGATTATATTCCTCGAGCTTCAAAGAATTTTTATGAGAAAAGGAATGACGAGCTCTATGCTTTTGTATTGCCTTTTAATAAATTTAGAGTTGGAATTCCCGAGGCGCTTTCTAAAGGAATGTATAATTTCAATTTACTGACAAGATTAACTAGGAATGTAAAAGATGTAAAAGACTTCAATCAGCTTCCTATTCCCTTTTTATGTATAGCTACCGATATTGAGAGCGGTGAACAAGTGTTACTCAATAAAGGTAATTTGGCTCAGGCAATGTTGGCCAGTTCCGCTTTTCCTTCGTTGTTTTCACCTGTTGAGATTGATGGCAAATTGCTTATCGATGGAGGTGTTGTAAATAACTATCCAGTTGATGAGGTGCTTAAACTAGGCGCAGATATTATCATTGGCGTTGATGTGCAAGATGGTTTAAAAGACCGAACACTCTTGAGAGATGCTACCAAAATATTGGTACAGATAAGCAAT
>JAGOFG010000061.1 GCA_017997335.1 Flavobacterium sp. | reverse complement strand
GCAGTTCCAGTAAAGATAATTTTGTTATTTGTTGGGTGCATTTCAATATCGGTAATTCTACCGCTCATTAATGCTGGCCCGATATGTCTGGCTTGAATATCACCAAATAATTCTTTGCCTTTGAGTACTATTTTGTCTTGTGCAAGTACTGTGGTTGCTGATAGTATTCCTAAACAAGCAACCCAAATAGTGGTTTTTTTCATAAAATTTATGGTTAAAAAAAGCCCTTACTTTTCAATAAGGACTTCGAGTTGGTTTTGTTTTAGTTATTGAGCAGGAAAAGCATAAGCTTTTGGATCTACCGTTGGATTTAAAGTGATTTTTTTAACTTTCATTGCTTGACCGCCTTGGTTCATTGCAAAAGGAAAGTAAATACCATCCACTTCTTGATAATCACTCATAGTAGAAACTGATTTTTGACCTTTAGCAGGACCTTGTTTGATTTCTGTTTCAGTAGCAATTGGTAAATTATTTTCGGTATCAAAATAGTAATAGTTTACATCATCTGTTTTTACTCCGTCAACCGTGATAGGTTTTTTGGTTAATTTTATTTTGTAACACTCTGTACCTTCTTTGGTTTCTTTACCCATTAATTCTATTGAGTACCCTTTTGTTTTGTAATCTAAAAATGGATCTGGAAAATCAGCAGCGCTTAATTTTGCATTAGCGGTAGTTTCAGCATCGGATTTTTCGGCTTTCATTGTCATAAAACTAGTACTCCAAACAGTTTCCCCATCAGAAGCCATTTGAGTCATTTCTTTTCCTTGAATATTGATTTTTACGTACATTTTTCCACCTGGTTCTTGTACGATTTCAACAGGAATTTCCATTCCTTGGGCATTCACAACCATTTCCATTTTTACTCCTTTTAGTGCTTTTAATTTAGCAGCACCACCAATTGTAGTAATGTATTTGGATACAATTTCGTCAGCAGTTTGCGCAATAAGTGAGGAACTACTTGCAAGAAGAAACAAGGCTAAAGCAGTCAATTTTAATGTTTTCATAATTTTTGAGTTTAGTTATTTGATTTTAATTCGGTTAGTAGGCACTTAGCCTTTTTTGTTACAAAAAATAGTATATTTTTTTTTGATTAGTCAATAGTCATCGCTTTCAGTTTGGTTCTGTAAGCCTCTAAAGCGACTGATTTTGAGATGAAACCAAAATATTTTCCATTTTGGACCACGGGCAAAAATGCTTTTCTGGTTTGTTCAAATTTATTCATCACAATTTCCATACGATCGGTTGGTGCAATTAATGCAACTGGTGCAATCATAATTTCTTTGACCAAAGTATATTTTACGCGATAGGTGTTAAATATGATTTCTCTAATGTCGTTAAAATGTACAACACCTAATAATTCATTTTCTTCGTTGACTACGGGAAAAATCACTTGGTCCGAGTGAGATATTAAATCCACCAAGCGTTCTAAGTTTTCGTTTGGCGAGATAGTGAGATAGCTAGTGTCAATTATTGTACTTGTTTCTAAAGTTGATAAGACATTAGCATCTTTATTACTGGTAAAAGCGTGTCCTTTTTTCGCTAAATTTTTCACATCCATAGAATGTTTTTCAAAGCGTTTTGAAATAGCATAACTAGTAGAAGCAACAATCATCAACGGTATCATTAGTCCATAACCTCCTGTAATTTCTGCAATCAAGAAAATAGCGGTAAGCGGAGCGTGAAATAAGCCACTCAATATACCTGCCATTCCAACTATGGTGAAATTGCTTACCGGTAATTTTGCTATACCAATTAGATTGAGTAAGGTTGAAAAAAAGAAACCAACATAAGACCCCAGAAATAAAGAAGGAGCAAAATTGCCTCCATTTCCACCACAACTTAAGGTAAATCCCGTGGCAAAAACTTTGAGCATCATACTAGCACCAATGAATAAAAGTAACATCCAATTGTTATTGCGGAAGCCTTTGAAGAGTGTGTTTTCAAGTAATTGTCCTGGGTCATTTTGAGACAAAATACGAATGCTTTCATACCCTTCGCCAAAAAGTGTTGGGAATACAAAAATTAACAAAGCCAAGATACTTGAGCCTAACAATGCCTTTTTGTAAACAGAAAGTTTAGAAATATGAAAATACCGCTCTATTTTTTGAAAATATCTTGAATAATAAACGGAAACAAATCCTGTAAAAACGCCTAAAAAGACATAATAAATGATATTCAGATGATGAAAATGCTCTTGCTGTTTGAAGGATAGTAAGATGCTTTCATCTAATGCAACCACAGAAACCATCGCACCTGTTGCAGCGGCAATCATAATGGGTGTAAATGCAGAAATGCTTACATCCACTAACAAAACTTCTACAGCAAATAATACACCGGCTATGGGAGCATTAAAAGCTGCCGCAATTCCTGCTGCAACACCGCAACCAATAAGTAAAGTTCTATCCTTGTAGCTTAAATGATATTTTTGTGCATAATTGGAACCAAAAGCTGCACCAGTAATCACAATCGGACTCTCCAAACCAGCCGAACCACCCAAACCAACAGTCAATGAACTAGTCACGATTTGAGCATACATTTGTTTTTTGGGGATAATACTTGCTTTTTTGGCAACGGCATATAAAATCTGAGAAGTACCTTTTTCTATGCTCCCGCCAAGTAATTTATTCACAACAAAAACAGTCAATAAAATTCCTATTATGGGCAGAATACTGTTGATGTAGTTGAGTTTTAAAATACCATTGACATAGGTTGCAAACGTAAAAACCGAATGCGCAAATGATTTTAGTACAATAACCGCCAATCCTGCCGATATTCCTACCAATACACTCGATAAAAAGATGAATTGTTTACTAGTAAATTTACTTTGACTCCATACAATTAGTGATTCGAAGCGATTGACCACGCTAGTAATAATAGTGCTGAAATTCATAGTTTTTGTTTTTCAATAATACGTAAGGCTTCTTTTTTGCTTAATGGTTTTAAATTGGTGCTAATAACATAGTTTTGGACAGCTATAGGATTGGTTTTACTGTATTCTCTTAATGCCCAACCCATTGCTTTTTGAATAAAAAACTCATTACTTTGTTTAAAGTGATCACAAACAGCTTCTAATATAGTAAAATTGGTATTCTTTTTATAGTCTAATTGAAATAAAAGTGTACTTCTGTTTAACCAAATATTTGAAGCATTAGAAAATTTTTCAATCACCATATTCGTTTTCTCAGGAAATTGAACCAAATAACGACCTAGTAAATATTTGCTAATGGTATCGACAGTATCCCACCAAGAGTAGGTAAGTAGAAGTTGTTCTATCCACTGGATGTCATCTATGACTAGACTTTTGCAATTTTGAATCAAAAGTTCAATCGCACAATAATGAAATTCTCTTTGTGGTTTTTCATAAAGCTGAAACGCCAGCGCGCGAGCATTTGCTTTTATATTATCCGAATATTCGGCACTAACCGATTTTAAAATTGCTCTTCGTTGTGGCATAGCAATACCAAAAAACGGAAAATGATTTTTCATATACGCTTGCATAGCCATACTTTGTGCTGTATTGGCCTGCGCTATAAATTCTTTTTCTAAGGCTGTAATGAAATCCATAATTAAAAGCCAACCGCCGTATCGTCACCTCTAAAATCAGCTCCACCTTCAAGTTTTTTATTAGGTAAAACCAAAATAGCATCGACTTTGCCAATCACAGGAGTAGTTTTTTCGTTGATGATATAGCCTTTTGTTTTTAGTTTTTCAAAAGTTGTAGTGTCGAATGTTTTTGGTTCAAACGTAATCAAATCAGGCAACCACTGATGATGAAAACGAGGAGCATTTACAGCCTGTTGCATACTCATTTGGTATTCGTAAACATTGAGAATCGTCTGAAGAACCGAAGTAATAATAGTAGAACCTCCTGGCGAACCTACTACCATATATAATTGACCGTTTTTTTCAACGATAGTTGGAGTCATAGAACTTAGCATTCGTTTTCCCGGAGCAATACTGTTGGCTTCGTTTCCAATTAAACCAAACATATTTGGTGTTCCTGGCTTGGCGCTAAAATCATCCATTTCGTTATTGAGGAAAAAACCTAAAGCATCACAATAGTATTTTGAACCATACCCATCATTTAAGGTTGTGGTAGCTGCCACGGCATTACCGGCTGCATCCACTATAGAATAGTGAGTGGTTTCGGTACTTTCGTTATAGTTCACTTTTCCTTCTTTGATTTCTGAGGACAACGTGGCTTTTTCGAAACTAAAACTACTCATTCGTTGTTGTAAATAGTCATCAGCCAACAATGCTTTAATTGGGATTTTAACAAAATCTGGGTCGCCAAGATAATGACTTCTGTCGGCATAAGCCCTGCGTTCCGCTTCTACAATTACTTGTATAGATGCTGTTGAATTATGTCCCATTTTAGATAAATCAAAAGGAGCAATCATTTTAAAAATTTCAGCCAAACAAATACCACCGCTACTTGGTGGAGGCATAGAAATGATTTTCAAATCTTTATATTGAAACGAAAGCGGAGTGCGCCATTTGGCTTCGTATTGTTTTAAATCCTTCATTGTGATGATGCCTCCTTTTTGTTGCAAATACTGTACTAACGTTTTTGCCGTTTGTCCTTTGTAAAATTCATCACGACCATTTTTTGCGATTCGCTTTAATGTTGCTGCTAGAGCGGGATATTTTATGGTGTCTTTTTCTTTAAAAGGTTTTGCAAACAAGGTTTGATTGCCGTTCACTTTTATAATTTCTTCTCTGTAATCGTTTAATCGGCGCTCTTGTTTGCGCGTAACGACAACTCCTTTTTCTGCCAAAGCAATTACAGGTTTTAGTATTTCGGACATAGGCAGACTTCCCAGTTTTTTATGAACGGCAAAAACACCAGCGATGGTTCCTGGTACACCAATAGCCAAAGGCGATTCCGTGCTTTTTCCTTTGATGACGTTACCTTCTTTATCCAAAAACATCGTTTTATGAGCTGCCAAAGGTGCTTTTTCTCTATAATCCAAAGAACCAATTTCGCCATTCGCTTTGCGATACACCATAAAGCCACCACCGCCTAAATTTCCCGCATACGGATAAGCAACTGCCAAAGCCAATTCGGTAGCCACCATAGCATCAAAAGCATTGCCTCCCTTTTGCATAATTTCGACACCTATTTTAGAAGCTTCTTCTCGTGCAGACACTACCATAGCTTTGTTAGCGATTAGACCGGTTTGCGCCTGAACATTTTCACTCAAAAAACTACAGAAAATAAAAAGAAAAAGAAATTGAGAAATTTTCATAAATGTTGCATTTTTAGGGAAACTTGTTCTTGTAAATCTTTGAAAAAGATAGTAAACTCTTCTTCAAATTCGGGATAAAATTCAACCAATTCATTCGAGGAAAACCTCATGTTGGATGCATTTTTGGTTCTATTATCCATTTGTGACAAAATCCGACCAATCCCTTCTACTGTTTGATAACTCAATAACCAATTGTGCTCTATTAAGTAAGGCATCATTCCTTTGGTTCTTTCGGATAAAATATCGTAATGGTCTCTTAACGATTGATAAAAAGTTTCGGTATACTCCTCTAAATTTTCATCAGAATAAGTACTCCAATTTTTGGCCAAAAAATGGTCGTAAAACAAATCAACAATCACTCCAGCATAGTGATGGTATTTGGAGTGCAGTCTTTGTGTACTCTTTCTAAAAACAGGATGTGCGTCGGTGTAAGTATCAATAAAGCGATGCAAACGAATACCTTTTTGTATGGACAAAGGGAAGTGTTCGTACTGTTTTCCACGAATGCCATCGGCCATAAAATTGCCAATTTTGAGTAATTCATCATCACCCGAAAGAAAAATATGCGCGAGAAAGTTCATTGTTTTGCTTTGACTATTTTCAAAGATACAAACTTTAAAAAGTCTCACAATAAAAGCGTCATTTTCCTTAACCAAAAACTTTTCGTTGGAAAGACTATAAGCCCATCCAACTTTTTTATATTTGTAGCTATAACCAAATTGAAATAAAATGACATTAATCAAATCAATATCAGGTATACGAGGAACGATTGGAGGAAAAGTTGGGGACAATTTAACTCCTGTAGATGCAGTAAAATTTGCTTCGGCCTACGGAACTTGGTTAAAAAAACATAGCAATAAAGAAAAAAACACCGTTGTAATTGGTAGAGACGCTCGTATTTCTGGACCTATGATTCACAATTTAGTGGTGAATACCTTATTAGGTTTAGGCATTGATGTAATCGACTTAGGATTGTCCACGACACCAACCGTTGAAGTAGCTGTTCCTATGGAAAAAGCCGATGGAGGAATTATATTGACTGCGTCACATAATCCAAAACAATGGAATGCTTTGAAACTTCTCAATGAAAAAGGCGAATTCCTAAGTGGTGCCGATGGCGAGAAAATATTAGAAATTGCCGAAGCGGAAGCTTTTGATTTTTCAGACGTAGATAGTTTGGGCGAAATTACCATCAATGACGCTTATATGGATATTCATATCGATGAAGTATTGAATTTGCCATTAGTCGATATTGAAGCAGTAAAAGCAGCCAACTTCAAAGTGGTGGTTGATGGTGTGAATTCATCTGGCGGAATCATCATCCCAAAATTGTTAGAGCAAATGGGGGTTGAAGTCGTAAAATTGTACTGCGAACCTAATGGCCATTTTCCTCACAATCCTGAGCCTTTAAAAGAACATTTAACGGATATTTCAGCTTTAGTAGTCGAAGAAAAAGCGCATTTGGGAATCGTCGTAGACCCAGACGTTGATCGTTTGGCGTTCATCAGCGAAGACGGCGAAATGTTTGGCGAAGAGTACACTTTGGTGGCTTGCGCCGATTATGTGTTGAGCAAAACTCCCGGTAATACGGTTTCGAATATGTCTTCTTCAAGAGCGTTGCGCGATGTAACGGTTGCGCACGGGGGCAGCTACGAAGCGAGTGCAGTAGGCGAGGTGAATGTTGTAGAATTAATGAAAAAAAATAACGCTATTATCGGTGGTGAGGGCAATGGTGGAATCATCTATCCTGAATTGCATTACGGGCGCGATAGCTTGGTGGGTGTGGCTTTGTTTTTGACGCATTTGGCCAATAAAAAAATGAAAGTATCTGCCTTGCGTGCTTCGTATCCTGAATATTATATGAGTAAAAACAAAATCGAATTGACGCCTCAAATTGATGTGGATGCGATTTTGGTAGCCATGACTGATAAGTATAAATCAGAAAATATCACGACCATTGACGGAGTGAAAATTGATTTTGCCGAGAATTGGGTACACCTAAGAAAATCAAATACAGAACCAATTATCCGTATTTATACCGAGGCCGCTACACAACAATTGGCCGACGATTTAGCATTGCGAATCATTGACGAAATCAAAGCAGTCGCTGGAATCTAAAATAACAAGTTGAGTTTTTAGGACCAACGCATTAGGCTTATCAGGAAACAGGAATCCCGCTATCCGCTATATCTTTGTTTTTTAAAGAAAAAAACAAAGGATGTCGCTCCTATCGGGGGTAAAGAGCTACAACTGGCTTTTTTGGTTTCATTTTTTAGCATTCTAAATCAAGAAAAACCTTTTCAGTAGCAGTATTGAAAAGGTTTTTCTTTTTAGTGTTAAAACCAAAATCAATCCTACGTTTTCAATCAAATACAATATATTTGCAATCAAATGAAAGATATAATGACAAATAGCACAAAAGAGACGGCTTTAGAACAGTATTTTCAACAATTTCGCAAAAATATAATCGGAATTGAGCAAGAATTTGAATCTCCATTTGGACGAAAAAAAATCATCTACACCGATTGGACTGCAAGCGGAAGATTGTATCGCCCCATCGAAGAAAAATTAATGAATGCCTTCGGACCTTTTGTCGCTAATACGCATACAGAAACTACCGTTTCTGGAACAGCTATGACCAAAGCGTATCACCACGCTAGAAATATCATAAAACAACACGTTAATGCCAATCAAAATGATGTTTTAATCACAGATGGTACAGGAATGACTGGAGTTGTGAATAAGTTTCAACGTATCTTAGGGATTAAAGTTCCTGAAAACTTAAAAGATTTTATTGCCATTCCAATCGAGAAAAAACCAGTAGTTTTTATTTCTCATATGGAGCACCATTCCAATCAAACCTCTTGGTTAGAAACCATAGCCGATGTTGAAGTAATTCCTTCCACTGAAGATGGTCTTTTTTCATTAGAAAATCTAAAAGTATTACTTGAAAAATATAAAGAACGAACACTAAAGATTGCTTCAATCACTTCTTGCTCCAATGTTACAGGTATTCGCACGCCTTATCACGAGGCTGCCAAAATGATGCATCAGCATAATGGGGTATGTTTTGTGGATTTTGCTTGCTCAGGTCCTTATGTATCCATTGATATGCATCCTGAAGATGAAGAAGCGTATTTGGATGCTATCTTCTTTTCACCGCACAAATTTTTAGGCGGACCAGGCACTTCGGGAGTATTGGTTTTTAATAAAAAATTGTACAACAATATGGTGCCAGATTGTCCAGGTGGTGGAACCGTATCGTGGACAAATCCTTGGGGAGAACACAAATACATCGATAATATTGAGGACAGAGAAGATGGAGGAACACCTGGCTTCTTGCAAGTGATTAAAACCGCTCTGGCCATTCAGTTGAAAGACGAAATGGGAATTGACAATATTTTGAAACGTGAACACGAAATTGTGGAGTATGTGTTTGATTCACTACGAAATGTTCCAAACATCAAAATTTTAGCTGGACAACATCAAGAGCGATTGGGTGTGATTTCGTTTTTTATAGACGATTTGCATTTTAATCTAGGAGTAAAACTTCTCAATGATCGTTTCGGAATCCAAACAAGAGGGGGATGTAGTTGCGCAGGAACTTACGGTCACTTTTTGTTACACGTAGATCAAGAAACGTCTCATAAGTTGGTTAACGAAATAAGTCTTGGAGACTTAATCCGCAAACCAGGATGGATCAGAATGTCAATTCATCCCACTACAACTTCATCTGAAATAGAATACGTTTGCAATGCTATTAAATCTTTAGCGGAGAATCATAAAGAATGGGCGTTAGAGTATCGTTATGATTCAGAAACCAATGAATTTATTCATCAGCAAGCAACTTCTTTCGAAAATGCATTAGTTGAACAATGGTTTGCTAAGTAGACTTTAAATTATTCTTATAAAAAAAACTCATTACAGTTCGTAATGAGTTTTTTTTATAGACTAACGCTTGTGTTTCCATCTTTTATGTGTCCACAAATAATATTCTGGAGCATCTAAAATTTGCTGTTCTACCAATTTCAAAAATTGCTCAGTGATTTCAAAATCAGGCACACTTCTAGCATCCGATGAAAGATCAATAAAAGTGGCTTCGTAAAAACCTCTTTTTACTTTTTTTACATCAACAAATAGTACATTCATGTCGTAACGCTTGGCAAGCATTTCGGCACCAATGTGAACAGGAACTTCTACTCCCATAAAAGTGTGCCAATGAAAAGCACGATCTAACTTAGGTGATTGATCACTTACCAAACCATACATACACATTTTTCCGCTCTTTTGATTTTCGCGCATCAGTGGTATTGCTTGTTTTGTTTCTGCCAATTCAGCATTAAATTTCGATCTAATGTCGCGTACCAATTGATCAAAATATTTATTGCCAATTTTTTTATAAACACCAATACCAAAAAAAGAAGTTTGATTATTAAGAGTCATTAACCATTCCCAACTTGCATAATGTGAGGTCAATAACGCCACACTTTTTCCTTTTTTTTCAAATTCTTTAACCAATTCGATATTAGTTATTTTAAAACGTTTATCCATTTCTTCTTTAGAGATAGATAATGTTTTGACCATCTCTAAAAACAAATCACATAAATGATGATAGAATTTTTTCTCAATAGCCAATCGTTCTTCAATACTCAAATGTGGTAGCGCCAGAGCCAGGTTCTCGCGGACAGTTTTTTTACGATACCCCACAATTCGATAAACGATGATGTACATAAGATCTGAGAACCAATAAAAAACGCGAAAAGGAAGGATAGAAATAATCCAAAGAATTGGAAAAACTATAATGTAAACCAGAAACTGCATGCTAATTTTTTATGCAAATATAGCCCAAAAAAGGAAACAATTTAATGTTGGCACAACTAGGGTTTAAAAATGTAAGATTACTATCTTTACCATTATATATAAAAAGTTTACTATGAATATGATTTTGCTAGTCCTTATTTTGGCTAATGTGGTAATAAGTTACAAAGGTTGGAATGACCTTTATTTTTTTAGGAAATATGAATTTCATATAGGAAGTATTCGAGCAGGTGAACAAATCCGAATGTTGACTTCTGGTTTTCTACATGTAGATGCTTCTCATCTTATTTTTAACATGCTTACGTTGTATTTTTTCGCCCCAGTAGTAATAGGCTTTTTAGGGACTTTTTCCTTTGTTTTGGTGTATTTTGGAAGTTTGGTTTTTGGAAGTTTACTTACGATGTCTTTTCACAAAAACGACTACAGTTATAGAGCTGTAGGAGCTTCAGGTGCCGTTACAGGGGTGTTGTATTCTGCTATTTTATTGCAACCTGATATGATGTTGGGATTGTTCTTTGTAATTCCAATTCCAGCGTATCTTTTTGGAATATTGTATTTGCTGTATTCTATTTACGGAATGAAAGCTCAAAATGATAATATTGGTCATACGGCACACTTTGGTGGGGCTGTTGGGGGCTATGTGATTACTTTGGTAAAAGAACCGCAGTTATTGGTTGAACACACTTTGATGGTGATTCTTTTGGCGATTCCAATTGTTCTTTTGTTTATTCTCGAAAAAAGAGGAAAGTTATAATGGCACTACTTTTGTAATTAGTTTTAGATATAAATTCATACATTAATAATTAAATAGTATTCTTATGAAAAAAGTACTTATCCTATTGTTTATCTTTTCAGTGTTTGTAGTTCAGGCTCAAGACATTAAACCAACACCTCAAATTAGTGTGAATGGAGAAGGAAAAGTAAAGGTAACTCCTGATCAAGCAGCAATTGTAATAACTGTAGAAACCAAAGGAGCCAATGCTAAAGATGTTAAGAAAGAAAATGACCAAAAAGTTGAAGCTGTTCTAAAGTTTATAAAAAAAATAAACTTACCTGCAGAAGACTACAAGACTCGTCGTATTGCGCTAAATCCACAATATGAATATGAATCAAAAAAGCGTTCGTATAATGCTAGTCAAACTATAGAGATTTTGTTAAAAGATTTGACCAAATATGATAGTTTAATGGAAGGATTAGTAGATGCAGGAGTTAACCGTATTGATGGTGTTACGTTTCAATCATCAAAATTAACGCAATATCAAGCGGAGGCTCGAAAATTAGCGATGAAGGATGCCAAAGCTAAAGCAGATGATTTCGTGTCTGTATTGGGACAAAAAGTAGGCAAAGCGTTAATGATATCTGATAATTCTCAAAATTACTATCCATCACCTGCACCAGTGTTTGCAATGAAGACCACTATGAGTGATTCCGCTGAGTCTACGCCAAGAGAAACATTGGCTATTGGAGAAATTGCAATTGTAGTAAATGTGAGTGTGAGTTTTATTTTAGAATAAACCAGAATTTTGTATAAATAAAAAGTCCCGATTTGCATCGGGACTTTTTTTGTGGGGAGAGCAGGATTCGAACCTGCGAAGTTTTCACAGCAGATTTACAGTCTGCCCTCGTTGGCCGCTTGAGTATCTCCCCAAGACTCATAAGCTGTTGCTTATTGTGCTAACCGGGTGCAAATATAAGAACACTTTTGAGTTCTCCAAATAAAAAATACACTTAATTTTCGGATATTTTTTAATGTATTGGTAGT
Source organism: Flavobacterium sp. (assembly GCA_017997335.1). Taxonomy (GTDB): domain Bacteria; phylum Bacteroidota; class Bacteroidia; order Flavobacteriales; family Flavobacteriaceae; genus Flavobacterium. The sequence goes on along the minus strand of JAGOFG010000061.1, from coordinate 2,014 downwards.
GAATAAAATAAAAAAATCTCCACTAGGGAGATTTTTTTATTTTTTAGTAGTTAGGACTATTTTTTAGCTAAAAGTTCCACTACTTTGGCTTTTAGAGCAGCACCACTTAATCCTTGTGCTACTACATTTCCTGAAGCATCTAGCACAAATGTAGCTGGAATGGCTTCAACTTTATATTGTTTTGCAATCGGTTCATCCCAAAATTTCAAATTTGAAACTTGTGTCCATGTTAGCCCATCTTTTGCAATCGCTTCTTTCCAAGCTTTAGCTGATTTGTCTAAGGAAACACCAATGATATTTAATCCCTTTGCGTGTAATTCTTTGTATAAGGCTACCATATTTGGATTTTCTTTGCGGCATGGAGGACACCAAGACGCCCAAAAATCAACTATGGTAACTTTTCCTAAACTTTGTTTTAAGCTAATCACTTTTCCTTGCGGGTTAGGCGCAGAAAAGTCGGCTCTTCATTTTGCTGAACCTGGTGCAGCCGGTGCAGCTGGAGTAGCTCCAACAGTTGGCGCTTTCATTTCAGTCAAACGCGCTTTGATTGCTTTACCTGGTTTAGTGTTTTTTAGAGATTCCTCTAAACTTTCGTATAGTTTCTCTGCTTTTTTAACATCAGTAGATGGGTCATTCAACATTCCTTGAACGATTAATGCACTAATGAATGATTTTGGGTGAGTTTCTGCATAAGAAACATATTTAGCTTTTGATGCAGTACTAACTTCTTGTTGGATAGTCATGAATTCTTTCATCAAGCTGTTGATAACGGCAGTATCTTTTTTAGCTTGAGCATCATTCATTTTTTGAGTGTTAGCTGTTTGAAAATCTACTAATTTCTTTTGAACTTTTGTAATTTCTTCATTGAAAGAAGCATATTCGTCATTATTGTAAGTTCCAGAAATTTTAGATTTTTGAAGGGTATCTTTGTTGATTACGATTTCAATAGATCCGTTTTCTAGGATGAATGGTAATTTTCCTTGAATTCCTTCAACTGTTATTAAATGGAATGCTGGTTCAGTAGCTTTACCTTCGATTTCAAATTTACCATCTTCAACTTTTACAGTATCAATAGCAATTACACCTAGTTTGTCATCTTGACTTTCTAAAATGATTGTTTTTCCATTTTCAATTCCTTTGGCTGTACCAGAAATTGTGTAGGACGTTTTGTTGCATGAAAACAATACAACAGAAGCGGATAATAATAAAATGATTTTTTTCATTTTTGAGTTATGTTATTAGATTTTGTTTGCAAAAGTATTTAAATTTATAAATTACACATACTATTGCGACCTAAATTTTTGTTATAGTCTATTTTTTTTAAGAAACATTTATGAACTCAAAAAAAAAAGCACTCAAAATGAGTGCTTTTATAGAATATTTTTGAAAATAATTAATCTTGATTGATGGTTTTTCTCCAAGTGAACGCATTAAGAATGTGTCTTTTGGCAAAACGCCCTGGTGAATCAGCATTGACCATTTTTACGTAAGTTGCTTTTGGTACACTAATGTATTCGTAAACACTTCCGTTAGAGAAATTGATAATCAAACGTCCTTCTACAAATTTGTAGTCAGTAATGGTTGATGTAGCAATAGTCTCAGTATATTCAGGTAAGTTTTGTTTTATAGTCTCTGGATTGATGCTTACTAAGAAATGGTAAGCTTCAATGATTTTTTTACTGTTTTCTTCAGCAGCTTTTAATCCTTCTTCATCGCCTTGAAATTTATCAGGATGCGCGTCTTTCATCGCATTGCGATAAATAGTTTTTAACTCTTTAAGGTCTACGTTTTTGTCTACATTCAGTAGTTTGCGGTATTCAACGATTTTTTTCATAAATAAGGTAACTTATTGTCTTTTAATGTGAAGTAATGAATTAGAATTCAATTTTGACAAATTTTTTGCAAAGGTACACTTTTTTTTATCTTTTTAGTTTCGGACAAAAAAAAAATCAAAAACTAGCTAAAGTTTTTGATTTACAATATGTTATTGGGAGACTTATTGTTCTGGTTTCAT
>JAGOFG010000006.1 GCA_017997335.1 Flavobacterium sp. | reverse complement strand
CAGCAGAGGCGATAACACAAGTGCAACTATTTGATTTGTTAGGAAGAAAAGTATACGATAAATCAAAAATCAATGCGCAAGAATGGTCAATTTCGAATTTGCCTTCGAGTGAACAAACCTTGATAGTGAAAACTACTTTGGCCAACGGCGCCATTAGTAATAAGAAGATTATTTACTAAAGAAATAGCTTTTTAACTAAAAACCCTTTCAGAGACAAGTGCTTTGAAAGGGTTTTTCTTTTAATCTAAATAGTTTACCCGTTGGGTGAAATTCTAATAAAATAAAAACTAAACCACATAGAGCCATAGATTAATAGCAAATCAACATAGAAAAAAACAGAAATAGCACTATTTCTCACATAGATGAGCTATGTGAATAGTAAAACGTCTATTTATTTCTCTTAAAAAAACTACAAATTCTATGATTCTATGTGGTAAAAAATAATTTCACCCAACGGGTTAAATAGTTTAATTGTTAAAGTTTGCGCGGTTAAAATTTTTACCATAAAACCATACTCTTGAACCTTGCGTTCTTTGCGTAAACCCTTGCGAACCTTGCGGTTAAATTTTTTTACCACAAAGCAACACTAAGAAGGCACTAAGCTACACAAAGTAAAAGTGTTTTATTTTATAGGAATCAGCTAAAAACTTCTATGTCCTTATTTGTCTTATATGGTTTAAAACACGGAGCTTATTCCCAAAAAACTTCTTTGACTTAAATGTTTTTTCTTATAAACTTCTTGCGGTTAAATTTTTTCGGTGTCTTTTATGGCTTTTTCGTTTTTGTAATCAATCCATGCTTGCCCTTTGACTTTTCTCATAATACTATCAAAATAGCGCATAAAGAAAACATTATAAACTGCTTTTGATAGATTGTTAAGTCTTCTAGGAAAGGCTCTTAAACTCATTGAAAATCCAGGAGTCAAGTATTTCATATAGTGCCAATACCCTTCCGGCATATAGAGCATTTCGCCATGTTCTAAGGTTGTGATTAATCCTTTTGCTTTTTGTAAAGCAGGGAATTTATCAAAATCAGGATTGTCAAAATCGATATCTTCTCTAGCTATAAGTGCATGAGGGACTTTATATAGAAAGGGAGTTTGGTCTGGAGCAAAAAGCATGCATTGTTTTTTTCCATGAAAATGAAAATGTAAAATATTGGAATAATCAATATCGTAATGCATAAACACCTTAGAATTTTCTCCTCCAAAAAACAACATGGGCAATTGTTTTACTAAACGCAGCCCTATTTTAGGCCATTTAAAGTCATTTTGAAGCACAGGTACTTCTTTCATTAAGTCGTATAGAAAAATGCGATAATTTGTGGGTTTTGATTGTAAAAGGTCGATGTAGTCGGCCATTTTCATAGTGGCGTGCGCTGCGTTGAAGCCATCCTTATGAGAAACTGGACGATCATCATACAATGGAACAATTTTGTCGCCAGCAATAGTTTTGATGTAATTGAGGTTCCACTTTTCGTAAGCGGGCCAGTCTTTGGTTAATTTTTGTATTACTAAGGGTTTTTGTTTTTTAATGTAGTGGTTATAAAAATCCTCTTTTGAAATAGTTTCAACACGTTCAATTTTAGTAAGATTCAGTTTCATAGAAGGAAATTAAAAATTAAAAAAAAGCTCTTAGTTTTTTGGACTAAGAGCAAAGTTAATAAAGCTTTAATTTATGGTAAAATATTTTCTACTTATTCTTACTACTAGCTTCTACATTTCTTTCGATAGTATGACCTGGTCTAGACCATTTTGGTTTTTCACCAAGTGCGTTATACTGAGAGTCTTCTGCTTCTACCGTTTCAGGTTGCATGATTTTTATAAATGGTTTTTGCGGTTGCAATCCTAACATTTCAAACATTTTCATGTCTTCGTTCACATCGGGATTTGGTGTAGTTAGCAATTTATCTCCTGCAAAAATAGAATTTGCTCCAGCAAAAAAGCATAAAGCTTGTCCCTCTCTACTCATGTTCATTCTTCCAGCAGATAAACGAACTTGGGTCTCTGGCATTACAATTCTTGTTGTTGCTACCATTCTGATCATTTCCCAAATTTCAACTGGTTTTTCTTCCTCCATTGGAGTTCCTTCAACGGCAACTAAAGCATTGATTGGCACTGATTCTGGTTGTGGATTTAAAGTAGAAAGTGATACCAACATTCCTGCACGATCTTCGATACTTTCTCCCATTCCAATAATTCCTCCACTACAAACGGTAACATTCGTTTTTCGAACATTTTCTATAGTTTGTAAACGATCTTCAAAACCTCTTGTAGAGATAACTTCTTTATAGTATTCTTCAGAAGTGTCTAAATTATGGTTGTACGCATACAAACCAGCTTCGGCTAATCTTTTGGCTTGATTTTCAGTAAGCATACCCAAAGTACAGCATACTTCCATATCCAGTTTGTTGATGGTACGAACCATTTCTAGTACTTGATCAAATTCAGGACCGTCTTTTACATTTCGCCAAGCGGCTCCCATACAAACTCTTGAAGATCCTCCAGATTTTGCTCTTAAAGCTTGTGCTTTTACTTGGCTTACAGACATCAAATCATTTCCTTCAATTTCTGTATGGTATCTTGCTGCTTGTGGACAGTATCCGCAATCCTCAGGACATCCGCCAGTTTTTATTGATAGCAAAGTAGAAACTTGTACTACATTCGGGTCATGATTTTTTCTGTGAATAGATGCTGCTTCATAAAGCAAATCCATTAATGGTTTATTATATATGGCAATGATTTCTTCTCTTGTCCAATTGTGTTTTGTACTGCTCATAGGTGCATTTTTAGTGCCACAAAAGTAATCAATTTGTTTTGAAGTAACAATCTAGGCGGTCTAAAAGCGGTATTATTTGGAGAGAAGTTAGTCCGTTACCAATCGATTGTTCCAATATAAGAGAAGTAGCATTGTTACTACAACGGTTGAGGCAATTCCTTCAAATAGCAAACAAATACTATAGGTCATCACAGATGGATTTCCACCAAAAAGAAATGTTTTAGAAAGCGATTGTACATATTGATCTCCTCCTTGCAAATAGCTAAAAATAATCAATCCTATAATGCTAAGGAAAACACCAATTAGGGAAGTCTTCATAGCGGATTTTGCATTGTTAACCAAAAATACTTCCCCATCGTGAATGTTCATCATAATGGTTCGATTCACACCATACAATACAAAAAGCGTGTTGAATAAACGCAAGTAGAAAACATCCGACAGGCCAACTAAGTTCATGAACAAAAAATAAATGGCAATACCCAAAAAAATAAGAAAGCCGTTCTGAAATTCTTTTGAAATTTTCATAATGTAGTTTTTTAAGTTAGATTTTAGTCTATTGAAAATGAATTCAATAGCCATAAAGTTACTCAAAAAAACGACTGTAAACTTATTTTAAGAAAGATTAACTTTTGTTAAGTAGTTGATTGGCAGTGATATATTTTCTTGTAGTGCTTTCGTCAAGTGCCAATTGTGCTTTTAGAAAATCGATATTTTGAAATTTCTGTTCTGAGCGTAAACGATGCAAAATCGAAATTTTAACGGATTGATTGTATAAATCTTTACTGAAGTCTAAGAAATGAACCTCTATACTTTGTTTCTCGCCTCCAACTGTCGGATTGGTGCCAATATTCATCATTCCATAAACCAGTTCTTCGTCAATGAAACTGCTTACAACGTATACTCCGTTTTTTGGAATTAATTTAAAATCTTCTGCTATGGCAATATTTGCAGTGGGGAAGCCAATGGTTCTGCCTAATTGTTTGCCTTGAATTACCTGACCAGAAATAGGGTAAGGATATTCTAAATAAGCATTAGCCAAGTCAATTTCGCCTTCTAAAATGGCAGTTCTTATCTTGGTTGAACTAACAGAGATGGCATTGATTTCTTGAGCTGTGATTTGTTCAACTTCGAAGTGATATGTTTTGCCATAGGTAATCAGGTCATTGATATCTGCTGTTCTATTTCTGCCAAAACGATGATCGTATCCAATAATAATTTTTTGAATATTGAAACGATTGACCAAAATGTCTCTAACAAATTCCTCGGCAGTTAATTGAGAAAAAGTAGTATCAAAAGGATGAATAATTAAGTTTTCGATACCTAATTGTTCTAATAATTCTATTTTTTCCTCAATGGTATTTAATAGCTTTATTTCCGATTTTTCTTGGAGCACCATTCTAGGATGAGGAAAAAAAGTAAGTACTACACTTTCGTAGTTTCCATTCATCGTGCCTTGTGTTACTTTTTTCAAAATGGTTTTGTGTCCAAAATGAACGCCGTCAAAAGTGCCTAAAGTTAGAATCGTTTTTTTGGTAGCAACAAATTCGTTTATGGAGTGAAAAATCTTCAAAATGACTAATTTATAAAGCTGCAAATTTATACTATCTATTTCGAAAAGCGGCAATATTAAAGTATGATTTTAAAGTAAGACCAAAGGATTGATAGTTCAAATTTTGATTCAGTAGTAATTTTGTTTGATGAATAGAATAGTTTTGAGTACGAGACGAATCTTTAATTATTTGTGGTAATAGTATTTTTACTTTAAGTTTTATCAACGGTATTCTGTTAATTTTTTTTATTTTTCATAAAAAAAATAACACAAAAATTTGTAATGTTTCCATTTAAATATTAGGAGTCATAAAAATAAAAATAGTAACTTTAATGTCTCAAAACCATAAATTAATGAAAAAAAAGATATTTTTTTTGGTTTTATTTTGTGTTTCAACACTTGTTCAAGCTCAAGATAAAGTTTTTTGGAAACGTGTTTCGACAGCTTCAATTTCTAGTAGAACTCAAGCTGCAGATCAAAGAGACAATCAAGGTTTGTATGAATTGAATATTGAAAATTTGAAGACAACTTTGGCAGTAACCAGAGAAAAGAGAGTGGATGCCGCCAAAGAAATAATTAGTTTTCCTAATGCTGATGGGGCAATGGAGCGTTTTTTAATCTGGGAAACTTCCAATTTTGATCCAGCATTACAGGCACAATTTCCGACGATTCAATCGTTTAGTGGAAAGGGGATTACAGATCCTAATGCCACAGTTTATTTCAGCACTTCAGAAAAAGGAATACAAACTATGGTTTTGCGAAGCAATGGTCGACCAGCTGAGTTTATGGAACCGATAAAAGGAGAGACTCAAAAATATGTTTTGTATCAATCAGATAAAAAAGCCAAAGGAGAATTGCCTTTGAATTGTACCACTGATGAAAAAGATTTAACCTCAAGTTTATTGTCTAAAACAGCAAAGACAAAAATTAGTGATCGTGTTTTTCGTACGATGCGTTTGGCTTTATCTTGCACTGGTGAGTATACTGCTTATCACGGAGGAACTGTTCAGGGTGCTTTGGCAGCTATGAATGCTACAATGACTAGGGTAAATGGGGTTTTTAATAGGGAATTGGCTTTAAAATTGATTATTATCGCTGATAATGATAAAGTTATTTTTACTGATGCTGCAACAGATCCATATTCAGACCTTGTAGATGGTGATGCTCCTGATGCATGGAGTTTAGAATTGGAACAAACCGTTCGTACTATTTTAGGAGCTGATAAGTATGATATCGGACATTTATTTGGTGCTTCGGGTAATGGAGGAAATGCAGGTTGTATAGGTTGTGTTTGTGATTCAGAAAAAGCTAGAGCTTTTACTTCCCCGGCAAATGGTAAGCCCGAAGGAGATACTTTTGATATTGATTTTGTAGCACATGAATTTGGGCATCAATTAGGGGCTACACATACATTTTCGTATGATATTGAAGATACAGGAACTAATGTCGAGCCTGGTAGTGGGTCGACTATTATGGGATATGCGGGTATTACTGATTATGATGTTCAATCCAATTCCGATGATTATTTTGCTTTTGCTAGTATTAATCAAATTCAGCAAAATTTAGCGCCCAAAACATGTCCAGTTAAAACAGCTATAACCACTGCTGTATTTGCGGTAAATGCGGGATCAGATTATACGATTCCTAAAAGTACTCCTTTTGTATTGAAAGGGACTACAAGCGGAACTGTTAACGGTTCTTTTACTTATGTTTGGGAACAAAATGATACTGCGATTACTGCTTCAGGAGGTAATAGTATAGCTGTTCCGGATAAGGCTGATGGGCCTTTGTTTCGATCATTTTTGCCAACAGCTTCGTTGACTCGCTATTTTCCATCTTATGGTAATGTTTTAAGCAATAAACTTAACAGTCCGTGGGAATCATTGAGTAGCATAGGTAGAACGTTGACCTTTGTTTTTACTGCAAGAGATAACGCAGCTTTGGGGTCTGGTCAAACCGCTTCTGATGAAATGTTGGTAACCGTAAGTGGTACTGCTGGTCCTTTTGAAGTCACTTCTCAAGCGAGTGCGGATTTAAGTTGGACTCAAGGGTCTGCCCAAACTATTACTTGGAATGTAAATGGCACTAATGTATTGTTGGGAGCATCTAATGTGAATATCAAATTGTCAACAGATGGTGGTCTTACTTTTCCAATAACTTTAGTTAGTAACACGCCCAATGATGGCTCACAATCTATTGTGGTGCCTGATGTGACCGCTTTGAAATGTAGGATTTTGGTAGAGCCTACTAATTCTATTTTTTATTCGATGAATCCTACCCCATTTGCTATAGGTTACACAACTGTTTCGGCTTGTAATACGTATACTTTTTCAGCTCCCATTACTATTCCTGATGGAGTAAGTAGTTATACCACAAGACAAATTGTGGTGCCTGCTGATTTGGGGAATGTTACTGATGTTGATGTTGAAGTTGCTTTGTCGCACACTTATATGTCTGATGTAGAATTGGAAATTGTAAGTCCACAGAATACAACGGTACGTTTGTTGCAAAGGGTTTGTGGGAGTTCAAGAATACCATTGACATTAAAGATTGATGATAGTGGTTCTGTAATTCAATGTGCTAGTAGTGACTTCCAAGTTGTCACACCAACAGATTTGTTGAGCGGTTTTAATGCTCAAAATCCAGCTGGTACATGGGTTTTGCGAGTTAGGGACGATTATCCTGCTGCTAGTGGAACAATTAGTTCGGCTTCAGTGACGATTTGTACTCAAAAAGCAACTTTGGGTACAGAACAATTGGGCATTGCCGATTTTAAATTATTCCCTAATCCTTCGGATGGTAATTTTAAAATTGAATTTTCTAGTGTGTCTAGTTTGCCTATTGTAGTTTCGGTAGTAGATATGTTAGGACGAAAAGTGTATCAAAAGCAATACGAGACCACAGCTAATTTTAGTGAGTCGATTGATTTGAAAAAGATAATGGCTGGAGTGTATGTAGTCACCGTTGAAGATGGTGACAGAAAAGAAGTAAAAAAAATAGTCATTCAATAGCTGTTCTTTAGGTCTTTATAAAAACAGAAAGGGGAAACAAAATAATGTTTCCCTTTTTTTATTTTCCATTGAAGCTATTCATCGTATTGTTAAGTCCAGCGGTGCCAAACGATTTGATAATTTCTGTACTTATTTCTAATCGTTCAGGAAGTGCTGCTTTTTCTTGTTCGTCCCATTCTCCTAAGACATAATCTACTTGTTGCCCTTTTTTGAATTGGTCACTTATGCCAAAACGAAAGCGCGTATAATTTTGGGTATTTAAGATAAGATTGATGTTTTTTAATCCGTTGTGGCCGCCGTCGCTTCCTTTGCCTTTGATACGAATAGTTCCAAAGGAAAGATTAAGGTCATCTGTAATGATCATTATGTTTTCTAGTGGAATGTTTTCTTGGTCCATCCAGTATTTTACGGCTTTGCCACTCAAATTCATATAGGTATTGGGTTTCAAAAGCAAGAAAGTTCGCCCTTTGAACTTGTATTCTGCCAAAGCCCCAAGTTTTACGGTTTGAAAATCTAGACTTTCTTTTTTAGCCAAAAAGTCGAGTACTTTAAAACCAATATTGTGACGGGTATTGACATATTCGGCTCCGATGTTGCCTAATCCTACTATTAAAAACTTTTTACTCACTTTCTCTATGTTTTTTTGGTGTTCGTGAACCACTGGTTTTATTTTGCTTTGTATCACTACTTTTTTCGTGATGGAAACAAAATTTGAATCTATTTTATGAAGCTGCAAAAATAGTGTATTTAGTGCAGAAGTTAAATTGAAAGTCTGTAATTGTTATGGAAAGGAGTCGTGTAGTGTAGCCCTGATGGGAGCGGCATCCTTTGCTGACGGGGTTCGGCAGTAAAGATATAGCGGACAGCAGGAGGATTCGTGATTAATAGAAGTGATTTGTGCTTCTAATTAAAATTATGAATTATAGAATCTGAAACAAGTTCAGATTAAAACAAGTTCAGAATAAAAAAAGCGCCAGTTGTGTAACTGGCGCTTTGATATAATGATTGAAAAAAATTATTTTTTCTTTCCTTTTGCAGGAGCTTTTGCTGCTTTTGCTGCTTCTTGAGCTGCTTTCATAGCCGCACGAGAGATCTTCACTTGACAAATTACTGTATTGTCTGGGTGCATGATTTTGAAGTTTGGTGTAGGTACTTTAGTAACGTACAATTTGTTACCCATTTCAAGTGGAGTAATGTCAGCTTCAACAAAATCTGGAAGATTTTTTGGTAATGCTTTTACTTTTAATTTACGGTTGTTCATACGTAAATCACCACCAGCCATAACACCTTTAGAGTTACCAATAACTTTTACAGGTACTTCCATTGTAATTTCTTTATCCTCGTGGATTTGGAAAAAGTCAATGTGTAAAATTTTGTCGGATACTGGGTGTACTTGGATGTCTTGTAACACAGCATTGAAAGATTTACCATTTCCAAGTTCAATCACAACTGTGTGTGCGTTTGGAGTGTAAACCAAGTTTTTGAATGCAATAACTTCTGCTGAGAAATGCACTGCTTGATTTCCTCCGTATAATACGCAAGGAACCAATCCAGCATTACGTAAGGCTTTAGTTGACACTTTGCCCACGCTTTCTCTTTCTGATCCTTTAATTGTAATCGATTTCATTGTAAATATTTAAATAGTTATTAATTAAACTCTTCTTTTGGAGTGATTAGTAATTGGTTATTAGTGATTAGCCTTGTTTTTTTTGCTAATTACTAATGACTAAGTACTATTCACTAATGTTACATTATAAATTTTCCACTAATGGAATTGTTGTGGTGTACCATGTGCATTACTTCGGCAAAAAGTGGTGCACAACTCAACACTTTTATTTTATTAGATTCTTTTCTTAATGGAATAGAATCCGAAACGATCAACTCGCTTAGTTTTGAATTTTCTATTTTTTCGTAAGCGCTACCAGACAAAATTGCGTGTGTACAAATGGCTCTTACGCTCAAAGCACCTTTTTCGATCATTAAATCGGCTGCTTTTGCTAATGTTCCTCCAGTATCGATCATGTCGTCTACTAGAATTACATTTCTTCCTTTTACTTCACCAATCAATTCCATAGTGTCGATAACGTTGGCTACTTTTCTTTGTTTGTAACAAATAACAACGTCTGATTCTAGGAATTTAGAATAGGCATAAGCTCTTTTTGAACCTCCCATGTCTGGAGAGGCGATGGTCAAGTTTTCTAATCCTAAACTTTTTACATAAGGTAAAAAGATCGTGGAAGCGAATAAATGATCTACCGGTTTTTCAAAGAATCCTTGAATTTGATCCGCGTGCAAATCCATAGTCATGATTCGGGTTGCCCCTGCAGCATCTAATAAATTAGCTACTAATTTAGCTCCAATTGGAACTCTTGGTTTGTCTTTTCGGTCTTGTCTAGCCCAACCAAAATAAGGAATTACGGCGGTAATGTGTCTTGCTGAAGCTCTTTTGGCTGCATCAATCATCATTAATAATTCCATCAAATTGTCTGCCGTTGGGAATGTAGAGCATACGATAAATACACGTAATCCTCTAATTGACTCTTCGTAAGAAGGTTGAAATTCTCCGTCGCTGTACTTAGCTAGGGTAACTTTTCCCAAAGGAATTCCGTAATTTTTTGCAATTTGCTCTGCAAGATATACACTTTGTGAACAAGCAAAAATTTTAGCTTCAGGTTCTAGGTGTGACATTTAATTTGTTGTTTAATTCCGATGGGTACTACAATTGATCTTAAAAAAACATTTAAAAGGTTATTGTATTTGCCTCGGGTGTAGTTAGTTAGTGTGTGTCGTTTTAACGAGGTGCAAATTTAGAAAATTTATTCAAGACTGAAAGGAAAAATTTAAGTATTTTTAGTTGAACATTTAATTTTATTTTTTACATTTGCACCGTGTTAAAGAAAAAGACGTTTAGCTACCACTAAATATCTCTTTATTGCGAGAAATAACTGTTGTTATTTCAGTCTGCTAAGCCCGGATGGCGGAATTGGTAGACGCGCTGGTCTCAAACACCTGTGGGAAACCGTGCCGGTTCGACTCCGGCTCCGGGTACAAAACCGCTTCGAAAGAAGCGGTTTTTTTGTTTTTATACTCTTCTTATAAAGAACTTCTCAATAGCAATTTACATGTGTTTTCTATTTGTTCCTTTCGCCCTTTCAAAATCATTTCTGCTAAAATTTTACCCATTTGTTCAAAATCAGTGGAGATGGTCGTGATTCCGTTTTCTACGATTTTCTTCAGTGGCGTTTCATTATACGAAATGATTCCGTAGTCTTGACCTATAGTAAGCTGTTGTGATTTTGCCTTTTCAATTACCCTTACCAAATCGCGATCACTTGGAATGACGTAGACTTCACCAGGCGTGATGCTTCGGTGTTTGAACTCTGTAATTACTTCATGCTCAAATCCAAAGTCCTTGCAAAAGTTTAAAAAGCCGATTTTCATACCCAGCGGTTCTCTAAATCCCGGGAAGATGATAATGAGCTTTTTGTACTTATCCAATCTAGATTTTCCTTCCAAAAGGCCATCGTAAATGTTTTGAATAAAGTTTTGATGAATTGAAGGGTAGGAAAATAATTCGGAATTGGTTTGGTCTAATATGTAGACATCATTTACTGGTAGGCTTTTTATAGTGGTATGAGCCTCTTCAAAAGCGGTAGGCATGATAATATATTTTGTGTAGTTGCCATTATTTTCTGCAATGACTTTTTGAAAAAATTGAAAATTAAAATGATGGAAGAAAATATCAACCTGAACGTTTTTTCCGATGTTTTCTAAAAATGAATTGTACAAATCTTCCTTGAAAATATTCAATTCGTCAAAGAGCAAAAATATTTTTTGTTTGATATTTATTTCTACACTTTTTATGTAATATCCTTTGCCAGGTATAGCAAATACAATGCCTCGCTTCTTTAATTCATCATAAGCTTGTAGTACAGTGTCTCGAGATAATTCGTGTGCTAAACACACTTTATTTACCGAAGGTAGTTGATCTCCCTTGACTAATTTTTCCGATTCGATGGCTTTCTCAATCGATTGAATTATTTGTTTGTATTTGGGTACACCTTGGTTGTTTTGGACAGTGATATATTTCATAGTTAGTTAAATTTTTTTGGCAATATACAAAAAAACTGGTAGGTACTGGTATGTAAAATATAATCCTTCGTATAATTTTGGATTTTAATATTTCACAAAAAAAATAGAAAAAATAAACGTTTTTATCACAAAAAATAAAAAAAAATAGGATTATCATTTTTTAGCAACCAAAACTAGGATAAACTAATTTTTGATTCAGAAACGGTTCTTTTGATTTTTTGGGAATATTCAAGAAAATAATAACTAACAAAATCAATTTAATGAAAACAAAAAGTTTGAAAACAATGCATTTCAGATTGTTCTTTTTACTGCTCCTTGTTCCGTTTTTTGTTCAGGCACAAAATAAATTGTCTGGAACGGTGGTTGATAATACAACCAAGCAACCAATACCTGGAGCGAATCTAGTTGTTAAGGGTTCTAAAGTTAGTACGTCTACTGATTTTTCTGGGACTTTTCAGCTTTCTAGTGTGAGTAAAGGAGATCAAATCGTAGTGTCGTTTGTGGGTTTTAAATCACAAACTGTGATTTATTCTGGACAAAATTCGCTTACTGTTCTTTTGCAAGAACAAGACAATGAACTTAAGGAGGTAGTAGTGCAAGTAGGATATGGTTCTGTAAAAAGAAAAGATGCTACTGGTTCTGTAACTACTTTGGCTACCAAAGATTTTAACAAAGGGGTAAACGTTTCTACAGAGAACATGCTTACAGGAAGAGTAGCAGGTTTGTCTATCAATTCATCAGGAGCACCTGGTTCGTTATCCGAAATTAGAATTAGAGGGGGAAGTTCGTTATTTGCAAGTAATGACCCATTGATTGTTATTGATGGTTTACCTCTTGAAAACACGACCAACACGGGTTCAGCTTCGTTTTTGGCTTCTTTGAATCCAAGTACAGTTGAGTCGATGACGGTTTTGAAAGATGCTTCGGCAACTGCTATTTACGGTTCACGTGCGTCAAACGGGGTAATTATTATCACGACTAAAAAGGGAAGCAAAACCCTTTCTGTAGACTACAATGTGCAGTTTGGAGCGGGAGAGTTGGTTAATACCGTTGATGTATTGAGCCCAACAGCTTTTAGAAATACCATCGCTCAAGTGCGTCCACAAGATGTAGATAAATTAGGCACGGCCAATACCAACTGGCAAGAGGCAATTTACCGCAATACTGGTTTAGTAGATCAAAATCTAGCGGTTAGAGGAAGTCTTTTCGGTGTGATTCCAACAAGTTTAACTTTAGGAAATACCGATCAACAAGGGTTGCGTATTACCAATGAGTTCAAAAGAAATACGGTAGGTTTGGTTATGAACCCGTCTTTTTTTGAAAATCATTTAAAGGTGAAACTTTCTGCTAATTATGCCAATGAAAGAAACCGTTTTACAGACGCTGTTGAAGGTGCCGCTATTGGTTTTGATCCTACACAACCCATTCGTGTTGAGGGTGCTCCTTATGGTGGATTTTTTGAGTACACTTCTGGTGTAGATGCCAACGGAAATTATCCGTTAATCGCTATTGCAGCAAGAAACCCTGTAGCGCAGTTGCTTCAAACGAATGATCGTGGAAAGAGCAATAGACTTTTTGGGAATTTTGAAATCGATTATAAATTTCACTTTTTGCCTTCTTTAAGAGCTGTGGTGAATCTTGGTTTTGATGAATCGAATGGAGAAAGACGACGTTTGGTAGGTGCCAATGCTGGTTCGGCTCCATCCAATAATAATATTCCTTTCGGAACAGATGAGTACTCTGAATCGACTCGAAGAAATAAGTTGATAGATGCTTATTTTGTATATAACAAGAGTTTTAATGATTTTAATGTTGAACTAACAGGCGGACATTCGTATCAAAAATTCGAATCCAATCGATTCGATACTGGTAACATCTTAAACCCAGATCTACCCTCGACTTTCCCTGAAACTACTTTGAATACGGATGTCGTACTGTTAGGCTTTTTTGGAAGATCCAACATTAATTTCAAAAACAAATATTTATTGACTTTGTCTTATCGTAGAGACGGTTCTTCTCGATTTGAAAAAGAAAGCCGTTGGGGGAATTTCCCTTCTGCCGCTTTTGCTTGGAAAGTAAAAGAAGATTTCTTTAAAGACAGTAATGTGGTTTCCGATTTGAAATTGCGTTTGAGCTATGGTATAACAGGACAACAAGATATTCCTGACCCGAATGGTTATTTAGAGAAATACGATTTAGGTGGGGGTAATTCACAATACCAATTTGGGAATGCTTATTTCCCAATTGCCTTGCCGAGCAAGCGTACCAAGAACTTAAAATGGGAGGAAACCGTTTCGTACAACGCGGGTCTTGATTTTGGGGTGTTCAACAATGTGATCACAGGTGCGGTAGATGTGTTTTATAAAGAAGCCAAAGATTTATTGGTAAATGCGGCTATCTCTGACGGAAGTAATTTCTCTAACCGTGTGTACCAAAACGTAGGTTCTTTCACAACCAAAGGAATTGAGTTTACCTTGAACGCTAGTCCGATTAAAACAGAAAATTTCAATTGGAATGTCAATTTTAATGCAAGTAAATTCGAGCGAAGAATCAAAGATTTAGTGTACGGAACAGATATTTATGTAGGCGATAATATTGCAGGAACGGGAACACCAGGACAGATTTTTAGAGAAGGATATACGCCTTATTCGTTTTATGTGTACAAACAATTGTATGATACCAACGGAAAAGCTATTGAAGGTGCTTTTGCTGATTTGAATGGAGATAACATCAAAAATGATTCAGACCGCTACATCTATAACAATCCAGATCCAGATGTGACCTTAGGATTTGCTTCTACAATGAATTACAAAGACATTGATTTCTCTTTCAACTTAAGAGCGAGTATCGGAAACCGAATTTTCAATGCAGTAGACGCATCGAGAGCGCAATATGAGGCGATGGAAAATGGTGGGATTTTAAGCAATGTTCCTTCTTCTATTTTAGATACAAATTTCCAAACCACTTCAAATGTGTTGTTGTCTGATATTTATATCGAAAATGCTTCCTACCTGAAAATGGATAACGTAACCTTAGGCTATACTTTTAGAAAAATAATGAACGAAAGCACTAGTTTGAGAATGTTTACAGGAGTTCAAAATGTTTTTGTCTTGACAAAATACAGTGGTTTAGATCCTGAAATTACTAATAATGGTGTTGATAAAACCATCTATCCTAGACAGCGTACTATTCTATTTGGTCTTAATCTTAAATTTTAATAAACGATGAAGAAATATATAATTATATCCTTTTTAGCTTTGGCTACTTTATTTCAATCGTGTACTGATGATTTGAATGTAGTGTCAGAAGATGACGATGTATTGGCTTCGGATGCTGTCTATAAAGATGCAGCAGGATACAAAAATGCCTTAGCAGGTGTATACGGAAATTTATCGCTTACGAGTACTTGGGGACCAGATGCTTCTTCGCTTGAAGGAGTAGACGCAGGAACAAGTCAGTTTAGTAGATGTTTGTTGTATTTACAAGAGCTTACTACCGACGAATTGGTTTGGAGTTATGAAAATGATGGTGGAACAGCTGAGTTGCAACGCAATATTTGGACACCAGCGAATCCAATTCTTTTGGGAATGTATTCACGAACTATGGCTTCTGTAGCTTATGCTAATGAATTTTTACGTCAAAGTACTCCTGAAAAATTGAAATCACGTAACATTACTAGCGCCGAAGATTTGGCTGCAATCGAATTGTACCGAAATGAAGTGAAGGTTTTGCGTGCGTATGCCTACTATAATATGATGGATTTGTTTGGTAAAGCAGCTATGTACACAGAAGCGGATCCAATCAACTTCAAAGGGCCTGAGTTTACAAGACAACAATTGTTTGATTTTGTAGAAACAGAATTAAAAGCCGCGCTTCCTAACTTGAAAGCCGCAAGAACCAATGAATACGGACGCGTTGATCAAGGAATGGCAAAAATGATTTTAGCTAAAATTTACTTGAATGCCGAAGTATATACCAAAACTAAGCGTTACGGAGATTGTATTACCATGTGTAATGATCTTATTGCTGCGGGTTATTCTTTGAAAGCAAATTATTTGGATAATTTCAAAGCTGATAATCATACTTCGCCTGAAATGATTTTCACCATTCAATCTGATGGTGCCAAAACTCAAAACTGGGGAGCGACTACAGTATTGACCAATGGACAAATTGGTGTATGGGAAAATAACGGTGCTGATTTTGGAATTGGTGGATGGAGTGGAGCCTTGAGAATTAGAAAAGAATTTGCTCAAAAATTTGATGGTACCAAATTCAACCAAGATACTCGTAAAACAATAGGAACTGGCGTAGCAGGAAGTGCTTCTAAACAAAGAACGATTGATATTGCAGATATTGGAGTTAAAACTCAAGGGTACATTTTGTCTAAATTTTCTAATAAAACAGCTGCGGGACAAAATGGAACAAGTTCAACTTTTGCCGATACTGATTTTCCATTATTCCGTTTGGCCGATGTATACCTGATGTATGCCGAAGCTACTTTACGCGGAGGAGCTGGAGGAGATGTTACCAAAGCATTAGACTATGTGAATGCACTTAGAATAAGAGCCAATAACAATACCACTGTTGGTAATATTGTCCCTGCTGATTTGACTCTTGATTTTGTTTTAGACGAAAGAGCTCGTGAATTACACTGGGAAGCTCACCGCAGACAAGACTTAATCCGTTTTGGGAAATTCTCTGGCGGTTCTTACAATTGGGCTTGGAAAGGCAATGCTTCTACTGGAGTTTCTATTCCGGCTTTTATGGATTTGTTTCCAATTCCTGCGGGTTCTTTGGGATCAAATAGCAACCTAACTCAAAACCTTGGATACTAAAAAAATAACCACTTTACACTAAAGAAATGAAAAATACATATAAACTATTAGTTGCTTTTGTAGCTATTTTAGGATTTTGGTCCTGTGATAACGAAACTGATTTGATGATTCTTGAACCACAAGAAGCTGATTTTGCTATTATTACTCCAGATGCGGGTTCAAAAGTGATTTTGAACAAAGCCACACCAGATAATACGGCACTTACTTTAACTTGGGAAAAAGTATCTTATGGTACGCCAACTATCGTAACCTATACGGTGGAGTTTGCCAAAAGCGGAACTGATTTTGCTGCACCAGTCGAAATCAATGCAACATCAAATTCTTTTGCTACTATTAAAGTGTCGGAGCTAAACACCAAAGCGTTGGATTTTGGATTAACTCCAGAGGTAGAAGGAACTATTGATATTCGTATCAAATCTACTGTAGGTACTACTGGCTCTCAACCTAAATATTCTAAAGCAATAAGTATTGTAGTAACACCATACAGAGGCGTTTTTCCTAAAGTGGATTTGTATCAAGTAGGTCCTGCGACAATCGCGGGTTGGGATGTGAATAAAGGGAATATGCCTATTTTTAGAGACACAAAAGACAACGCTAAGTTTTACTACACAGGATACTTTAACGCTGGTGGATTCAAATTAATTGAACAATTAGGTTTCTGGGCACCTTCGTATGGTGTTGATGGGGACAAAGTAAAATACAGAGCCAATGACAGTGCACCAGACCCAGCCGTTTTTCCTACAGATAAAGCAGGATACTATTATTTTGAATTGAATTTAGAATCATTAACCTATACTTTGACGCCTTACACTGGGCCTATGACTACCTATGCAACGGTTGGATTAGTTGGAGATGCTTTGCCTAGCGGATGGGATGTGAGTGTGCCAATGGTACAATCTACTTTTGATGCCCATATGTGGAAGATTACTCAAACGCTTACTGATGGTAAGATGAAATTCAGAGCCAATAACAGTTGGGATGTGAATTGGGGAGATAATGGAGGTGATATTATCGTAACAGCAGGTAAATACGATATTTGGTTCAATGATTTAGATGGGCGTTACACGTTCATTGTAGCACAATAATAAATTTTGGTTTTTTATACTTTTCAATCCTCGGTAGTATTTGCTATCGGGGGTTGTTTTTTTACAGCGGTTTTAATTTTTTAAGTTGCTAAATAGAGCAATTTTAGTAGGTTGATTTTTATTCTTCTAACTGTTTTTTGGAAGTTTAAAAAACTGGTAGGTACTGGTATGTTTTTGTGTTTTTTTTCTATACATTTGAATTTCACATTTGATAAAAAATAAGCTTAAATAAAATAAATTTCTCAAATTATGACACTCTCCATCAACAAATCATATGGTATATTGCCTAACGGTGAGGAAGTCCAAGCGGTTCAATTAACCAATAAAAATGGCATGCAAGTTCACGTGATAAGTTATGGAGCTACAGTAACATCTGTAAAAATTCCTATGGCAGATCACAAAGAAGTAGATGTGGTTTTGGGATTCGAAACCTTAGAGGATTATATTAAGTCCTTTGAGTTGCCTAGTCCTCCTTATTTTGGAGCAGTAATTGGCAGATATGCTGGAAGAATCAAGGGTAGTAGCTTTGACTTGAACGGGAAAACCATTAAGTTAAATCCCAATCATGGCGAGCATTTGTTACATGGTGGAGCCTCTGGTTTTCATCAAAAAAACTGGAAAATAGAGAACGTAAAAAAAGGCATCAACTCAGCAGTTACCTTGTCGTATACAAGTCCCGCTGGCGAAGAAAATTTCCCAGGCGAGTTGACCGTAACGGTTACTTATTGTTTGACAGAATCCAATGAGTTGCTAGTGGAGTACAACGCAACCACTACTGAAGATACTGTATTGAACTTTACCCATCATAGTTACTTTAATCTAGAAGGTCATGAACATGCAGTAACGCAACAAGAATTATTCGTTAATGCAGATAGAGTAATAGAGAAAAACCATCAAAATATACCAACTGGTAGGGTTTTGGCTGTAGCCGAAAGTGCCTTCGATTTTTTGGAAGCTAAAAACTGTCCAACGTCTATTGATGACACTTTCGTTTTAGGAAGTCAAGAAGAAATGGCGGCTTCGCTTTATAGTTCCAAAAACAACTTACATTTGTTGGTTTATACCAATCAACCTGGAGTGCATGTGTATGTGGGAGGTAATTGTTTTGATACCATTTCTGGGAAAGAAGGTGCAAACTATCATTCGTTGAGTGGCATTTGTTTTGAAACACAAAATTTTCCAGACGCACCCAATCACAATCATTTTCCTTCGGCTGTCTTGAAAAAAGGTGAAAATTATTATCACAAAACCATCTATAAATTCCAATCCAAATCAATTTAATTACCTAATTATGAAATCGCCATTAACAACAGGTTTGTTGAAAACAAACACTTATAAATAAAGGCGATAACATATTTGACCTTTAAAAAATAAATTTTACAAATATGAAAAAAATCTTCTTAAACATCGTTATTCTTCTAAGTGTTTTGTTACAAACAGCATGCTCTAGCGATAGCGAAAAAAGCGATGGCGGAACCGTTACGCCACCTGTAGTAACAAGTGATTTTATCAAAGCGGCTGATATTTCTTTTTTACCAGAAATAGAAGCGGCAGGTGTCGTTTTTACCAACAACGGAAAAACCGAAGACATGTTGACTACATTAAAAAGTGCTGGTTGCAATACCATCCGAATTCGTTTGTGGAAAGACCCTGCCAATGGACATTCTGGGTTGACTGAAGTAAAAACTCTAGCACAGCGAGTAAAAAAAGCAGGTTTAAAAGTTTGGTTAACGGTTCACTATTCTGACGATTGGGCAGATCCTGCGGTTCAAACCACTCCAGCTGCTTGGAAAAACTTATCGTTTACTGATTTAAAAGCTGCGGTAGCTTCATACACCACAACTATTTTGACCGAAATTAATCCAGATATTATTCAAATCGGGAACGAAATCAATACCGGATTGCTTTGGCCTCAAGGACATTTAATCAATCAAGAAGCACAATGTATAGATTTGTTAAAAACAATGAGTACTACCATTCGAAGCAAAGCGCCAAGTACCAAAATTATGATTCACTATGCAGGCGTTTCGGCTACAGATACTAATTGGTTTTTTACTAAAGTAAAAAGTGTTGATTATGATTATATCGGTTTGTCGTATTATCCTATTTGGCACGGTAAAGATTTGGCTACAATAAAAACCACTATCGATGCCTTAGGAAAAAACTTTTCTAAAAAAGTATTGATTGCAGAAACTGCTTATCCATTTACTTTAGGATTCAATGACTGGACGAATAATATTGTTGGGTTAGATTCACAATTAGTTAGTGGTTATCCAGCTACAGCAGAGGGGCAAAAAAACTTTGTTTTGGCAATTAAAGATTTAGTGAAATCATCTACTTACGGACAAGGTTTTGCGTATTGGGGAGGCGAATGGGTTTCTTTCAAAGGCAACCAAGCTACTAATGGGTCTACTTTCGAAAATCAGGCATTCTATGATTTTTCAAATAAAGCATTGCCCGTTTTGCAAGCATTTACCAATTAGTTATGAATACTACAATTAGCGTTTTTCAAAGAATAGTGCTACTGCTTCTTTTTATAAGTAGTACCACTATCGCTTTGGCACAAAAGAAAAATAAATTGGTTTTCGCCAAAGGAGCCGACGTGAGTTGGTTGCCGCAAATGGAAGCTACGGGCTATCGTTTTTATGATACCGACGGAAAGGAAAAAGATTGTTTGCAATTGCTAAAAGAACGCGGAATGAATACCATTCGTTTGCGTGTATTTGTCAATCCAAGCCAAGACAAAGCAAGCGGTCATTGCAGTAAGGAAGAAACAGTAGCTATGGCTTTGCGTGCTCAAAAAGCCAAAATGCGCATTATGATCGATTTTCATTATAGCGATACTTGGGCCGATCCCGCCAAACAAGCCAAACCTGCTGCTTGGGCGAACTTATCGTTCGATGCGTTACAAAATAAAGTCTATGAACATACATTTGATGTGTTGACCGCTTTACAAAAAGCAGGTGTTACTCCGGAATGGGTTCAGGTGGGGAATGAAATTCCAGGCGGAATGCTTTGGCCTGATGGGAGCACGAACAATTGGGCGCAACTGGCGCAATTGTTGAATAAAGGATACGAAGCGACCAAAGCTGTGAATGCCAAAATCAAAGTAATTGTGCACGTAGACGAAGGAAACAACAACGAAAAATTCCGTTGGTTTTTTGATAAAGCTACCGAGCATCAAGTAAAGTATGACGTAATTGGTTTGTCTTATTATCCGTTTTGGATCAAGAAAGACTATTCAGAAACCATAGCCGATTTACAAAAGAATCTGAACGATATGGCTTCACGTTATCAGAAAGAAGTAATGGTGGTCGAAGTTGGCGGTGTTGATGAACAAGTACAAAACACCAGAGAACTTCTAGCTGCTACGATCAAAGCCGTAAGAGCCGTTCCCGATCATAAAGGCTTGGGCGTTTTGTATTGGGAGCCCCAAGGAGCCAAATCTTGGAGTGGTTATGGCTTGAGTGCGTGGCAACCAGATGGGAAACCTTCACCAGCATTGGATGCTTTTAAAGAATAATGAATTGGATTCAGAATAAAGACGAAATAAGTAAACCATATTTCTGAATGTTAGAAATGAGGAAACTCTATAGATTAAAATAAAAACCTTATATGGCCTTAAATGTCTTATATGGTTCAAAAATATGTTGTATAAATGAAAAAAATACCCTCTTTTTTGTTGGTTTTTATTGCCTTCACCGCCATAGCTTTCTCTCAAGCGCGAGTGGTAAAGGTATTGGATGCCCACTGGAAATTTCAAAAAGGAAATTTTGAAGACGCTTTTAAGGCCAACTTCAATGACTCGAAATGGGAATCAGTTACTGTTCCACACGATTGGGCAATTTATGGTCCTTTTGATAAAAAAGTGGACATACAAAATGTAGCCATCGTTCAAAATGGAGAAAATGTAGCTACCGAAAAAACAGGAAGAACAGGAGCCTTGCCGCATATTGGCACTGCTTGGTATCGCAATACTTTTACTTTGCCTAAAGAAGCCAAAGGGAAAAAAGTGCTACTCCTTTTTGAAGGCGCTATGAGCGAACCTCAAGTGTATTTGAATGGAAAAAAAGTAGGAGAATGGGCGTATGGCTATAGTTATTTTTATTTTGATGTTTCACAATTCATTCAAGAAGGCGCTAATACTGTAGCAGTAAAATTATCCAATAAAGAATTTGCCTCCCGTTGGTATCCCGGAGCTGGTTTGTATCGAAAAGTAAGTGTTATTATTAAGAACAATGAAAGCATTGACCAATGGGGGCAATTTATAACGACACCTTTTATTAGCGATGCCGTGGCCAAAGTCAATATTAAGACCAAAGCCTCTGGCGAAAATACGCGTTTGGTGACCACCATTTTTGATGCTGAAGGACACAAAGTAAGTGCAGAGGAATCTTCCTTACGCTTCGGAAAAGAGTTTGATCAAAATTTAAAAGTAGAGAATCCAAAATTGTGGAGCCCAGAAACGCCTTATTTGTACAAAGCGGTTGCTCAATTGTATGTTGGCAATGAACTAAAAGATGAGGTTGCCACCCGATTTGGAATTCGTGAAATTAAATATGAAGCCAATAAAGGATTTAGTCTTAATGGAAAAGTGACCAAATTCAAAGGGGTTTGTTTGCATCACGATTTGGGACCTCTTGGTGCTGCGGTAAACAAAGCGGCTTTGCGTAGACAGTTGACCATTTTAAAAGATATGGGATGTAATGCCATTCGTAGTTCGCATAATATGCCTTCTTTCGAGCAATTGGAGTTGGCAGACGAAATGGGCTTTTTGTTTTTGGCAGAGAGTTTCGATGAATGGGTTTTACCAAAAGTAGAAAACGGCTACCATCGCTTTTTTGACGAATATGCCGAAAAAGACATAGTGAATTTGGTACAAGCCACAAGAAATCATCCCTCAATTGTGATGTGGAGTTCAGGGAATGAAGTCCCAGATCAGTGGGGAGAAGCGGGTGTAAAACGAGCAAAATGGTTGCAGGAGATTTTTCATAGAGAAGATCCAACGCGTCCTGTAACCGTAGGAATGGATCAAGTGAAAGCGACTATGGAGTCTGGTTTTGGAGCTTTGTTGGATATTCCAGGATTGAATTATCGCGTGCATTTGTATGATGAGGCATTCAAAAAATTCCCGCAAGGATTCATTTTGGGTTCCGAAACGGCATCAACCGTGAGTTCTAGAGGGATTTACAAATTTCCTGTAGTACAAGAAAAAATGAAGCAATATCCAGACTTTCAATCTTCATCGTATGATTTGGAAGCCTGTAGTTGGTCCAATGTTCCCGATGAAGATTTTGTACTTCAGGATGATAAACCTTGGGTAATTGGTGAATTCGTTTGGACAGGATTTGATTATTTGGGCGAACCAACACCTTATGACGAAAGCTGGCCGTCTCGTAGTTCTTATTTCGGAATTAACGATTTAGCAGGCTTACCGAAAGACCGTTATTATTTGTACCGAAGCCGTTGGAACACCAAGGCAACTACGCTACACATTTTACCCCATTGGAACTGGGAAGGTCGCGAGGGACAAACAACTCCTGTTTTTGTGTACACCAGTTACAACAGTGCCGAACTTTTTATCAATGGTAAAAGTATGGGCGTACAAACCAAAAACAAAAATACTCCGCAAAACCGTTACCGCTTGATGTGGATGGATGTAAAATATGAACCAGGAACGGTAAAAGTTGTTGCTTATGATGACAATGGAAAAGTGGCTGAAGAAAAGGAAATCCGAACCGCTGGTCAACCGTACCAAATTGTTTTGGATGCCGACCGAAAAACCATCACAGCCGATGGCGAGGATATTTCGTTTGTGACGGTTTCTGTAGTGGATAAAAATGGAGTTCCTTGTCCAACAGCAACAAACCAGTTAAAATTTAAAGTTTCTGGAGCGGGTACGTATCGTGCCGCCTGTAATGGAGATGCGACTTCACTCGAAATGTTCCATAAAGACACGATGAAATTGTTTAGTGGAAAATTGGTTGTACTGGTGAAATCGAAAACTACCGCAGGCGATATCAAATTGGAAGTGAATGGAGCTGGATTAAAGGCGGGTAAATTGACTTTGGAAGCAAAGAAATAAATAAAAAAATAGTACAATAAGCATCGTTAATGTCACCATGTTAGATTTTTTTTCTGTCATTTCGACGAAGGAGAAATCGCATAATGGTAGTCACTTTTGTCATTCCTCATTCTTCGGAATGACAAAACGATGACTTTAGATTCTTACTTAATCACATTTTATCCTTCCTCTTTTGTATACAAGGGAAGAAAGATTAACAATTTCAAAATAATTCTAATTTTAAGAATAATGAATGATTCATTAATACAAAAAACGACGGCTTTTTTTCAGGATGCATTTGGTAATGCACCTGAAAAAATAGTGCTTTCTCCAGGAAGAATTAACATCATTGGAGAACATGTAGATTATAACGATGGCTATGTATTGCCTGCTGCTATAGATAAGATTATTTGCTTTGCTTTCGAAAAAAGTAATACGACTACTTCTCGAATCGTGGCTATCGATTTGAATCAAGAATTCGAAATCGATTTGTCGAAATCGATTCAACTCAGTTCAACCGTTTGGCACAATTACATTTTAGGGGTTTTGAAACAATTGCAAGACAATGGCTTTGATTTTAGTGGAGTTAATTGCGTATTTAGTAGCAACATTCCAGTAGGTTCTGGATTGTCTTCTTCGGCTGCTTTAGAATGTGGTTTTCTTTTCGGAATTCAATCGCTTTTCAATCTAGACATTAGCCAACAAAATCGCGCATTGATGAGCCAAAAGGCAGAACATTGGGTGGGAATCAATTGTGGTATTATGGACCAATTTGCTAGTGTGCATGGACTAGAAAATAAGGTCATTAAATTGGATTGCAATACTTTGGAATTTGAGTACCACAACGCTGATTTTAAAGACTATGCTTTGGTGTTGTTTGATAGCAACGTGAAGCATTCCTTGTTTACGTCGGCGTATAATAAAAGAAGAGAAGAATGTGAAGAAGGTTTGGCAATTATCAAAGCTAATTTTCCTGAAGTTAAAAGTTTCAGAAACTGTACCGAAGCGCAATTGTTGACTTTGAAAGACAAAATGGATGCTGTTGTTTTTACACGTGTGCATTATGTAGTAAAAGAAATTGCTCGTGTGTCTAAAGCCTGCGAAGCTTTGGATGCTGGAAATATTGAACTTTTGGGACAATTACTTTTTGAAACACACCATGGCTTGTCTAGAGAATACGAAGTAAGCTGTCCTGAGTTGGATTATTTGGTCGAATTGGCCTTAGCCGATGATGCCGTAATAGGCTCCCGATTGATGGGCGGTGGTTTTGGCGGTTGCACCATTACTTTGATTAAAAAAGGAAAAGAAGAAGCGGTTAAACAAAAATTCGCTCAATTGTACCAAGAAAAATGGAACATTGAGTTGAAAATCTACGATGTTAAAATCGGAAACGGGACATCCTTATATGAGCCATCATAACTAATAAAAAACTTAACGCTGATTCCACAGATTTGCACAAATTTTTAAGCACAAAATTAATCTGTGATAATTCGTGACCCGAGTGGTAGCGAATAGGCGTAGCAAATCTGTGTCAAAAAGCATAAAATGAATAGCATGAAAAATTTTGATATCAACGAAGACCCACATAGACGTTTTAATCCCTTAATCAACGAATGGGTTTTGGTTTCTCCTCACCGTTCCAAAAGACCTTGGCAAGGTCAAAAAGAAAGCATTTCAGGTGCGCAATTGCCAGAATACGACCCTGAATGTTACTTATGTCCAGGGAATGTGCGTGCCAATGGCGAAGTGAACCCAGCTTATGATTCTTGTTATGTTTTCGAAAATGATTTTGCTGCGCTAAAACAAGAACCTATTGCTTTTGAAGAAAACAATACGCCTACTTTTTTTAAAGCAAAACCAGAACGAGGCATTTCTAGAGTGGTTTGTTTTTCACCAAGACACGATTTGACCTTACCTCAAATGGAGGTCGAGAATATCGAGAATATTGTAGCGACTTGGCAAAAAGAATACACCACTTTGGGCGCTATAGATTACATTAACCACGTTCAAATTTTTGAAAACAAAGGCAGTGTGATGGGCTGTAGTAATCCGCATCCGCACGGTCAAATTTGGGCACAATCGTCTTTGCCTACGCAGGTAGAAAAAACACATAATAGCTTGAAGCAGTATTATGAACAACAAGGCCGAACCTTATTGCAAGATTATGTTCAGGAAGAATTGAAAGTGCAAGAGCGCATCGTTATTGAGAATGAGCATTTTGTAGCCTTGGTGCCTTTTTGGGCGATTTGGCCTTATGAGACTATGATTGTAAGCAAACGCAATGTGTCCAAAATCACTGATTTTAGTGCAGCTGAGGTTACTGCTTTTGCGATTATTTTAAAACAATTAACCACCAAATACGATAACCTTTTTGAGACTTCCTTTCCGTATTCTTCGGGAATTCATCAAGCGCCAACAGATGGTCAAGAACATCCAGAATGGCATTTTCATATGCATTTTTATCCGCCGTTGTTGCGCTCAGCTTCGGTAAAGAAATTTATGGTAGGTTATGAAATGATGGGCGAGTCACAGCGTGATATTACTCCAGAGAAAAGTGCTGAGGTCTTGAGAGGATTGTCAGTAGTTCATTATAAAAACAAATAAGATGCAAATAGTTGTCACAGGAGGTTTAGGATTTATAGGTTCGCATACGGTTGTTGAATTACAAAATGTTGGTTATGAGGTAATCGTGATTGATAATTTATCGAATTCGTCTATTGATGTTTTGGATGGAATTGAAAGAATCACAGGAAAGCAGCCTATTTTTGAAAAGATTGATTTAAGAGAAAAAGCGGCAGTACAAGCTTTTTTTGCCAAATATACTGAGGTTACAGGAGTAATTCATTTCGCTGCCTCCAAGGCGGTGGGCGAAAGTGTTCAAAATCCTTTATTGTATTACGAGAACAACATTGCTTCTTTGGTTTATCTTTTGCAAGAATTGCAAAAAAAGCCAGAAGCTCATTTCATTTTTAGTTCCTCTTGCACGGTTTATGGTCAAGCCGAAATGATGCCAATTGCAGAAACTACGCCTATTCAAGCTGCGATGTCTCCTTATGGAAACACCAAACAAATAGGAGAAGAAATCATTGCCGATGTGACTAAAGTAAGTGGACTCAATGCTATTTTGCTGCGTTATTTTAACCCAATTGGCGCACATCCTTCTACCGAAATTGGAGAGTTACCTATCGGAGTTCCTCAAAATTTAGTCCCTTTTATTACACAAACCGGAATGGGCTTGCGCAAAGAGTTGTCCGTTTATGGCAATGATTATCCTACGGTTGATGGGACTTGTGTTCGTGATTACATCCACGTAGTAGATTTGGCCAAGGCGCATGTAGTGGCTTTGCAACGTTTGTTGGATAAGAAAAACGAAACGGCATTAGAGGTCTTCAATTTAGGAACAGGCAAAGGAAGTTCTGTACTCGAAGTGATTACGGCTTTTGAAAAAGTGAGTGGGCAAAAGCTACCGTATACTATCGTACCAAGACGAGAAGGCGATGTAACCGAAGCCTATGCCAATACCGAAAAAGCCAATACTGTACTAGGCTGGAAAACAGCAGCAACCCTTGGAGAAGCCATTGATAGTGCTTGGAAATGGGAACAAAAGGTTAGAAGATAAGTCCAACGGAATACCACAATAAAAAAAGTAATAACCAAATAATTATGAACCAATGAACACATTGCAAATTTATGACTACCTCGTTTTTTTAATTTATTTTTTGATTGTTGCTGGCTACGGTTACTATGTTTATAGACGTAAACAGGTTCAGTCAGTATCAGCATCACACGATTATTTTTTAGCAGAAGGCTCTCTTACATGGTGGGCAATTGGCACCTCTTTGATTGCTTCTAATATTTCTTCGGAACAATTCATTGCGATGTCAGGTAATGGATTCAAAATGGGTTTGGCTATCGCTACCTATGAATGG
This sequence comes from Flavobacterium sp., assembly GCA_017997335.1. GTDB lineage: Bacteria > Bacteroidota > Bacteroidia > Flavobacteriales > Flavobacteriaceae > Flavobacterium. The sequence goes on along the minus strand of JAGOFG010000006.1, from coordinate 10,494 downwards.
ATGGCTGCTTTGACCTTGATTATTGTTGCAGTTTTCTTTATTCCTGTGTATCTCAAGAATAAAATTTATACGATGCCTCAATTTTTGAGTCAACGTTATAATGGTAATGTGGCCATGATTATGGCTGTTTTTTGGTTGTTGTTGTATGTAATTGTGAATTTAACTTCTATTTTATATCTAGGAGCTTTGGCCATTAATGGAATCTCAGGTATTCAATTGGATTTGTGTATGTATGGTTTGGCTTTTTTCGCAATCGTTATTGCTTTAGGAGGAATGAAAGTTATTGGATATACCGATGTAATTCAAGTAGTTTTTTTGATTTTTGGAGGATTAGTAACTACTTATTTAGCTTTGAATAAAGTTGCAGAACTCAATGGACAAACTGGTATGGTCGAAGGTTTCAATTATATGTTCGACCAATCTGGAGACCATTTTCATATGATTTTGGACCGTAGTAACTCAAATTATCCAAGTTTGCCAGGTCTAACCGTACTTTTGGGTGGCATGTGGATTGTGAATTTGAATTATTGGGGTTGTAACCAATATATTACCCAACGTGCTTTGGGAGCAGATTTGCAAACCGCTCGAAGCGGAATTTTATTTGCGGGTTTTTTAAAATTATTGATGCCTATTATTGTAGTGCTTCCTGGTATAGCAGCTTATGTTATTCATATGAAAGGGGGATTACAAACGGAGATGCTCGATGCTGACGGCATTTTGAATCCAGACAAATCATATCCTGTATTGTTGAATTTGTTGCCTGTAGGCCTTAAGGGATTGTCCTTTGCGGCTTTGACTGCTGCTGTGGTTGCTTCATTGGCAGGAAAAGTAAATAGTATTTCTACCATTTTTACCTTAGATATTTTTAAGAAAAAAATAAACACTGAGGCTTCTGAAAAGCAATTGGTTCGTGTGGGGAAAATCACGGTTGTTGTAGCGATGCTTGTAGCCGCAGTAATCGCTCCCTTTTTAGGTATTGATAAAAAAGGAGGCTTTGAGTTTATTCAAGAATACACCGGTTTTGTGAGTCCAGGTATTTTTGCCATGTTTATCTTAGGTTTCTTTTGGAAAAAAACAAGTTCTAATGCCGCTTTGTTTGCGACGATAGGCGGTTTTGTATTGTCAGTGATTTTTAAGTTTTTGCCTCAATTGATGAATTTAGAATTTCTATCCCAATACGGATTTGCAACTTTAGTAGAACAAAAAGACAAAACGATGGCATTTGAAATTCCTTTTCTAGATAGAATGGGATTTGTATTTGTACTATGCGTTTTGATGATGGTAGTAATTAGTTTGTGGGATGAGAAACGAGGTATAGTGAGTAAAGGGTTAGAAGTTGACACTAAAATGTTTAAAGTCTCCAATGGTTTTGCAGTTGGTACGCTTATAATTGTTGGTTTATTAGTGGCGCTGTATTCTATTTTCTGGTAAAAATAAAGATTAGTTAGTTTAAAAAAGGTGAGGCCAAATGTATGGTTTCACCTTTTTTATTTGATAACGGGTTCAAATAGGAGTTTTCAGAAAAAGGGTTTTGTGAAAGTAGCTTATACTTTTTTAATCACATAAGTTACCATTCCCCAAATGATTAATTGGTTTTCTTCGGTAACTAAAATGGGTTTGTAACTTGGATTTTCGGGGAGTAAATACATACAATCTTTCTCGACTTGAATGCGTTTTACGGTAAATTCGCCGTCAATGCAACAAATTGCAATTTTATTGTTTTTGGGTTCCAAACTTCGGTCAACGACCAATACATCTTTGTCATTGATACCAGCATCAATCATAGAATTGCCTTTGACTTTAATGTAAAATGTAGCCAATGGATTTTCGCTCAATTCTTTGTTCAAATCAATGTTGGTTTCCATAAAATCTGCTGCCGGCGAAGGAAATCCTGCCGAAACGCCCTCATTGATATACGGTATTCGAAGTTCACTTTCGAAGTCTGGACGGAAGAAAGTGAGCTTTTGTTCTTTGTTTACAGACATTGTATTTCGAGTATTTCTTTAAACTTTGTGGTGTATTTTGGTGACAAATGATTCTGATTCATGTTCCAAGTCAGACTTAGATTTTGGGTAGCCAATTTGACTTTGGTCATTCCAATTTTACGATTCAGTTGGTCGATGGTTTGCATCAAAGCCAAATGTTTTGGGTTCTCTTCTTCGAACAAATGCAGTTGTTTTTTGTTCTCGTCAATCATTTCGGTGACAATTACTCCTGCTTTTTTGAACCTAATGCCTTCGTTGCCTTGGAGCAATTCTTTCAGTAAAGCGATGGCAGCGTTTGAAATTGTTAAGGTCGAATTGCTTGCGTAGGGTAATGTTATGGCTTTGTTGAAATAGTATTTTGAGGCGTTGACCGAGTGTTTGTCAATGACTAGCATCACAATAATGGTATGGCAACAGGATTGTTGTTTGCGTAATTTTTCGGCACAAACTGCGGCAAAAGTTGCGATGCGTTCTCTAAGTAAATCAAATTCAGCGATTTGTTTTGGAAAGCTTCTTGTAGTGGCAATACTCTTTTTTTGAAGCACAATAGGTTCTAAATCTAGTACTGATTTGCCTTCTAATTCTTGTTTTAATCTAAGGCCAATAACGCCCATTTCTTTCTTAATCCAAGCTTCGTGTTGGGGTTGTATAAAATCTAGTGCGGTTTGTATGTTACGCAGTTTGGCTTTTTTGGTCGTGCGATAGCCTATGCCCCAAACGTCTTCAATCTTGGTCCATTTTAGGGCTTTGATGCGTTTTTCTTCGGAGTCAATAACATAGACGCCTTGGGTGCGATCTTGAAATTTTTTAGCAATTTTATTGGCAACTTTAGAGAGCGCTTTGGTTTCGGCAAAGCCAATGCAAACCGGAATTCCCACCCATTTTTGCACTCGGGTTTTCATCTGAAGTCCGTAGCTGTGGTAGTCCTCAATCGAGAGGCCATCAAAATTCAGGAAGGCTTCGTCTATACTGTAAATTTCTATATTCGGTGTGAACTGATTCAATATGTTCATCACTCGATTACTCAAATCGCCGTACAAAGGATAATTGGAAGAAAAGACAGCGACTTCTTTTTCTTTTATCAAGTCTTTAATTTGAAAGGCAGGTGCGCCCATAGGAATGCCAACCGCTTTGGCTTCATTACTTCTAGAAATCACACAACCATCGTTATTGGATAATATCGCAACCGGTTTTCCGTTGAATTTCGGCTGAAAAACACGTTCGCAAGAAGCATAAAAATTATTACAATCGACTAAAGCATACATAGTGCAAATTTACAGCATTCGAACTGCCGTAAGTAGCTAACGATAGTTAATTTTTTGTAGCTGTTGATAAGTTAACACGGTATTAAATTATATGGCTGTTTGCTATGTGTACGAGCAATTCAATTATGGAACACGGATGACACGGATGGTGCAGATTTTCGCTGATTTGTATATCAAAATTCCGTTTAAATCTGCGTCATCCGCGTGCCATTTTTATTATTAGTGCAAGTAACGGATTGTCATTTAAATTATCTTATTAATACCGAATAAAAATTATATTTAATCGTAAAATAAAATTGGTATTTACTTAATCCAGTGTTGGTTAGGGTTTTGATAGGTTGATAGCACCGCATAAATATGTACAACCTTGGTTTGTGTATTGATGCTAAAATGTATCATATACTTAAAGGTTTTAAGAGGTACACAATGTACTTGTTTGTATCGTATTTCAAAGAAGGGATTGTGTTGTAAACTTTTTAAAAAACTACGATATTCATTTAAAAATTTTTTGCCGTATCCTTTTCTTCTTGAGTTCAAAAAATCTCGAGCTTCTATTAAATCGTCTGCTACTCTTGGATCAGCAGTAATGGTATATTTCGTCATTTAAACGTCTAGGTTGTCTAGCATTTCAAATGCGTCAACTGGCTTTTTATTGTCTTCAATACGTTTGGAGACAATTTCTTTATGCCATTGCGGAATTTCTAGAGCGCTTTGAGCGTGTTTGTAAGCTAGAAAGTCAATAAAGTTTTCTACTTCTTCTAAAACAGAATCGGGAAGATTCTTAAGTTTGGTATTGACTTGTTCAAAGGTGGTTGTAGCCATAGTTGAAATATGATTTGTAGCGTTTTACAACGGCTTTATGTTCTTATTTAAAAGAGAAAGTTAAGCAAATTTAAGTGATTTTAGATGAATTTGTTACGCAGTAATTTCTTTTAACATAAAAAGAAGGATTCAGCTTTTCTCTGTGTTGAAAGTAAAATAGTGTGGAATTTTACTAAATAAAAGATAACCACCAATTATTTTAGGCGTGGAAATTATCCAACCAATTGGGGTCGCTCATTTGTTTTTGAATCCTTTCAATGTCGCCAAACGTAGTCACCAAAGCGTCGTTGTTGTTGCTGTCGACCAAATCTTTTTGAAAAGCGCCGCCTTTTTGGATGATGTATTCGGCCATTTGTTGACCTATGACTTGCATCAAATCAAAGCGATTAATATCAGCCATATCAATTGAGTTCAAGATGGAATAATCTACATCGTGCAACCATTTTGAAGGATATTTTTTGGGGTCTAATCCGTCGGTATTCGGTATTTTTTTGATAGAGAGAGGGTCTAATGAAATTTGGAATCGTCGAAAATCGATGATTTTATTAATTATTGGAGAGCGCAAGGTGTTTACTTGCATAGCGCTAGAATCTTGTCCCATTTGTGTCATCAGCCACTCCAACCAAAACTTAATATCCAGTCCTTTGATTTTGAGAGTAGCGTCGGGTTGTAAAAATTGTCTGGAGATTCCGGTACCAAAACTGAAAATGCATAATTTGGTGATATCATAAGCAGAATCTTCTTCCTTGCCTTTGGGAAAGCTATAGGAAATGGCTTCCATAAATCCAGCAAGAACAGGATTGTTGTAGGTAGTCGTTCCACCATCTACAAAACGTTCAAGTGGATTGAAATAAGTAGGAGCACTCATCGTGGCTTCGAGTACGGCACGGAGTAATACGTCTTTGTAGGTGCCATAAAAACTACCGTCTTTTTGTTTGAAACAACTAAAAAAAGTCTCTTCAGAAGCAGTCATATCGTGCGCCGTAATCATCAAATCAATATCGGTTTTGGCACAACTTTCGGCTAGGGTAGTGTTTTGAATTTCTTCGAAAAGTAACTTTCGGTAATTGCCTTTTAGGTATTTTGGCGGATTTACAAAACGGTCTCCCAAAGGTTTTTTGTCAAATACTTCTTCGATTAGTGTACTGTATTTCTCTTCTATCGCTGCTGCGGTATAGCCAGAAGCTATGAGTCCCGCGATGATGCCTCCAGTAGAAGTTCCTGAAACCATATCAAACAATTCAAAACAAGGAATCCCAGCGGTTTCTTCTAATTTTTTGAGCAGTTGAAGGGTTAAAATTCCTCTCATCCCGCCACCATCTAAGCATAAAATGACTCTTTTGTTGTGATTGATGTTGAGTTTTTCAAAAGCCTTTTTTCTTGAGGCTGGCATTTTTGATCCGTTTACTTTTGCCATTGTGGTTGGTTTGGTTAATAGATAGGATTAGAGTGATATAAAAATACTCAAAAAATGCTTTTTTTATAATTCATTTCCAATAATTTGATCCATAACCCAGTTGGTATGAGTAGCTGTTGCTCCCGTTGAGGGATGTTGTGAACGACCTAATAAGTGCTCTCTCATTTGTTGTACATGATACAATTGAATGTTTTCTGGGTGTGCTATTTCGTGTGCTGTTGTGCCCTCTGAAGTTGTGAGTAACATAGGTTCGTTTTCAAAAACTGAAAAAACAATTTTGCCCTCGCTTCCAAAAATTTCTACTTTGTCTTCCCGTTCTAAGGTGCCAAAATTCCAACAACCACTTCCAGTGATTCCTGATTCGTGCAACCAACAAGCGGTTGCGGCATCTTTTGCGGTATACAAACCTTGTTGGTTGAGACTGATGCCTGAAACATTGGTTATGATTCCAAAATAATGCACAAACAAATCCAATCCGTGACTGGCCAAATCATCAAAATAGCCTCCTGTAGCAATTTTACTATCGGTTCTCCAATTGTATTCTCCTGAAAGGTCTTGTGCTGAGGTGGGTTTGCTCAAATGCCAATGAAGGTGCCTAATCGTGCCAATTTTATTTGTGTTAATCCATTCTCTTATTTGCTCAAATCTAGGCAAAGTTCGTCTGTAATAGGCAACAAATAGAGGAATGTTTTTAGAGGCAAATGCTTCGGTGATGGTGACACAATCTTTATAGTTGGGTGCCAATGGTTTTTCTATGCAACAGGGTTTTCCAGCTTCGGCTACTTTTAGACTATAATATTTGTGAACATCTGGAGGCGTTGCGATATAAACCGCATCTATTTCAGGGTCGTTGATTAGGGCATCAGCATCGGTGTAGTATTTGGCTATGCCGTGTCTTTTGGCATAATCAGCCGCTTTTTCTTCATCACGACGCATCACAGCTCCGATGGTAAATCCTTCTGTTTTTTGATAGGCGGGTCCACTTTTAATTTCGGTTACATTACCGCAACCAATGATTCCCCAGCGGATTGTTTTATTTTTTATATCCATTGCCTTTTAATTGCATCCGTCTATGCCACAACAAGAGTTATCTGCTTCTGTGTTGATGCTGGTGTTTTCTACTTCTTCCCAAATTTGTTTCAAAGCATTCAAAAATGTTTCGGGATATTGCGCTCCAGAAATGGCATATTTATTATTCAAAACAAAAAAGGGAACTCCTTGTATGCCTATAGCTTGTGCTTCTTGTTGGTCTTTTCTAACGGCGTCACCAAACTTATCTGAGGAAAGTACCGAATTTATACTTTCTTCTTCCAATCCTACTTCTTTGCCTAAAGCAGTTAGTACGACAATGTTGTTGATGTCCAATCCGTCGGTAAGATAGGCCTTGAATAACAGCTCTTTTAACGAATCAGCGACTTCTTTTTCTTTGGCCAAATGCAACAAACGATGTGCATTATACGAATTCGCCATTTTAGCTTTTTCAAAGTGAAAATTCAGACCAACGTTTTTAGCATTCTGTGTCATATCGTCGAGCATCTGTTGTGCCCAATCGGTATCTTTTCTATATTTTTCTGCTAAATGTTCAACCAAACTATCTTCTTTTGTGGCGACGAAGTTGGCATCTAATTGAAAACTTTTCCACTCGATAGTTACGGCATTTTTATATTCGAATTGTGCAATGGCTGATTCTAGTCTTCGTTTTCCAATGTAGCAAAACGGACACATTATATCAGACCAAATTTGTATGTTTATCATTGATGACATCTTATTTTATTTAGTGATACAAAAGTAGTATTTGTTTCTATATACTTAAAAATTCAAAACCGATACTATTTTGTAATAGCATCGGTCTTTTTCAATTGTATTAATTCTATGAAATCAACCTGTACTTTTTAGTCCACTAGAGATGGAATTGATTAAAGACAATAACTTAGTAAGTATTTTTTCTGCTCTTTCTGGTTCTTCTTCTTTTAGTACACGCCATTCTTTGATGTATTTTACTTGTAGATGATGTAAAATACGCAATTCGTGTTCTCTTTTATTCAAATTTTCTAACTGATTAAATCGTCTGTTCTCTAATGACTCTCCAAATAATTGCTCTATTTGTTTTTTACCTTCTTTATGTTCTTCAAGAATGATAGTTAAGAAATGGTCTTTAATGTCTGAATTTTTTACTAATGTAGCATATTCTTTCATAACGTCAGGATTGGCAATAATGAGATTCGTTTCAATGTGAATAAGCATGTATTTTAAAAACGCCCAATGACTTAATGTGTTTTTTAAAACTTCATAGTCATTTGGAGCTTCTTCTTTTAGTTTTTTGATAGCATGACCTAGTCCAAACCATCCAGTAATATTGAATCGGGATTGGTTCCAACTAAATACCCAAGGGATGGCTCTTAAATCTGCTAACGAGCGTTTGCCAGTTCTACGTGCAGGTCTTGATCCAATTTTGTTATGTTCTAAAACATCAATAGGTGTGGCTTCAGAGTAAAACGTTATAAAATCAGGATGTTCAATTAGCTTTTTAAAATATTCTTCGGAATATGATGCCAATTTTTCTATGGTGGCAAAGGGGAAGTCACTACCTTGTGATGTTCTTCTACCACGCATAGTTTGTCTAGCGGTACCTGAAAGCAGCATTTCAAGGTTATAGGTAGCATTTAACGGGTTGGCAAATTGTTGGGCGATGGTCTCTCCTTGAATAGTTAGTTTTATGTTTCCTGATACGGCTTTGGATGGCATGCTTTCTAGAAATCTATTGTATTGACCGCCGCCACGACTTATGGTACCACCTATTCCATGAAAGAAGCAAAGTTTCACCTTGTTTTTGTCCCCAATTTCAGTGAGCCTTTTTTCGGCTTTGTGTATATTCCAACGACTCGCTACTATTCCTCCATCTTTGTTGCTATCACTATAACCTAGCATTACTTCTTGGACTTTGTTCATGAATTGCATTCGTTTAACGGTAACAGGATGATTTAGGAAAGTGTCTAATATTTCATTTCCATTTTCTAAATCTTGTATGGTTTCTAAGAGCGGTGCAACTTTTATGTCTTTATACAAAATGCCTACTTCACGCATAAAGAGATACACTACTAATAAATCACTTAGTTGACGAGTCATTGATACAATCAGAGTACCTATGCCATCAGTGCCATATAGGTCTATATGTTGACGTAACACTTTAAAATAACCTAAAACACTGTCAGCTTCTGCGCCACAAGGTGTACCTGCAACTACAAATGGTCTATTGGTTTGTAATTCGTTGGTTAAGAAAGCTACTCTTTTGTCTTCGGGCCAAGTACTGAAATTTGCGTCCTCATATCCAGCTGTACTTAACATTTGACTGACTGCAATTTCGTAGTAATTACTATTTTGTCTAACATCTAATTTTGCAAGATGAAACCCGAAACATTGCAAATGGCGTTCTAATGGAAACAAAAGTTCATCCGATATTTTGTTAGCATGGATTTCGTCGAGGGAAGTTCTAATTATTTTAAAATCTGCTAGAAGTTCGCTTGGATTTTTGTAGTATTTGCTAGGAACATCAGTTTTTTCAGATATGGTGTGTTCTAATTTTAGTATAAGTAGATTTATAAATTGTCTCCATGGCTCCATAGGGTTTCTAGCTACTGCATTTATGCCTGCTTTGCCCAGTTGGGATAGTTTTTCTTCAATAGCTTTTTCTAAAATTGTAGGCACATCATTGTTTGTGCTTGACAATGTCATACTCGCACTGAATGCCACTATTTTTTCTTGTAATAGTTTAAGAGCGGTGTTCCTTAAGAGTTGTAAAGTGCTTTTGGTCACTTCAGGAGTGACAAATGGATGACCGTCGCGGTCGCCGCCTACCCAATTGCCAAATTGTAATAGTGGAAACTGTTCTGGTTTGTTAAGATTATTAGGATTAAGCCCCATGGTTTTCCATGAGTTTTTTAATAATTCATCGCTTCGCTGTAAGGCCAACGGCAAAACTTTGCCAAAGTAGTACAGTACGTTATTTCGTTCTGCAATTAAATCTGGTTTTTCTAGGTACACTTCACCTGTACGCCACCAACGCTCTAATAAAAATTTTATTTTCTCTTTAATGGTATTGCGCTCTGTTGCAGTCCAGATGGTGTTCTCGTTTTTTACCAGAAGAAGATACAATTCACGATGCAATTCCAAAACCGAAACACGCTTTGCCTCTGTAGGATGTGCTGTTAATACCGGCATAACGTTTAAAGAAGAAATGACGTCAATCATTTCCTCTTCACTTAGGCCTTGTTCCTTCCATAGGGTAAAAGTTTCGCCCCACGATCCTCGAATAGCGGGGATACCGATTTCTTTTTCTAGATTTCTTCTAAACTGAGCTGCAGCATTTTCTTCGACTAAATTGGTTAATTGAAAGTAAATGCTTAAGGCTTGGATTAGTTTTTCATCGGCTACTTTTAAGCTTTTGTTATCTATAGTTACCGAAGACGAGTTTTGTATTATATTGGCAATTTCATTTTCATACAAATCAGTAAGCATTTCTTTGTAGCAGGTCATTGCAAAATGCAAATCATCTCTAGTTTTCTTTATTCCTATCTTTTCTATTGATTTCTTCATAGGGTGTAATATGGGTGATTTATTGTGCGTTACTAAATGGTGTGTTTACACTTTTTTATTGTTACTAATTTACAAATTCTAAAGCCGTTATCCTATAATCATTATTATTAAAGTACACATTAATGATATAATTATAGTTTTGTTAAAACTAAATCGTTTTCCTTCCGTTATTCAATAAAATGTAATTCAAAAGGATGCTTTTTTACTTTAGTTTTCAAATTTGCATAAAAAAAAATGAGGGACTTAATGTCCCTCATAAATAGAATATTTTGTATGATAATTAGATTAAATCAAATCCATTACTAGGGAAGGGAAAAGTCCTAACGCTATGTTCAATAACAATGAAAGAATAGCCACAGCATAAATCAAGAATGGCTTTCCAGTTCTTGTTTCGTTTGGCTCTTTGCTGTAC
>JAGOFG010000060.1 GCA_017997335.1 Flavobacterium sp. | reverse complement strand
ATATATCGACTAAAGTTACTTTTTTTTAAATTTCTTGATAATATCAATTAAATTTGTTGAAAATATTTATTTATGAAAAAAGTTTTTGCATTATCGTTTTTGTTTGTTTTCTTGTTTTCTTTTGGTCAGCAAAGGCCAAAACTTGTCATTGGAATAGTAGTGGATCAAATGAAAGCTGAATATCTAGATAGATTCTATGATGATTATTCTCAAGATGGTTTTAAACGATTGATGAATAATGGGTACTCATTTTATAATATGAATTATAATTATGTGCCTACTTACACAGCTCCTGGACATGCTTCAATTTATACAGGAACCACTCCTGCAATTCACGGTATTATTGGGAATGATTGGTATATTCGTGAAACTGGTAAAAACAGGTATTGTACAGACGATGCTTCTGTAAAAACATTGGTTGTAGGAAGTGAAAAAGAAGGAATGATGTCTCCAAAAAATCTTTTCGCAACTACTGTGACTGACGAGTTAAGAATGGCAACAAATTTTAGAGGTAAAGTTATCGGTCTTAGTATTAAAGATAGAGGAGCGATTTTACCAGCGGGTCATTTTGCTAATTGGGCTTTTTGGTTTAGTAAGTCTGGAGACTTTATTTCAAGTTCTTTTTACGGTGATAAAATGCCTGATTGGGTAACGAAATTCAATAGTGAAAAGCACTATATGGATTATATCCAAAAAGGATGGAGTTTGTTAAAGCCTGCAACCGATTATAATGAAAGTCTTCCAGATGACAATCCTTATGAGGGTAAAATAGATAAATCTAAAGGGCCAATTTTCCCTTATGATTTAAATAAATTGTACAAAGAAACTGGTGCTGATATCCTTAGAACTACCCCATTTGGTAATGATTTGTTAGCCGATATTGCTTTACAAGCTATAGAAAGTGAAAGTTTAGGTAAGGATAATGATACCGACTTTTTAACGGTTAGTTTTTCATCAACGGATTATGTTGGACATACTTTTGGTCCTAGATCGATGGAAATTCAGGATACTTATTTGCGATTAGATTTGACTTTGGCTAGGATATTTGATTACCTAGATAAGAAAGTTGGTAAAGATAATTATCTACTTTTTTTAACTGCTGATCATGCTGCTGCTGAGAACCCTATTTTTTTAAGAGATCGTAAATATGATGTTACTAATGTGCCATCAAAAGAAACTTTTAAATCTCTTGAAAAGTTTTCAATCGCAACTTATGGAGTTAACTTAGTATCGAATTATTCTAATTATAATATTTATTTGAATAGAGATTTAGTTAAAACCAAAGGATTAGAATTAAGCGCTGTAAAACAGGCTTTCAAAACTTTCATTTTGGAACTACCTCATATAAAAAGAGTATATACCGATGAAGAAATTTTGGCATCATCAGGAGGTGATTATTATTTAAATTTTATTTTTAAAGGATTTGATCCTAAACAGAATGGAGATTTAGTTTTAGTTCAAAAAACGGGTTATATGGAATATAACGAAACAGGAACAACACACGGAACACCTAATAGTTATGATACTAATGTGCCATTATTGTTTTATGGTTGGCACGTTCCTAAAGGCGAATCATATAAAAAAGTTTATATCACTTCAATTGCGCCAACTTTGTCTAAAATGCTTAAAATCACTTTTCCAAACGGAACTGAAGCTGAAGTTTTGGAAGAACTCTTGATTTCTAAATAAATAATTTTATTCATGAAATAAAAAAAAACTCCTGAATTTCAGGAGTTTTTTGGTTAAAATTTATTTTCTATTTCTGCAGCTTGAAGCATCAAATAATGAAGGTCCGTATTTTTTATAAATGGAGATAAAAGTTGACTTCCTGGTCCAAACATAGCTAGTTCAGTATAATCAGCTGAATGGTCTGTACTAATCCAGCCTACTGAGTTGCGCTTTTTCTGAATATCTCCTAACACTTTAAGAGGTAAGTGCCTTGGATTGTAAAGTCCATCTTCAAGTTTTATATTAGTATAGTAGCTTAAAATTTCCTTAGCTTCCTCTTCTTTTAAAATTATCTTATTTGCATACTCAATTCTTTCTATTACTTGCGCTACACTAGTTTCTTTTCCGATGCCATTTAATATCCAATCATTGGTTTGAGTGTATTTTTGAATGCTATCAAAGTTATCATTGGCTTCTTTTCCGTATACTATACCTGGGTTGGCATTTCCATGATCAGAAGTTATAATAACTAAAGTATTTTGATCTTTTTCGGCAAAATCTATCGCTACTTTTATAGCTTCATCATGTGCGACTTGATCATAAATTAACCCAGCTACATCATTTCCATGAGCTGCCCAGTCTACCTTTCCAGCTTCAACTTGTAAAACGAATCCTTTTGGATGGTTTTTCATTTTGTCAATAGCTCTTTGGGTCATTTCTGCAAGTGTAGGGATGCTATTGGTTAGTTCTTTGCTGCTTTCTCTGTCTTTTGAATAGGGAAGTCCCTCTTTGTCAAAAATACCTAATATGGGTTTGTTGTTGTCACTTGACCACATTTCAGTTTTGTTTTTGACTACAGTAAAACCTTTATCTTTAAATTCTTTATAAAGATCTCTTTTATCTTTTCGGATATCAGATGAAAAGTAATTATCACCACCACCCAACATGACATCAAATTTTAAGTCCAAATAAAGTTCTGCTATTCCTTCTTGACTATTTCTGCTTTTAGAGGAAATACAAAATCCTGCTGGTGTTGCATGAGTAACGGGAACGGTAGTGACACAGCCAGCCATTTTTCCAGCTTTTTGGAATTTTTGCCAAATTGGTAAATATTCTTCGCCATTAGTACCTATGTTTAAGGATCCGTTTTTAACACGAAAGCCACAACCCCACGATGAGCTTGCAGCTGCAGAATCTGTAACAATTGAAGATGCAGAGGCCATATCCATTAGTGCACGACTAACTTTTTTGTCTTTATACAATTGCATCCAGTTACTTCCTTTACCAGTTTTTCTAGTTAGATAAAGATCAGCCATGTTAAGAGTACCAATACTCATTCCATCACTTACGATAACTATAATGTTTTTTGCTTTTTTATTTTTGTGAAAATTGGATAAATCTAATTCGTTTGCAGGGCTTTCGAATGGATTGAGTAGTGTAGTTCCAAGTGCGAAAAGGGAACCGTTTTTGAAGAAATTCCGTCTGTTCATATATTATTTTTATTATAAATCAAATATAAGAAAGCTTACGTTTGATTGAGGTTAAGATTTTTTTAAATATATAAAACATAAATGAAAAAATCCCATTTTTTCAAATGGGATTTAAATATTATACTGTTGCTTCTATTTGTAGAGGTATCTGATTTTGAAGTAAATCCTCAAATTTTTCATGAGCTCGAATCAAATGCCCTTTGCCATTTAACCACAAAACTTCTGCTGGTTTATATCGGGAGTTATAGTTTGAAGACATAGAGAAGCAATAAGCTCCAGCGTTGTGGAAAGAAAGGATATCTCCCTCTTTTATTTCAGCGATTCTTCTATTGTTTGCGAAAGTATCAGTTTCACAGATGTAACCTACAACAGAATAGAAACGTTCTTTTCCTTTTGGATTAGAAATATTTTCGATATGGTGTTGAGAACCATAAAGCATTGGTCGAATTAAATGGTTAAAACCACTATCAATTCCTGCAAAAACAGTTGATGTAGTTTGTTTTACCACATTTACTTTTGTTAAAAAGTAACCAGCTTCACTGACTAAGAATTTTCCAGGTTCAAAAATCAATGTTAAGTCTTTTCCGTACTCAACACAGAAAGCATTAAAACGTTTTGATAATTTTTTACCTAATTCTTCGATGTCTGTTTGTACATCGTCTTTTTTATAAGGTACTTTGAAACCACTACCAAAATCTAAGAATTCAAGATTTTTAAAGTTTCTAGCAGCATCAAAAAGAATTTCTGCGGCGTATAAAAATACTTCAATATCTAAGATATCAGAACCTGTATGCATATGGATTCCGACAATGTTCATTTTAGTATTTTCTACTATTCGAACCAAATGTGGTAATTGGTGAATGGATATTCCAAATTTACTATCAATGTGACCTACAGAAATGTTAGTGTTTCCACCAGCCATTACGTGAGGATTGATACGAATACATACAGGAACATTTGGGTGTTTGGTGCCGAATTGTTCTAGTATGGATAAATTATCAATGTTTATTTGAACTCCTAAAGCATTTACTTCTTCTATTTCTTCTAGAGAAACACCATTTGGAGTGTAAAAAATCTTTTCTGGTGCATAGCCCGCATGCAAACCGAGAAGCACTTCTTGAATAGAAACAGTGTCTAAACCAGACCCCATATCTTTTAAAAGTTGAAGGATTGAAATATTTGACAATGCTTTCATCGCATAATTAATGCGAAGTTTTTCAACCTTAGAAAAAGCTTTTGTTAATCTGTTGAATTGAGATTGAATTTTTTCAGCATCATACACATATAAAGGTGTGCCAAATTGTTCTGCTAATTGAAGTAAGTCTTTTCCTTGCATTATGATTTAATTTTTTACAAATTTATTACAGTTTCTACCTTCGACCAAATAAAAAACAAAATATAACAAAATATAACAAAATGTTATTAATTAAACATTTTGTTTGTGAATTTTGTTTTTTATAACAATAAAAAATCCCTTGACTTAACAACTTATAGCCAAGGGATTTAAAAAAAATGGTTCTTTTATAAGCTAGGTAAATCGCCATTGCCTTTTGTAGGCAAATTGGTGTATCCCATTAAAAATAAATCAACTTCTCTCGCGGCTTCACGACCTTCTGAGATTGCCCAAACAATCAATGATTGCCCTCTTCTCATATCACCAGCGGTAAAAATATGAGGAACATTAGTTTGGTAGTTATTGGCTTTGAAGTTACTTCTCATATCCAATTCTAGACCAAGTTGTTCTGCTAAAGTTTTTTCAGGTCCTGTAAATCCGAGAGCTAATAATGCTAAATCACACGGCCATATTTTCTCTGAACCTTCCTTTTCAATTAGTTCAGGACGTTGTCCAGGAACAATTTTCCAAGCAACTTCTACTGTCTTTAGTGCAGTTAGTTCTCCTTTTTCATTAGCAATAAATTCTTTGGTGTTGATTAACCAATTTCTATTACAACCTTCTTCGTGTGAAGAAGAGGTTTTTAGTTGTAGTGGCCAAAAAGGCCAAGGAGTAGATTCGCTTCGACCCACTGGAGGTTTTGGCATAATCTCAAAATTGGTAACTGATTTTGCGCCTTGTCTATTTGAAGTTCCAATACAGTCAGATCCTGTATCTCCTCCACCTATTACGATAACATCTTTTCCTGTAGCTTTGATTTGATTAGGAACTTCTTCACCGTATAAAACTTTAGTTTGTTGTGTTAGGAAATCCATAGCTTGCACTACGCCTTTGCTATCGGCTCCTTTTGTAGGTAAACCTCTTCTTTCTGTTGCTCCACCACAAAGAACAATTGAATCAAATTCATTTAATTCCTCTACTGAAAAGTTGACACCAACATTTACATTGGTTTTAAAAACGATACCTTCAGCTTCTAAAATAGCAACACGACGATCGATTATTCCTTTCTCTAATTTGAAATTTGGAATTCCGTAGCGTAACAATCCGCCAATAGCATTATCTCTTTCAAAAACAGTTACAGTATGTCCAGCACGATTGAGTTGTTGTGCAGCCGCTAAACCAGCTGGTCCAGAACCTACAACAGCAACTTTTTTACCAGTTCGAACTGCAGGCGGTTGTGGTTTAATCCATCCTTCCGCAAAACCTCTTTCTATAATGTTTTTCTCGATATTTTCGATGGCAACAGGTTCTTTGATAATACCTAGAACGCATGATTTTTCACATGGTGCAGGGCATAATCTTCCTGTAAATTCAGGGAAATTATTCGTTGATTGCAATATTTCTAAGGCACTTTGCCATTCTTCTTGATGTACCATATCATTGAAATCTGGAATTAAATTCCCCAATGGACATGAGCTATGGCAAAATGGGATGCCACAATCCATACATCTTGAACCTTGTTCTTTTATTTTATCTTTTGGTAATGCAATTGTGAATTCATTATAATTGGCAACGCGTTCAACAACAGCTATGTTACCTTCGTCGGCTCTATTAAATTCTTTAAATCCTCCTATTTTTCCCATGACTATTGTGCTATTAATTCTTCAACTTCCTTTTCTGCTGCAATACGTTGTAATGCTTTTTTGTAATCTGTAGGCATTACTTTTACAAAATGCTTGACTTGGTTGTCCCAATCTGCTAAAATTCTCTTAGCTAATGGGCTACTTGTGTATAAGGAATGATTTTTTATCAAACGTTTCATTTTTGCGATATCTTCTGCTTCTAATGGGTCAAAAGCTACCATTTCCATATTGCAAAGGGTTTGGTCGAATTTCTTATTTGGGTCATAAACATAAGCGATACCTCCACTCATACCTGCAGCAAAATTACGTCCGGTTTTGCCTAGTACAACTACAGTCCCTCCAGTCATGTATTCACAACCATGGTCTCCAATACCTTCAACCACTGCAGTTGCTCCTGAGTTTCTAACACAGAAACGTTCTCCAGCCATACCATTAATATATGCTTCACCAGTAATAGCACCATAAAGTGCTACGTTTCCAATAATTATATTTTCCTCTGGTTTGAAAGTTGCTGTTGGTGGCACTTTAATGATTAATTTACCTCCAGAAAGTCCTTTACCTAGATAATCGTTACAGTTTCCGTGGATTTTAAATGATAATCCATTGGTAGCAAAAGCTCCGAAACTTTGTCCAGCAGAACCCGTAAAGTCAACTAGAATAGTGTCTTCTGGTAGTCCTTGTGCACCGTATATTTTTGAAATTTCGTTACTCAAAATTGCTCCAACTGAACGATCTGTATTTTTGATGTCAAAGGTTACTCTTGTTCTTTCTTTTCTATAAATTGAAGGAATCGCAGCTTTGATAATATCAAAATCTAATACATGCTCTAATTCATGATCTTGAGGCATTGTATTGTGGTTAGGAACTGTTTTTGCTTTTTCTGGTTTATAAAGAATAGTTGACAAATCTAATCCCATCGCTTTGTAATGTTGAATCGCTTTATTTACGTTCAATTTTTGAGATTGTCCTACCATTTCTTTTAAAGTTCTAAAGCCAAGTTGTGCCATAATTTGTCTTAATTCCTCTGCAATGAAGTACATGAAATTAATAACATGTTCTGGTGTACCCTTGAAGTTTTTACGCAACTCAGGATCTTGAGTTGCAATACCTACAGGGCAAGTATTTAAGTGACAAGCACGCATCATGATGCAACCTGAAGCTACTAATGGTGCAGTTGCAAAACCAAACTCTTCAGCTCCAAGTAAAGCGGCAATAGCAACGTCGCGACCAGTTTTTAACTGTCCGTCACACTCTAAAACAACACGGCTTCTTAAATCATTTAGGATTAAAGTTTGTTGGGCTTCAGCCAAACCTAATTCCCACGGGATTCCAGTATGAGTTAAGGATGTTAATGGTGCAGCACCTGTTCCTCCATCATAACCTGATATTAGGATGACATCAGCTTTTGCCTTAGCAACACCCGCAGCTATAGTTCCAACTCCAACTTCTGATACTAATTTTACATTTACTCTAGCTTCACGGTTGGCATTTTTTAAATCGAAAATTAATTGTGATAAATCTTCAATAGAGTAGATGTCGTGGTGTGGAGGCGGAGAAATTAATCCAACATAAGGTGTAGAATTTCTGGTTGCAGCAATCCAAGGCACTACTTTTTCACCTGGTAATTGTCCACCTTCACCAGGTTTAGCTCCTTGAGCCATTTTTATTTGAATCTCTTTGGCATTGGTCAAGTAATTAATAGACACTCCGAATCGACCTGAAGCAACTTGCTTGATAGCACTATTTCTTGAGTCGCCATTCAATTCTTTTTGGAAACGTCTTGAATCTTCACCACCTTCTCCAGAATTACTTTTACCACCAATTCTGTTCATAGCAATCGCTAGATTTTCGTGTGCTTCTTGACTTATAGATCCATATGACATAGCACCTGTTTTGAATTTTTTTACAATTTCAGTCCAAGGTTCTACTTCGTCAATTGAAATTGGATCCAAATTATTGAATTCAAATAATCCACGAATAGTCATCAAATTAGCGCTTTGCTCATTGACCATTTTAGAATATTCGGCATAACTTTCAGGGCTATTCAAACGAACGGCTTGTTGTAGTTTTGAAATGGTTGTTGGATTAAACATGTGTTTTTCACCATTTCGTCTCCATCTGTAAATACCACCAATTTCGAGCGGTAGCAAGTTGGCTACTTTTGAATTTGGGAATGCTTTTTGGAAACGCTTTTTCACTTCTTTTTCTACTTCCATTAATCCAATACCTTCAATTCTAGATGGAGTGTATGGGAAATATTTGGTTGAGAATGATTTGTTTAAACCTAAAATTTCAAAAATCTGAGCAGCTCTATAGGAATGTAAAGTTGAGATTCCGATTTTATTCATGATTTTCAGAATCCCTTTTCCAATGGCTTTGTTGTAGTTTTTAATTGCATATTCTGCAGTTATTCCAGCGATGTGGCCTTCTTTAACTTGATTATGAATTATTTCATTTACCATATATGGATTAATTGCGCTAGCACCATATCCAAATAAAAGAGCAAAATGATGAGGCTCACGAGGCTCAGCAGATTCAATAACAATTCCAAACTTAGAGCGTACTTTAAGTTGGTTTAAAGTGTGGTGAATATAAGAACAAGCCAAAAGCATTGGAATAGGTGCTAGGGTTTCGCTTACTCCACGATCAGAGAGGATAACAATAGTACTTCCTTCAGAAACAGCTTTGAAAGTGGCTTGTACGCATTTCTCTAAGGCACGCTCTAAACCATTAGCTCCTTTTTCTATTTTGTACAACGTAGAAATAGTAACTGATTTGAAATCTTCGTGCTGAATGTTTCTTATTTTATCCAAATCTTCATTAGAAATGATAGGGTTTTGGATTTTTAATTTTTTGCATTGTTTTGCTTCAATGTCAAATATATTGTAATCTCCACCAATAGCTAAACTAATATCTGTGATAATTTCTTCACGAATTCCATCCAAAGGAGGATTGGTAACTTGAGCAAATAATTGTTTGAAATAGTTATACAATAATTGTGGTTGATCTGATAAAACTGCTAATGGGGTATCATTACCCATAGAGCTAATGGCCTCATTTCCGCTACCACCCATTGGGTTGATTATGGTTTTTAAATCTTCGATTGTATAGCCAAACATACGTTGTCTGGTTTCGAAATCAAGATTCTCAACAGGAATAGGGTTGTCTGTGTAAGGAATACAAGCTAATTGTAAAAGATTTTCATCCAACCATTTTTGGTAAGGACGTTTAGTAACTATGGAATGTTTTACTTCGTCATCCTCGATTATTCTTCCTTCGTTCATATCAACCAAGAACATTTTTCCTGGTTCTAATCGACCATGTTGAATTACATCTTCTGGGTTGATGTCAAGTACACCAATTTCTGACGACATAATTACAAAACCACTCTTAGTCAAAGTGTATCTTGAAGGGCGCAGACCATTTCTATCCAATAACGCTCCAATAACGTTTCCGTCAGTAAATGGTATAGAAGCTGGGCCATCCCAAGGTTCCATAATACAAGAATTGTACTCATAGAATGCTTTTTTCTCAGCACTCATCGTTTGATGTTTTTCCCATGCCTCTGGAACTACCATCATCATAACTTCAGGAAGAGTTCTTCCCGTCATTAGTAACAATTCTACAACCATATCCATAGAAGCAGAATCGGATTTGCCTTCTAAAATGATTGGGAATAATTTTTTTAAATCTTCACCAAAAACATCACTTTTCATCAGTTCTTCACGAGCTCTCATTCGGCTCACGTTTCCTCTTAATGTGTTAATTTCACCATTGTGACACATATAACGGAAAGGTTGTGCTAAATCCCATGAAGGGAAAGTGTTTGTTGAGAATCGTTGGTGTACTAATGCCAATCGAGTAACTAAGTCGCTGTCTAATAAGTCGGTGTAATAACGGCTAATGTCTTCTGGCATTAGCAGTCCTTTATATATAATAGTTGTTGTAGAAAAACTTGAGAAATAAAACATATGACTCTCAGAAATTTTTGAGCCTCTAACTGCATGTTCTGCTATCTTTCTAGCGGCAAACATTTTGGCATTGAATTGTTGTTCTGTTAAGTCCAAACCATTTTTGCCAACAAAAACTTGTTTTACTGTAGGTTCTTTCTCAGCTGCGATTTGTCCTAGATTGCTAACATCAACAGGAACGTCTCTCCATCCGAGGATTTCTAATTTTTGATCTGAAATTGCTTTTTCAAAAGTAGTTTTACAAAAATCAACTTGATTGCTACTTTTAGGCATGAATACCATACCAACAGCATATTCTCTAGGCTCAGGAATAGAAAATTCACAAACTTTCTTAAAAAATGTATGCGGAATATCAAAAAGGATTCCCGCTCCATCACCAGTTCTGCCATCAGAGCTAACAGCGCCACGATGCTCTAATTTAATTAAAATGTCTAATGCCTTGTGAATAATATCGTTAGATTTTATTCCATTCAAATTACAAATGAATCCTGCGCCACAATTGTCGTGTTCAAATTCGGGCAAGTAAAGGCCTTGTTCTTTAACTTTCATGCTTGCTTTTTTTTACAAAATTATGTAATTCATGAGATAATCTGTCTAAATACATGTTTTAGTTATTATTTTTGCTATAAAATCAAATTCAGCTTTCAAAAATGACAATTGCAAAATTTTGCCCCGCCTCTGTTAACATTTTCATAATATTTGAAATTGAAAACGTCTTATTTACCTACAAAAACTGACTTTTTTAGTGATTTTAGCCTGTCCAAAAAAAAATATCACAAATTTTTGAATAACCTTTAATTTTTTTGATAAAGTACGTTTTTATCTAAGGTTATTTTTAAGTTAAACCTATCTTTTTTTAAGAAAAAAAAATAATTCTATTTGAGTTTAATTTTCTATTTTTGTCGCACTTTATTCTGGAACGTTTTCAGAGTCCGGTCAAATTTTATATACTTATGAACATACACGAATATCAAGGAAAAGAAATTTTAGCAAGCTACGGCGTACGAATTCAACGCGGAATTGTAGCGAATAGCCCTGTAGAAGCTGTTGCTGCTGCAAAACAATTAACTGCCGAAACCGGTACAAGTTGGTATGTTGTTAAAGCTCAAATTCACGCCGGTGGACGTGGAAAAGGTGGTGGTGTAAAACTTGCCAAAGGTTTAGACAAAGTAGAAGGAATTGCTAGCGAAATCATCGGTATGCAATTGATTACGCCTCAAACTTCTGCCGAAGGTAAAAAAGTACACAAAGTGTTAATCGCTGAAGATGTATATTATCCAGGTGAAAGCGAAACTTCTGAGTTTTATGTTTCTGTTTTATTGAACAGAGCTACTGGCCGTAATATGATTATGTATTCTACAGAAGGTGGAATGGATATCGAAGAAGTGGCTGAGCATACTCCTCATTTAATTTTTACTGAAGAAGTAGATCCAGCTGTTGGTTTGCAAGGTTTTCAAGCAAGAAGAATTGCTTTTAACTTAGGACTTTCTGGAAATGCTTTCAAAGAAATGGTGAAATTCATCGATTCTTTATATAATGCTTACATTGGTTCAGATGCTTCGATGTTCGAAATTAACCCAGTGTTAAAAACATCTGATAATAAAATTATGGCTGTTGATGCTAAAGTAAATATCGATGATAATGCTTTATACAGACAAGCTAAATATGCTGATATGCGTGACATTCGTGAGGAGAACCCAATCGAAGTTGAAGCAAAAGAAGTAGGTTTGAATTATGTAGACCTTGACGGAACTGTTGGATGTATGGTAAACGGAGCTGGTTTGGCTATGGCAACTATGGATTTGATTAAGTATGCTGGTTTTGAGCCTGCAAACTTCTTAGACGTAGGTGGAACAGCTGATGCAAAACGTGTAGAAACTGCGTTCCGTATCATCTTAAAAGACCCAAACGTAAAAGCAATTTTAATCAATATTTTTGGTGGAATTGTTCGTTGTGACCGTGTAGCACAAGGTGTTGTAGATGCTTACAAAAATATGGGTGACGCTATAAAAGTGCCAATCATTGTACGTTTACAAGGAACTAATGCTGCTATTGCAAAAGAATTAATTGATAATTCTGGAATGCCAATTCTTTCTGCAGTTGAGTTTCAAGAAGCTGCTGACCAAGTTAAAGCTGCATTGTCTTAATTTACAATTTAGTTATATATTGAAAAGCCTGTTCGTTATGAACAGGCTTTTTTATTGGTTTTAATTTGACTCTAAACTATGAAAATACATTTTCCTTTAGCTCTAAAAATTGTATTACCGCAAATTCGCAAATTTTAAAAGAGTCAAAATTGGAGTAATTTGCGAATTTGCGGTGAAAATTTGGAGTTCAACTTTACTGAATTTTAGTTTATTGTGGTTTGTTTCCCTATGTTTTGAAGTTCATCTGATTCGTAAATGGTGTAGCCTTTTTTGTTGGATTGTGCCAAAAGGTACAAGGCTTTGGCGACAGTCGAACTTTCTATAGGGCGGTATTTTTTTACTTTTCCAAAGAATAAAAAAGAAAATCCTTTCATGAAAAAAGCACCTATTTTTTCTCCTAATCTAAATTCTGAGCGTTGACCTAATAATAAGGAAGGTCTAACAATAACAGTGGTTTCAAAATTAGCTTTGGCTAATGCTGCTTCCATTTCTCCTTTTGTTTTTAAATAGAAGTTATTGGAGTCTTTGTTGGCGCCCAAAGAGGAAACAATCAGGAATTGTTTTATTTTATTCGTCTTTGCAATTTTTGAAAATGCAATTGGATATTCGTAATCTACTTTTCGAAAAGCAGATTGGCTTCCTGCTTTTTTGATGGTCGTGCCAATGGTGCAAAATAAATCATCGCCTTTCACCAAATGCTGATAGGTTTCGGGAGCATCAAAGTTGATGATGTGTTGCTCTAGTTTGGGATGTGATTTTCCAGATTCTCGTTTTACAAAAATGACAACTTTTTGATAGTGTTCACTTTCTAAAAGTATATCTACCAGTTGCGAACCAATAAGTCCCGTACTGCCAATAACTAGAGCCGTTTTCATTATGATTTTTTATTCTTTCCGTTGTTGAATTTTACTTTTTCTACCACTTGAATTTTTGGAGCAGCTGCTTTATTACTTTTTTTGAAAGGTTTTTTGCTTGCTGGCTTTTTGTCTCCGCGGCTTTGTTCTGCATCTTTTGGTTTGGCTTTGAACTCTGGTCGTTTTGCAGTTCCGTCTTTTGCTGGGATTTCAGCTCTATGTTTGGCTAAAACTTCAGTAGGGACTTTTGGGTTTTCTTTGGTGCCACGTAAGTGAATTACTAATCCGTTAAGGAAATTACGCAATACTTGGTCGCCACATTCCATATAGTTGGGATGTTTTTCGTCGCGGAAAAAGGCACCCAATTCTGATTTTGATATTCTGAAATCTACTAATTCTAGGATTTCAACGATTTGGTCGTCACGCAACATTAAGGCTACGCGTAATTTTTTGAAAATATCGTTGTTGGTCATATTCTTTTAATTTTTTACAAAGGTACAGTTTAAAAATAGAGAGACGTTATATTCGAGTCTGAATTCAAAGGACTATGTCAAAAAAATGAAGATGAATCGCTATAATTATCATTAATTGACTGCTTTTTTTAAACATTTAAGGCATATAAGTTTCTATAATTTTTGATGTGTTTTATAGGAGTAAAATAATAGTTCATATAAGGAACACAGGTTAATCGGTATGGTTTTTTAATTTGAAAAGTCTTAAGGTTGGAGTCTTTAAGTGTTTCAGACTAAAGCTATGAATTTGATGTTTACAAGAAGGCAAGATGTTTCCTTTTAGCCCCGGTAGTAGCGGCATCCTTTGCTTTTTTTCTTTAAAAAAGCAAAGATATAGCGGATGACGGGTTCTATGATGGCATAAAAGCCTTTTTTTCCTGCTCCTAAAATCTATAAAAATGAATTTAAAACTTGAACTAGTTGGTCAAGGTCTTCTTTTTGATGATTGGCGGAAATGACGATTCGGTTCAAGGTTTTTTGGTCTGAGGGATAATTAAAATGGGTGATTACGATTTTGTTTT
>JAGOFG010000194.1 GCA_017997335.1 Flavobacterium sp. | reverse complement strand
GATAACGAACCTAATTTCCAAGTAGTATTTTCTTTTACATACACTTCAGTAACGATAAACGGATTTGTTACTTCATTGCCTCCTACCACGGCCAACAAAGTAATTTTGTTTAAAAGTATGGCTGTATTCCCAATAATGTTTACCGAAACTTCCAAAATATCGGCTTTTTTATAATGAATTCCTCCACCTTTAATTACGTTGATTTCTTGTGTTTTGCCCCAACTTCCTCCCATATGTACAAAAACCGACTTATCATCAAATAAAGGTGTGAGCTTATCAACATCTTTATCGGCCATCCATTGCCATTTTTGCTTAGAAAGTGCTATTATTTCTTGTTCAGCTCCACTAGCATTTTGCGCAAAAGAATTGCTTGTAAATAGCATAAGCATCAGTAATCCGAGAATTGATTTTTTCATCATTTGAATAATTGTTAGTTAGTATATTTTATTTTTTCTATTTCTGAATTTGATGGGTATCTCGTACACTACTAAATGTTAACGCCAAAAGTTTCCAGTTTTTGCCGTTTTTTTGGTAGACTTCTGTTACTGTAAATTCCGTAGTCACTTCGCTTCCTCTGACGATAGCCTCAAGGGTAATTCGGTTCCAAACAATTGCCGTTTTATGAAAAAATTCCACTGTTGCATCGTGAATTTTAGCCGTTTTGTACCAAATCCTCCCAGTTGTAATCACATCGAGTTCTTCCTCTTTATTCCACGTACCACTCATATGAACAAACTTTGACTTATCGTCAAACAAAGGTTTTAATTTTTCTACATTTTTATCGGCCATCCATTGCCACTTTTCTTTAGAAAGGGTCATAATTTCTTGCTCTATTGCTGTATAGATTTTGACAGTAGTTTTTTTATTGTCTTGTGCCAAAGAAAATTGAAAACTAACTATGGTAATAATAAGACTTGTAATGATTAATCTCATAGGTTAATATTTTATTTTATTTACATTATTGATAGTATAATTTATTACTTCGGATCATTAATTTTAAAACACATGTGCTGTAAATTAAAACACTTAAAAACTATAATGAATGTCTATTTATCATTACTTTATCTATTGATAAAAAGTTTTTTTCTTTTTGTTAATTAATAATGTTCCTGAATTTCTACATTTTTTTTAACGGTGCTTCTACATCAGAAAAAGCTTGCACAAAAGGAGGCAATCTTTCACCAAGAACATTAATTGAATATAATTGTTTATTAAATTCTGCCATTTCATCAGAAGTAAACTTTATCTTATAAGCTGATATGTTTTCGAGAAGATGAGCCATTTGAGTAGTACCTGGAATAGGAACAATCCATGGTTTTTGAGCCAATAACCACGCAAGAGCAATTTGAGATGGAGTTGCTTGCTTCAATGACCCCCATTTTTTTAATAATTCTACCAATGACATATTATTAAGTACATTTTCTTGAGAAAAACGAGTTTCTATTCCTCGAATATCACCTTGAGCATACCTTGTATTTACATCGATAGCACCTGTCAAAAAACCCACACCAAGAGGACTCCATGGAACGAAACCAATTCCAAGCTCCTCACAAAGCGGAATAATTTCTTTTTCAGGCCCACGCCACAACAAAGAATACTCATTTTGAATTGCAGTTACTGGATGGATAGCATGAGCACGTCTCACTGTTTTTATTCCTGGCTCGGATAAACCATAGTGTAATACTTTACCTTCCTTTATCAAATCTTGAATACAGCCAACTACATCCTCAATAGGGATTTGAGGGTCAACCCGATGCTGGTATAACAAATCTATACGATCAGTTCGCAACCTTTTCAACATTCCTTCGACTACTCTTTTGATGTGATCTGGATGGCTGTTTAATCCGGGTAATCTGTTCCCAGTTTCCTGATCAATATTCCAACCAAATTTAGTTTCAATTACAACTTTATCTCGAAAAGGAACTACAGCATCTCCAAGTATTCTCTCGACTTCAAACGGTCCGTATGCTTCAGCTGCATCAAAAAGGGTAACGCCTTTATCATAAGCTGTTCTTATAATATTAATCATCTCTGTTCGAGAAGGAATAGTGGTTTGATAAGTTCGACTCATATTTTGAACACCTAGTCCAATACTAGATACTTCAAGATTCATCCCAAGTTTACGCTTATTAGATACCCCGTTTAATTCATCTGAATTAAAGGCATTATTAAGAGACTTTGTTGAAGCGCTATAAGAATCGATTGGTGCAACAACACTCCCAAGTAACGCTAATCCAGCGGTTTTTATAACATCTCTACGTTTCATGTTTTTAATTTAAATTTTATTGACAACTTCATTATTGATAATCTTTAGCTAAATAGTACTAGATCAAGTTATTTTATTGTGATCCAAAAGCTATAATCATTTATGTAACATTGCAAATTTCCAACCTGAAGCCCAAGCTATTGGTATATGGATTACTGATAATACTACCAATATTACTTATTGTAATAACTTATGCACCAATGACTTTAGTAAATACATAAATTTGTAGTTCAAAATGAAAACGATTATGCACAAAGTAGTTCAATTCAACACAATTAGCGAGTACAATACCTTTAATAACAATCCGACTTTACACCCTTTGATTAGTGTTATTGATTTTTCAAAAGCTAACGAAAGGTCATGGGAAGGAGAAAAGAGTGTAAAAATTTACTATGGCTTTTATTGTATTTTTTTAAAAGATATCAAATGTGGTGATTTGCGTTATGGGTGTAATTATTATGACTACCAAGAAGGCACATTGGTTTTTGTGGCGCCTGGACAAGTCATGGAGATAGAAACCGATGGCAAAGTATACCAACCCAAAGGATATGCCTTAGTATTTCATCCTGATTTACTACACGGAACTTCTTTACTAAAAAACAATGCCGATTATACTTTTTTTAGTTATAAAGTCAATGAAGCCTTACATTTGTCCGAAAGAGAAAGACAAATTGTATTGGATAGCTTTTCGAAAATTGAGTACGAACTTCAGTTAGGAGTTGATAAACATAGCAAAAAACTCATCGCTTCGAACATTGAATTGTTTTTGAATTATTGTGATCGTTTTTATGACCGACAATTCATAACCAGAGAAAATGAAAATCACGGCATTTTAGAAAAATTTGAAACCCTATTAAACACCTATTTTTCTTCGGAAAAACCCACTAGTATTGGTTTCCCTTCTGTGGCTTATTGCGCAGATGAACTTCATTTATCGGCCAACTACTTTGGGGATTTGATAAAAAAAGAAACGGGAAAGTCAGCACAAGAATACATCCAAAATAAAATCATCACTCTTGCTAAAAATAAAATTTTGGAAGACCACTTAAGCGTAAATGAAATTGCGTATGAACTGGGTTTTAAATACCCTCAGCATTTTTCGCGTTTTTTTAAACAACATGTAGGTGCTACTCCAAATGAATATAGAAATAGCAATTAATGCAGAAAAAAAATGCTTTGCAAGAAGTCGTAAATAGAATCTAAGAAAAAAAAAAGCCAAATGATACAACTCATTTGGCTTGTTAGCTACAACTAAATTTGTTGTTATTTCAAAATCTGTGATGCGTGTACTTTTGTTTTTACGTCGGTGATAACTTCCTCGATGATTCCTTTTTCATCGATGACAAAAGTGGTACGGTGGATCCCATCGTATTCTTTTCCCATAAACTTTTTAGGCCCCCAAACGCCAAAAGCTTGGATAACAGCTTTGTCTTCGTCTGCCAATAATGGAAATGGAAATTCGTATTTGTCTTTGAACTTGGCTTGCGCTTTAGCACTATCGGCACTAACACCTAGTAAAACATAGTTTTGTGCTTCAAATCGGGCGTAATTATCTCTTAAATCACAAGCCTCGGCCGTGCAGCCTGGCGTATTAGCTTTTGGGTAGAAAAAAACGACTAGTTTCTTTCCGGCATAATCTGCTAATTGATGTGTTTTTCCGTCTTGATCAACTCCTGAAAATGATGGTGCTTGATCTCCTTTTTGTAATGTGGTCATATTTTGTTTTTAGTTATTGTTGGGTGATGGGTGTTGGGTATTGGGTGATGGGTGATGGGTGTTGGATGATGGGTGTTGGGTGTGTCATATTTAATTGATTATGATAATTCTTTTATACCTTTAATCGTTAAAGAAATGCGTTATGCCCCAGATGGTAGTGGAAAGCCCGGACTGAAAAACTGTTATTTTTTCTTGATAAAAAAGAGCGACCAACGGAAGCTCCTTTTTTGTCTTAGAAAAATACAGTTTTGAAGGAGGACTTGTAACGTACAGCTGGATTAGGCACATTATAAAAAATAGGCTATTTTTACTTTTTATAAAAGTAGTAAAATGACCAAACAGGAGCGCGTAACATTTGTTATAAATACGTTAAAAGAATTATACCCAACGATTCCGATTCC
>JAGOFG010000193.1 GCA_017997335.1 Flavobacterium sp. | reverse complement strand
TACATAAACCTTAGCGCCTTCGTGTAAGGTTATAACCGCTGGACTGGAATTCTGCGGCTCGCTTTTCACTTCTGTCATAGCTGCAAAAAGAATGGCTGGACGATCATTTTTAAAATGACTTTGTTCAAAATAACCCGCAAAAACGCTTATCAAAACGAGTAGTAATCCAAAAAACATCCCAAAGAAAAAAACACGTTTCGCTAAAGAAGTTTGAGTAAAGTAATACCCTAAAAAAAGTAATAGCACTACGAAGGAAAATCCTATAGCTATCCACGCCCAAGTATCATAATGAAAGAACGCGGTAAAATCGTGTACCAGTTTCTCGAAACCTACTTTGGGAACGACTTTAATCTCGTCTATGGTTCTTTTTTGGGCAAACTTCAGATTGTTTAGAATTTCAGCATCATTGGGTCTTAAAACCAAAGCTTTCTCGTAATTATAAATCGCTGGCGCGACTTGATTGAGTTTGTAATAACAATTGCCCAAATTGAAATACAAATCAGCCGATTCTTTTTTATCCGTTTGCACCACCGATTCATAGGCCTGAATGGCTTGCTCATATTGCCCTTTTTTGTATAAAGCATTACCGGCTTCAAAACTATTTTGAGCAGTTAAAACACTGGTTATAAACAATAATAAATAAACTATATTTTTCATATGTTGATTTAATTTTAAACACAAAGACCACAAAGAAAGCACTAAGAACACTATTATAAAGTGCTCATTAATTATTCTTGTTTACACTTCTATGCTTTGTGGTTTAGACTATTTGTTTTTCTAATCCCGAAATAATTTCAACGGCTTTATCAAAATCTTGCTGAATCGAGGCACTAGAAGAAGGCGCATAACGCGCAATCTCACAATTTTCTGTTAAGGCAATAAAATCGTTTACAGCTTCAGGATTCGCTTTTCTAGACAACAACAATTCTTGAATGTTATCTTTACTCATTTCTGAAGTTTCGATGTGTAATTTGGCTTTTAAGAAATTATGCATCGCTTTTTCGAGTGCCACATAGAACAACTCTTTGTTCGCAATTTGTTTTTTGGCTTCCGATAAATATTTCTTAGCCAACTTATTGTTCATTTTGATTCGGTTACCAAAGACATCGCTATCTATGGCTTCTTTTTTCTTTTTGAAAATCACAATCAAAGGGATTATTCCAAAAGGAAGCAATAACAGCGCATAAAAGCTATTTGAGCCTAGGAAATCTTTTCCGTGAACGTCTTCAAGCTCTGTTTTGAGCTTGATGAATTTGAATTGCTCCAGATTACTAATCTTATTTTTAGCCGTGCTCGCCACTGCGGTACTGTCTGTAGCAGTCGGACCATCTAAAACAGTCACTAAAATTTCTGGAGAAGTAATCGTTTTGTAGCTGCCCGAATTCAAATCAAAATAAGTGAATTGCATTGGTTTGATCGGATAGGTTCCTTTGAACTGAGGAATAATGGTATAATTATCCGAAATTTTACCTGCCATTCCAGAAAGTGGCGTATTTACAGATTCCGTATGAACAGGGTCATACATTTCTAGGGCGTTTGGAACTACAGGTTTGGGTAAGGTGAATAATTTAAGATTGCCTTTTCCAGCGGCGCTTACTACCAATTCTAAACTTTCTCCATTATGCAGCGTTGTTTTACTTGGTGTAACTTTAAAATCAAAACTTCCCACGGCTCCTGAAAAATCTGCTGGCTTACCCGATTCTGGCAATCCTTTCACCGCAATTGTTCTTGAGCCTGCTGAAACTCTTTTACTAGTTTCTCGAATCATCATTTGACCAAAAATATCTCTTCTGTTGGTCGGTAACTGCACATCTATGTCAAGTGATAGCGGTTCGATTTCGAGTTTTCCTGATTTTTGAGGATATAAAACAGTCTTTCTTAGCACTACATACCGGAAACGCTCTCCTTTGAACATCCCTTCCTCAGCGACTAATTGTTTGATATCAATATTTTGACTCCAAAAATCATTGTATTTCGGTTTACTCAACTCGCGCCAATTTGAAATTCCGATATTGTAGCTGAAATACAATTTATATACAACGGTAATGGGCTCGTTGATATACGGATTGGTTTTAGAAACATCGGCTACTAAATACAAATTATTATCGGCAGAAATTTGGCCGTCATTCTCTTCCTGACTTTGCTGTACAGCATTGGTAACCGTAATCTTTACGGGAGACGTTTTGTATACCTGTCCATTGAACTCAATAGCGGCTTGCTTAATCACCAAAGCTCCTTTTCGAGTAGGTAGCAAAAAATAAGAATACACTTTTTCAAAAGAACTTCTTCCGTTCACCCAAGATTGACTCACTTGTTGGCTAGGTCCAGCGATGATTCGGAAACCATCGAAAGAAGGTTGAATAAAATTATCACCATCTACATTCATAATAAAGTCAACACGAAGGCGTTCGTTTAGTGCCAAAGTGTTTTTACTCACTCGTGTCTCGAACTGAACTTGAGCCAGAAGTGGGTTAGCAATTATAAAAAGTGCAACTGCAATAAATTTTTTCATTTTAAAATGCGGTTTTTGAATTACCAATCTTTTTCGGTTTGAACTGGTTTTCCTTGGCCTTGTTTGGCTTTTACTTTATCTTGAATTTTCTTTTCTTCGTTGTTTACAGCATCCAAAAGGTTTTGTAAACGGTCTTTAGAAATATCGCCAGGTTTTGGTTTGGGTTGTCCTTTTTGGTCTTGATTTTTGCTGTTTTTCTGCTCGTTTTGTTTAGGATCTTGTTTTTTGTCTTGATCGCCTTTATCGTCTTTTTTGTCTTTGTCCTTATCTCCGTCTTTCTTGTCGTCTTTTTTATCTTTATCCTTGTCTTTGTCTTTTTTATTATCCTTATCGTTTTTCGGCGGATTGTCTTTCAGCATTTTTTTGGCCAAAGCATAATTGTAACGCGTTTCCTCGTCTTCGGGATTAGAACGTAAAGCATTTTTATAGGCATCAACTGCGGCTTCATAATTTTTATCTTTCATAAAAGTATTCCCCAAGTTGTGCAATATCTTGTGCTTTTGCGATTTTACTTTTGCTTTGCGTAGTGCTTCGACATAGGCGTATTGTGCTTCGGCATTTTGGTTTTGCTTGTAAATGGCATTACCTAAATTGTAGGGAGCCACCGTTCGGTTAGGGAATTTAGATTGTGAAATTCTATAATTTGCCTCCGCTTCTACAAACTTTTTTTCTGCAAACTCTTCATTGGCTTTTGGCAAAACTTTGTCTTTTTGCTGAGCAAATAAGCCCCCTACCCCCAAAAGGGAAAACAAGAAAAGGAATATGAAATATTTTTTAATCATTTGTAATTTTGTATTTTATCACTTTCAAGTACATTTATCAACTTCACATTGGGAGGTTAGAAAACATTATTTCTCGTTAAACAAATTCAATTTTTTCACCCAACTTGTTTTGCGCTCTAATAGAAAAACATCTACCAAAAGCAACAGAAAACCAATAGCCAAAAACCACTGAAATTGAGATTGATACTCTGCCATTTCAGTAGCTTCAAATTCTGTTTTTTGAATTTTATCCAAAGTGCTTTTTACGAATTCTAACACTTCTTTAGTATTGGCGCCGTTTACATAATTACCATTCGTCGCTTTTGCGATGCTTTTCAAGCTTTCTGGATTCAATTTTGTGATAACAATTTGATTGTCTTTGTCTCTTTTGTAACTTTCAATCACACCGTTACGACGCAAAGGAATCGTACCACCCTTCTCCGTACCAACACCAATAGTGATGATTTTCATGCCAATTTTATTGGCTTCTTCGGCGGCGCTTTCGGCTCCTTCTGAATGGTCTTCTCCATCCGAAATCATAATCATCAACTTACTCGTTTTGCTTTTTTCATCAAAATAAGTAGCCGATAATTTAATCGCTTCATCTAAAGAAGTTCCTTGAGACGAAACAATGTCGGTATTCATACTTTGCAAAAACATCTTCGCCACACCGTAATCTGAGGTAATTGGCAATACTGGAAAAGCACTTCCAGCATAAGCCACAATACCAATGCGGTCACTGCCGAGTTGATTGATGATTTGCGATACAATTTGCTTGCTTTTTTCTAAACGACTGGGCGCGATATCCTCTGCCAGCATACTTTTAGAAACATCGACCGCGAAAACAATATCAATACCTTCGCGCTTCACCGTTTCCATTTTGGTTCCAATTTTAGGATTTACCAAACCTAAAATCAAGGATGCAAAAGCCAGTATTATAACAATTAGTTTCAATACCGATTTAAAACTAGAGCTATCTGGACTCAACTTTTGCACCATTTCAACCGAACCAAATTCGCGTTGTTTTTTTCTTTTCCAATACAAATTGTACAAGAAAACCACTACCAAAAGAGGCAATAGGATGAGTAGGTATAAATATTTTTTTTCGTCTAATTCCATTTTTTATTTAA
>JAGOFG010000192.1 GCA_017997335.1 Flavobacterium sp. | reverse complement strand
TAACCTAAATTCTGATTATTCAGCTTTAGGAATATCCTTTATTGAGAAAGGGAGATCTTATATTAATAACGACAACTACTTTAATGGTAGTTATGACGAAACTAAGTTCAGTCAATTAGTATCTACTAATCGTCAATCCGATGCGATTAATATATATTTAATACAACCTGATTTTGCAAAAGCAGATAACATCCCTAGCAATG
The DNA here is from genome assembly GCA_017997335.1 of Flavobacterium sp. Taxonomy (GTDB): domain Bacteria; phylum Bacteroidota; class Bacteroidia; order Flavobacteriales; family Flavobacteriaceae; genus Flavobacterium. Next base: position 4,208 of record JAGOFG010000192.1, on the reverse strand, counting down.
CATTAGCGATAGGAGGTAGTTTTGCATTAACATCAGTCATATCGCATGAAATGGGTCATTGCTTAGGACTTTATCACACACATAGAGGTACGGTTATAGAAGGTGGAACTGGACCGAACCAATGTCCTGAATTAGTTAACGGTACCAATGGGGCAATATGTGGTGATTATGTGATAGATACTCCGGCAGATCCGAATAAATGGAGTGGGTGCACATATTCTGGTACCAATCTGGATGCAAACGGACAAACTTATAATCCACTGAATGACAACATTATGTCATATGTTCCACCAAGTTGTTTAAATCAGTTGACTATGGGACAAAAATCAAGAATACATACTTCAATAGAGGAAAGTAATTCTTTGTTAGCTACATTAGTAATACCAGAAATTTCTGGTCCTGATCAATTCTGTACTACCGCAACCTACACTAGTCCTAATTTATCACAAGGTCAAAATGTAACTTGGAGCATATCTCCTTCAAATTTTGCCACTCTTACAACAAGTGGCAATCAGGTAACCGTCACGCCGTCTTTGGGAGATGGGCAGGCAACACTTACTGCAACAATAAGTACTGGATGTGGTACAAAACAAGTACTGAAAGAAATAGTAGTTGGAATTCCAGACCATTTGATTAATGTATTGGAATACCAAGGAATACTACCCGTATCTGTTTGTTACGCATATACGAATTATTCGTTTGAGGCGAAGGCAATAGACCCCAATGGTGTTTATCCGTATTATACCTATGAGTTTGCCTCGACTGCTTCCTATATCTGGAGAGTCATTCACAACGACCCCTATGGTAGTAATACAATATATGAATTAGGCACTTATGGCTATCAGGACAACCCGTCATTTGCTTTTGAACAGGCGGGTGAATACACCCTTACTTTGGATATTATTAATAACAACTGCAACTATCATATCCGCTCGTTTGTCCGTGGCGTTACAGTTCAAGATTGGTTTGGATATACTGTTTCACCCAATCCAAGTTCAGACAACATCACGATTGAGTCAGCGACTAATTCTACAGCTAAAGAGACCAAAAAAGCATTAGAAATTCGTGAAGTTGAATTGGCAGACAAAATGGGAATTGTTAGACACAGACAAAAATTCACCGGCGGAGTAACAACTGCGAACCTATCCGTCAATACATTACCCAATGACCTGTATATATTACGGATATTTGACGGGAAGATGTGGCATTCTCATAAAGTACTAATCCAACATTAGAAATAAACTTTAAATTAAACAGGACAACTCATTTATTGTCCTGTTTTTTTTATATTAAACGATTGCAAAAAAAATAATCATTATAGAACTTATAAATTCTATTCTCTTCTAAATTCTTAAAAAACTTTCTATCACAACCTTCCAAAACCTAATGCAATTAACTTAAAACTCATATCAAATATATTTATCCCAAATATGACTTTTTCTAAACAACAATATTTTCAATACTGAAAAACTTAATTATAATTTTAACAGCATTTTTATTGTCAAATTATTTCAACAGCAAATTTATTGTCAAAAAAAAATCAACAACTTCAAATTTCAAATTTCCAAACAAAAAACTATCTTCGCTTCATCAAATTAAGAATCCGTTTTTATCCGTGTCTTTACGAATTAAATCCGCGTCATCCGTGTCCAAACTATGCAGCAAAACCTCCTGGAAACCCCCATCGAATACCTCAAAGGCGTCGATCCCAACCGCGGGACTTTGCTGCGCAAGGAATTGGGAATTCACAAATACGGTCATTTGCTCAATTTTTTTTTCCTCGTTTTCCACAAAAACATTTCCCGATTGGCTATACGTTTGCACGTTTTGGAAACCAATGGCTTCCAAAGTCGTTTTCAAAGCCTCCATTTTTATCATATTGTGACCATAAACGTTGATGCCACGTAGCAATGCGAGATGGGTTGTCATTTTTTGAAAGTTTAAGAATTCATATATACTTTTTCTAATTTTATTTGAATTGACTTGGATCTTTGGCGTATTTTTTCTTTTCAGAACGTGTCATTTCTTGAAATAAAATCGTCTCATTGCATACTGCTGTATATTCTTTTTTAGAATCTACTGTTGTAAAACCTTCTGAAGTTAAAAATTTTGGCGATAAGTATTTATACCTACTCTGAATATCCTTAAATATTCGATTCTCATTATTACCAAAGTCTTTAAGGTTAAACAAATAATAAAAGTTAAAATCAAATCTATAATTATTCTCTGATTTATTAAATAATTCAGTTATTCCTAATTGCATTTGAGGATAAACAATTTGCCCCATCTTTACTTTAAAGGAGTTCTTCTTGAAACCTTTATACTCCGCGAATGTCCCGTCCTCATGTTCAATTATGATTGAATTTCTATGGCTTGAATAATGCTTTGAAATAGAAGAACCTTCATCATATTCGTTAATTATTTTAACCACAATTCCTTTTCTCATACTAAATATAGTATCAGGGGTACTAAAATTTACTACATAAGATTTCCAATTGGCTGGTTTTTCTGCTCCAAAATACTTTTCACCAATATTTTCTGCCTCATAAATTTTTACTTTTTTTCCTATTTTATAAGGAAGTATATATTGGAACAAACTATCTATCCTTGGATTAGGTTTACCCATAACAGTACTGTATTTCAAAGAAAAACCTATGCCTTGTTGCGCATTAATAGGCTTTAGACTCAGCAATCTTCCCGAATACCCATCAATAACTTCTTTATACTCATATGTATTACAATTAGTTATGTTTGTAAATTTTAAAAAAACATAATAACTTCCTGGTAGTTTTTTTACATAACTCAAATCGATACTTTTATCATCATTTACAGTTCTATTTATTGTAAAGTCTTGAACTTGAGCAGATAAATGAAAATTTATTGTTACTAACAGCAAGCAAATAATTCCTTTGTTAACTTTAATCGAAATCAGATTTATCATTTATTTTTGGGCTTAAAAAATACTTATTAACTTACAAATATATACTTTTTACTTAATCAATAACCAAATTTTTGTGTTTCCTATTTTCCAAACAAAAAACTATCTTCGCTTCATCAAATTAAAAATCCGTTTTTATCCGTGTCTTTACGAAGTAAATCCGCGTCATCCGTGTCCAAACTATGCAGCAAAACCTCCTAGAAACACCCATCGAATACCTCAAAGGCGTCGGTCCGAACCGCGGGACTTTGTTGCGCAAGGAATTGGGAATTCACAAATACGGTCATTTGCTCAATTTTTTTCCCAATCGGTATATTGACCGGACGCGTTATTACAAGATCAACGAATTGCAGAACAACGTTGCCGAAGTCCAAATCATCGGCAAAATCATCAACGTAAAAACCGTTGAATTTGGCAAAAACCAGAAACGATTGGTCGCCACATTCGTTGACGATACGGGACAGATGGAACTCGTTTGGTTTCAAGGCCACAAATGGATTCGAGAAAGTTTGAAACTCAACGAAATCTGCGTGATTTTCGGGAAATGCACTTCTTTCGGAAACACTTTCAATATGGCGCATCCCGAAATCGAGTTGATGGTTGAACACCAGCAAAGCCTGCGCTCGGCGATGCAACCCGTTTATCCATCGACGGAAACCTTGGCCAATCGCGGAATTTCGAATCGCGTATTCAATAAAATGATGCAGCAATTGTTTCTGGAAACACAAACGTTGTTCACAGAAACTTTGCCGGATTATTTAATCAACGAACTGAAGCTGATTCCTAAAAAAGCGGCTTTATTCAACATTCATTTTCCAAAAAGCGCAGACCTTTTGGCAAAAGCCAAATTCCGATTAATTTTTGAAGAATTATTCTTTATTCAGTTGCAATTAATTACGAAAAATCTGATTCGGAAACATAAAATAAAAGGACATCCGTTTGATAAAGTAGGCGAAAATTTTAATGATTTTTATAACCATCATTTGCCTTTTCAATTGACCAATGCCCAAAAAAGAGTGATCAAGGAGATACGGACTGACATGGGAAGCAATGCCCAAATGAATCGATTGTTGCAAGGTGACGTAGGTTCTGGAAAAACAATTGTCGCTTTTATGAGCATGCTTTTGGCACTTGATAATGGTTTTCAAGCCTGCTTGATGGCGCCCACAGAAATCCTAGCCAACCAGCATTTTATTGGTTTATCAGAATTGGCGAAAACCTTAGATATAAATATCAGAATCTTAACCGGTTCTACCAAAATAGCACAACG
>JAGOFG010000191.1 GCA_017997335.1 Flavobacterium sp. | reverse complement strand
CTGTGGCTTCAAAAAGAAATCATATACCCAGAAAATCACTGAACTACCAGACACCATTGGAAGTCTTTTTGAGTTATGTAAATGAAGAGCAGTTGTCTCGCTTAATTTGACAAATAAAAATTTGAAATAAGTCAAATTTAGAACAACTACGCAATCAAAATTTAGGTGAAGCCGTTATTTCAACCCAAATAAAAAAACGACGAATACATCGTCGTTTCATAAGATAAATAATTGTTTAAGAGGATTCTTTGCGTTTATAATCCATATATCCAAAAGCAAAAGCTTCAATTAAAACAAAAAACGAAGAGGCTGTCTGTAGCCACCAATCTTTAGGTAAGGGACTGCGACTAGTTGTAGCATACAAGTTAAAATCTGATTTTCCAGATAACCAATTATTCTGTAAACTGGTAATTGAGACAATTTTGCTTTTAACAAGTTCTAATTGATGAATGATAGATTCTAACCGATTATTTTCTCCAGATAATGATAAAACAAAAACGATATCTTTTTCAGTTAGTCTCTCAAGGATTCTTCTGAACTCGTTGGAGCTACCATTTCCAGGAATGATTTGCAGAGGTTTACCAATCAAAAGAAATAATCGTTGTAATTCTGCTGCCTGATTTTTTTGTGTAATCCCTGTTGTAATGACGTAGATATTATCTACAGAATCAATAATTTGATAAATTGGGAGCCAGTTGCGGTCTTTCAAGATGTTTAATAAACGTTCTATGTCTTTAATTACTTGATTAGTAAAAGTTATTTGCTCATCAAAACGTTCTTCATGATCTTGCCATTTAATGAAATTTCTAAGTTCGGTGAATCCAGTAAACCCTAATTTCTGTGAAAAGCGTATAACTGAAGACTTTGAGGATAAACTATTTCTAGCAAATTCAAGTGTACTCATAGTGGGAATTATATCGATATTTTCCATGATATAATTACACATTAATAACTCTGTTTCGTTTAAATCAGCATAATGTTCGTTTACTATATCTGTAAAGCGCATAATAGTACTCATCCTATCTCAAATAAAATTCTTATAGTATCTTATCCATTTTTATAACATACTTTCAGATAGAAGACTATTAACTTAATGTTGGCCACCACTCTTGATTTGCTTCAATTAGCTCATCTAAAATTTGTTTTGCGACTTTAGCTGAAGGAACTGTTTTTGATAGAGTCAATGCTTGCCATAATTTTTGATAAGATTTTTGTTCATAAGCATCTACTACTAATTTTTCAACTGCTACTTGTTGTTCAATCATTCCTTTTTGGAAATGAGGAATTTTACCCATACATAGTGGTTCATAACCACGTTTACTTACAATACAAGGCACTTCAACCATCGCATCATCATCTAAATTAGCAATTGCTCCGTCATTTTTTACAATTAATAGCATACGTTCGTAGGTATTGTAAGCTAATGCTGCTGCTAAATGTACAATAAACTCTGCATGTTCGCCAGCTTCAATAGTAGTATCTTTTGCTGATTGATTGTCTGCGACCCTCTTGCATTCAGCAAATACATTTTTTTCACGATTCTCCATTACTTCATTTGCCCGAGTATAATCAGGATTGGCATGAGAAACTACATAATCGGAGTATAAGTAGTATTTTAAGTACGTATTAGGTACAGTTTCAGGATCAATTGCATAAACATCTTTTGCTTTTTGGAAAGTGTCCATCCAGCTGGCTTCTTCAAGTAAAGGATTACCTTCCTCAGCAGCAGAAGCATACCCATATTTTTGTACATGCTCTTTTAATCTTGGCATTAAATCATTGCCCTCTTTGTCATACATTTCAGTCCACCAGCCGAAATGATTTAATCCATAATATCGGTCAACAATTTCAAGTTCACTATCGAGCCCAAGAATATCAGCGATTGATTTCTTAATAGCTACAGGCATATCACAAATATTAATGATTTTTGCATTTGGTCGCATACGACGTGTTGCTTCAGCAACGATTGCAGCTGGATTTGAATAGTTTAACATCCAAGCATTTGGGGAATATTTTTCCATATAGTCAATCAGCTCAATGACTCCCGGAATAGAACGCATTCCATAGGCCATTCCACCAGGTCCACAAGTTTCTTGTCCTACAACACCATATTTTAAAGGAATTTTTTCATCTTTTTCTCGCATACTTAATCCACCTACTCGGATATGAGCCATGACAAAATCAATATCTGTAAATGCTTCTTCGGGATCGGTTGTTGCAATAAATTCAATTTCTGGGGCTCTTTCTTTTACAATCACTTCGCAAGCTTTGGCAACAATCTCCTGACGTTTCTGATCATTATCGTAAAACTTCAATGTGCGTAAAGGGAATTTATCTTGATTTTCAATTAACATCATAACAATTCCCGCAGTATAAGTACTTCCGCCTCCTGCGATAACGACTGATTGTTTTTTTCTTTCCATAATTAATCCACTCCTTGATTTATATTATTCTGTAATTCCTAAGACATCGCATACTTCTTCTTTGAAAGTTTGTACACCCATACCAATAACAACTTGAATATTTTTTCCATTTTCAACGATCCCTTTTTGTTGAGAAACTTTTTCTAATATCCCTTTTTCAACTTTGTTTTCGTCTTTTACAGTAACTCTTAATCTTGTAAAACAATTTGTTACATGTTCAATGTTATTTGGACCACCTAATCCATCAATGACTAAAGCAACGTCATTAGAATTTAACAATTCTGATTGACTATTTTCTTCTACTTCTGAGGTAGTTATAACATTACCTTCAGCGGCTAATTCTAAATTCTCTCTGCCAGGAGTTTTAATATCTAATTTTCTAATCAAGAAAACAAAGATTACGAACCAAATGACACTCATAATAATTCCTACGATAATCACAATATAAAACTTGGTTACACTTGGACTAAATGCTGAATTTGATACAATGGTGTCTATCAATCCATAGAGCATAAATGTCCTTGCGCCTAATGCCCATAAAAGTGTTTCTGAGATAGCAGTTAATATGCTATGAACGAACCATAGTAGAGGCGAAACAAATAAGAAGGAGAAATCTAAAGGTTCGGTGATACCTGCTACAGATGCAACAAACATTGAAGGTAAAACCATCCCTTTTACTTCATCTTTTCTTTCTTTTTTCGCACAGTAGATGATTGCTAAAGCAACTGCAATCGAACCAAATATTTTTACAAAACCGAATGTTGCAAATCTTAAAGAGGGATCTAAGGTAGTAATTGTGCTAGCATTAGCCATTTGCGCATAAAAAATGTTTGCTGCACCACTATATACTTGCCCATTGATTTCTGCTGTACCGCCAAGTGCGGTAAAACAAAACGGCATCCATAATAGGTGATGAAGACCAGTAGGGATTAAGAAGCGATTTCCGAATGAGTACACGAATACGCCAATTAACCCTGTTGTTAAAATAAAGCCAGATAGTGATGAAATCAATCCATTGACAATTGGCCAAATATAACACATTGTTACTGCTAAAATTAAAATGACAGGAATAAGTAACATGAACGTAAAGCGAGATTCACCATAAATACTTAAGAAATCAACAAATTTTTTATCTGAAAATTTATTGTGGAAGTAACCAACTATACAACCAATAATCATTCCTAAAAATACATTCATATCAACAACTTGAAAACCTAAAACCATTCCTTGCCCTGTCCCAAACAATCCCATTTCTCCTGGATTAGCGATTTGATTCGTTAGAATTAACCATGCATTATTCGCTGCTAGAAAAAAAAGAAATGAAATCAAAGCGATTAGGGAGGCTTCAACCTTTTTCTTGTTAGCTAAAGAAGAAGCGATACCTATACAAAAAATTAATGATAAATTATTCAACATGCTATCCATCATGGTTTTTATCAATGTGCCAAATGTTTGTAGAAAACTAGGCATAAATTGAAGCTGTAAAATAACTGAAAAAGCTAAGAATAAACCCATAACAGCCATGAATTTTACAGGAACGATAACCGATCGAGAAAATTTTTGCATTGCTTGACTAACATTTTCTTTCATCAAAACAACCTCCTTATTTACATTTTTTAGATACGTATCTAAAAAGTAGTTTATCATTTTAGTAAACCGCTTACAACATATCGGATAGAGTATGGACTTAAGTCCATACTCTGAAACCAAATTGATGTAACGAACTTGAATTACTAGCAAGAGTTTGGTTTCAAATGGTGGACTTAAGATTGTCTTTGTGAGCTGTCGTATGGCGAAATAGATCCATTTAAGATAGGATATCTGGTGGGGAAATTCAATTTGTAAAACCATTTTTTTATTTATAATAAATTTATTTGTCAAATTAAGCGAGACAACTGCTCTTCATTTACATAACTCAAAAAGACTTCCAATGGTGTCTGGTAGTTCAGTGATTTTCTGGGTATATGATTTCTTTTTGAAGCCACAGAGGAG
>JAGOFG010000190.1 GCA_017997335.1 Flavobacterium sp. | reverse complement strand
GGCTAAAGCCAATATGGAGCAAATGCTAATTTAATTCCTCCAGATAAATCTAGAGGCAAATAAATTTTAGGAAATACTAAAAAACACTTCACTAAAAAGCAAAGCCTTCACTACAAACCACAAAAAAAGCCTTGAATTTCTTCAAGGCTTTTTATTCTGGGTGGCTGACCGGGTTCGAACCGGCGACCCGCGGCACCACAAACCGCTACTCTAACCAGCTGAGCTACAACCACCATTTTGCTTAGCGGTTGCAAATATAGAACAATTGTTTGCTTCTGCAAAGATTTTTTCAAAAAAAATACTAGAATTTTACTTCAAATCACTTAAGCTATTGACAGCCAAATACCTTTCGGCAGTAAAACCTTCGGCGTGTTCGAGTCCTGTTAAACGTCCTAAATCTCGAGAACGATAATTCAAGCTTTCCAAAAAGTTTTTGCTAGAAATGGGCGATTCGGGTTCTTTGGAATTAGGGTCATAAAACTGAGAACTGTAGGCCAAAATAGCCGCTGTTTTTTGCTCCACGTAACCTGTAATATCGACTACGAAATCTGGCACAAGGTTTTTCCACTGCATATAATGGTAAACGACTTTGGGACGCCACGCCTTTTGTTCTTCGCCATCTAAACTGGTCGTAATCCGAATCAATCCTGATAAAAAACAAGCGTCTGAAACCAGTTGGCTTCCTTTGGGATGGTCGATATGGCGGTCATCAACGGCATTGCACAACACGATTTCGGGTTGGTATTTGCGAATCATTTTTATGATTTCGAGTTGGTGTGCTTCGTCATTTACAAAAAAGCCATCTCGAAATGCTAGATTCTCTCGCACTGAAACGCCTAAAATTGCCGCTGCTGCTGCGGCTTCTTTGTCTCTAATCTCGGCCGAACCTCGTGTGCCCAACTCCCCTCTTGTCAAATCTACGATGCCTACTTTTTTTCCTAAAGCGACTTCTTTTAAAATAGTGCCAGCACAGCCCAACTCTACATCGTCTGGATGCGCGCCAAAAGCTAATATATCTAGTTTCATAAATTTAAAATTTTAAACAGCTAAGGCTGTTATTGACTTTGTATGATTAAAATTTTCTCTTTTACCCAAATAACGACTTACAAAACGGAACCCAAAAAATCACTTTGTTGCTCTCTAGCCCCGATGGCAGTGCCATCCTTTGCCTTTTTCCTTTAAAAAGGCAAAGATATAACGGACAGCGGGACTATTGCTGGCCAAGGAGCCTTTTGTTGCTGCTCCTCATCAAGCTACTGTTCCATTTTGTCTAAGACCCTTTTCATCGTCATCGATTTGTTGACACTTTCCTGCCACTCGCTTTCGGGCACACTGTCTTTGGTAATGCCGCAACCCATATACAAGTGCACTTGTTCGTGATCGACTTGCATACAACGCAAATTTACAAACAAATCGGAACTTGAATCGATATTTAATTCGCCTAAAAAACCGGTGTAAAAACTGCGATTATAGGACTCGTTTTGTAGGATAAAATCTTTTGTAACTGGCGTTGGAAACCCACAAACCGCGGGAGTTGGGTGCAATAAATGAATGATTTGTTGCAAGGTGTTTTCTTTTTTCCAACGTCCTTTGATATCGGTTCGTATATGACAAATCGCGCCGGCTTGAACGGTATAAGGTTCCGAAATCTGCAAGTCATCGGTGTAAGGTTGCAACTGCGAAACAATATAATCGGTTACCAATTGCTGCTCTTCTTTTTCTTTGGTGGGCCAAATCACCGTTTCGGCATCCGAGACTTTTTGTGTTCCTGCCAAAGCAATCGTTTGGAAACTAGTACCAGAAGTCTTGAGCAATTGTTCGGGCGTGGCGCCTAACCAAAGACCCATTTCGGGATGAAAAAAGCAATAGACAAAAGCCGTGGGATAGGTTTGAAGCAAACGCTCAAAAACGATATTTATATCAAAGTTTGGTATGGTGACTACTTCTTCCCGAGAAAGAACCACTTTTTGAAAAGCACCATTTTGAATGGCGGCAACCCCTGAAGCAACCAATTGTTCATACTGTCTCTGCTCCTTCTCCGTTGGATGACTAATTTCAGGCAATGGAATCGTTATATCTTTCTTTTCAAAGGAAAAATAAAGGCTCTCGGAAACTGCTTTGGGGATAATATATTTTTGGTCGCCATCAAAGGAAGCAAAAATAAAACCTTCCTCTGAACAATCGCTTACTTTGTACAATGTAGCATCGAATTGAAAAAGACCTTTGAGTTGCGTCGTATTGGGTTTACGATAGACCACAAAAGGCAAACGCAATTGCTGGTGTTCGTTTATTTTGGAATATAGGGTGTGCATCTTACTTTTTCTCTTTCGATAAAACCATATTGGTCAGTTTACATAAGGAAATCAAATTTCCGGCTTCATCGGTGATTCTTATTTCCCATAAATGTACAGTTTTACCTTTATGAATAATTTTGGCTGTGCCGAAAACTACGCCTTCGCGTATGCTTTTTAGATGATTGGCCGAAATTTCAATCCCGCGAACTTCTTGCTCTTTAGGATTGATAAAAAAGTGGGAAGCCGCACTCCCAACACTCTCTGCCAAAGCAACCGAAGCACCGCCGTGCAACAATCCCATAGGCTGATGTACTGCTGAATTGACTGGCATTTTGGCCACCAAAAAACCTTCGCCAGCATCTATATATTCTATATTTAAGGTCTCCATCAACGTATTCTTCGAAAAGTCATTGCAAAATTGGAGCATTTTTTCTTTGTTTATTTCCATCGTAAGTATATTTCCCGTAAAAATAAGCGAACTAATTGGTCAGTACAAACCAATCACTGTTTTTTAGTATAATTGACTAGATTTAAAGGCAACAGCCATAACCATCAAATTTGTAGGATTTGCGATGGCATATTCTAATTAATCGTTATTTTTACAAAAAAAAAATAAGAAATGCGCTCCATTGCTACCGTATTTATTCTTGGAATTATACTGCTTCTGGCTTCTTGCCGAGCTGATTTTGAAACTGTGGCTAGCACAGGTGATTTGAAATTTTCTAAGGATACGGTGTATTTAGACACGGTTTTTACCAACATTGGCTCGAGTACTTATCAACTAAAAGTCTACAATAAAAGCAAAAACGACATCAATATTCCAATCATTCAATTCGAAAAAGGACTCAATTCGAAATACAGAATGACCGTAGACGGACAGCAAGGAACAGCAGGTAAAATCTTCAAAGACATTACGTTGTTGGCCAAAGACAGCTTGTATATTTTCATAGAAACCACAGCAAGTATCGCTGATGCTAACCCTACTGATTTTTTGTATACCGATAAAATTCAATTTGATAGTGGTGCCAATTTACAAACGGTTGAATTGGTTACGCTAATTCAAGATGCTATTTTTCTTTATCCGCAGCGATTCGCAGATGGTACGACCGAAACCCTCCCGATTGGAAGCGAAAAAATAGAAGGTTTTTATTTGGACGAAAATGACCTAATCAACGGCAACGAGTTACATTTCACCAAAACAAAACCCTATGTTATTTATGGTTATGCCGCAGTTCCTTCTGGAAAAACAGCTGTTTTTGATGCGGGGACTCGGGTGCATTTTCACGCCAATTCTGGATTAATCGTAGCCAATCAAGGAAGTATTCAAATCAACGGAACCACCTCGACCACAAAAGCTTTAGAAAATGAAGTCATTTTTGAAGGCGATCGTTTAGAGCCCGGATTTTCTGATGTTGCAGGACAATGGGGAGCGTTATGGCTAACCAACGGAAGCACCAATAACCGCATCAACCATTTGACTGTAAAAAATGCCACCATCGGACTTTTGATTCAAAATAACGATGGAACTACAGTACAACTAAAAAATACTCAGATTTATAATTCTAGCAACTACGGCATTCTAGCTCAAACTGGGAAAATAGTAGGCGAAAATATAGTAATAAACAATGCAGGTGTAGCGAGTTTGGCTTGTTTGTATGGTGGAGACTATCATTTTACGCATTCTACTTTCAATAACAATTGGAACAGTTCTTCACAAGTCGCGGTTTTGGTCAGCAATTTTATTACTGGCGCCGTTCCTGAGTCTAAAGATTTGACGCAAGCTACTTTTAATAACTGTATCATCTACGGTTCTTATTCTAATGAAATGCTGTTGAATAAAAAAGCCACTTCGGTTTTCAATTATCAATTCAATCATTGTTTGCTTAAATTCAACAATAGCAGTAATTTATTTACTAATGACCCTTTATACAAATTTGAGACGGATGCCACTCACTACAGCGGGATAATTTTAAACAAAGACCCTAAATTTTTCAAAGTCAATCAAAACCAACTCAACATTGACAATACTTCTGCGGCATTCGCCAAAGGGAATTCTAGTTATTTAATTCCATTAGATATTTTAGGAACAAGCAGAACCTTGCCTCCTGATTTGGGTGCTTATCAAAATAAAGCGTTTCCTAAAA
>JAGOFG010000189.1 GCA_017997335.1 Flavobacterium sp. | reverse complement strand
AACTGAATACTTTCTACCGAAGAAACAAAATCAGGCATGTTCACCCAAAACGTACCGTGACTTTCAGAATCGTTGTACGGAATTCCGTTGATGGTTACGTTTACTCTGGTGGCATCACTACCACGAACGCGTATCCCTGAGTAGCCAATTCCGTTACCAGCATCTGAAGTAGTTACCACCGAAGGCATATAATTCATAAGCGTTGGGATGTCCTGACCCAAATTGCGGAACTGGATTTGTTTTTTGGTCAAATTGCTAAAAGAAACCGGAGTTTTAGAAGTCACACGTACTGCCGATACCAAAACATCATCCAATTGGTTGACTTTGGTCGTGTCTTGTACTTGTGCAAAAGTGATACTAGAGAATAGAAAAAAGAGAATAGAAAAAAGACGTAGAGAAACTGTCTTTGTACTTTGTACTTTATACTTTGTACTCTTTGAATAAATTAAAGTGTTCATCCGTAAATAGTTTTACGAATAAAAGGGGGAATTATTCTTTTGTTTTTAAATTAATAAATGATTTGTTTCTATGACAAGACAATAGCGTAGACTCTATAATTTTGTCATTTTTTCCCTTGGCAGCATTACCCGCCCAGGTTCTTTGGGTATGATCTCAGCTCGTTATTTAGAGCACCCCTTTGAGACGGGGCAAAGATAAATCATTTGTTTGAAGTTCCAAGTCTAAAGTTTAAAGTTTTTGAAACTACTAAAAATCGGGCTTCCTTCTAGATTGTTTTATATCTGACAAACTCTTTTTATCCTTAATGCGTTTTCTTATAGCCGATTTTGGAATTTTGGTAGCTTTTCTTTCTTTGGCTACAAACAAACCTGCTCGGATTATCGCCAAAAAACGCTTGATCACTATAGCTTTGTTTTTGAGTTGACTTCGGTCTTCATCACAATGCAAAATCAAAAGTTGTTCTGAAGTTAATCTATTGGCTAATTTGTTTTCTAATACTATTTTCTCTTCCTCGGTTAAGGCTTGAGATTGTTTCAAATCAAAAGTTAAAACGACTTTAGATGATACTTTATTGACGTTTTGCCCTCCAGCACCACTACTTCTAACCGCCTTAAATTGCAGTTCTTTTACGATTTGATCTATTTCCATACTATAAATTTTGATGGAACTGATGCGCTGGTTTCAGTAAATCGTTTACATTTTTTACTGGATTAAAAGTCACCATTGGAACCTCAACAAAAATCGTTATCCATTTAGCCATAGCTCCATTCCATAAACCTGGCAATTCATATGATTTAATAGTTTCGTTGCCTAACTTTCTTTCTACTATAAATCCGCTATTATGATCTACAAACTGACTTAAATCGAATTTTTGATTTTTGTAATTTTTAATGCCACAAACTAAATCTACTGGATTAAAATGAGTTGCATTATCCAAAATTCTCTGCTGTTCTTCGTTTTTTAGATCCATCTGAGAAGATTCAACGATTTGCAAAGTCATCTTCCCTTTACCATCAATTACCCAAAACGGTCCACCACCAGGCTCCCCTTCATTTTTTACCATCCCACATACCCGAATCGGACGATCTAAAACACGTATTAATTCCTTTACTTTATTATCAAAAGTAAACTTAGAAAATCCTTTATCCAATTCTATATTGAGTTCCTTTTGAACGAAAAGAACGATTTCATCAACTCCAGATTCTTCGAATTTCTGTAGATGAATAGCATCTAAATAATTAAAAACTCGCTGTTGTAACTCTAATAAAATGCCAGCTAATCCCTTTTTGTATAAGACAATAGCATTCATTTCATTTTGAATTACATTATCAATGTTTTTGATAAAAACAATATCAGCGTCCAAAGCATTGAGATTTTCGATCAAAGCACCGTGACCGCCAGGACGGAACAAAAGTTCTTTATTTTGATTTCGAGCCAAACGATTATTGGTATCCACTGTAATAGAATCGGTTGATTTATCTTGATAGGAATACCCAACTTCGATAAGAGTATTGGAATCTGATTCGATTTTGCTTTTAAATTCTTGCTCTAATTTATCAAACAACAATTGATGGGATTCCGTAATAGTAAAATGCAAATGCCCTTTTTGTTGAACAGCCGCATAAGCCACACATTCGTTAAGATGCTCCTCAAATGGAGTTGCTACGTGATCTGAATATTTATGAAAAGGCAAAACACCCTTAGGTTTACTCGCAAAATCGAAATAATCAGGATACAATAAATAGGTTATGAAGTAATAATTTTTTTTGTCCGCTTCCCAAAACTCAAAGTCGGAAAAATCAGTCTTAAGCCTATTATCTATCGCTTCAAAAAAGGAGAACTTATCCATCCCAACAATAAAAAGCGAGAGCTCCAAATCGCGTTTTCTGTTGATATAGGCATTAATACTCTCTGTTTCGTAATGATAATCTCTTAAGAATTCATTCAAAAATTTAAACATTCGTGTTGCAGCTCCCGAGGCTGGCACTAACTTCATCAGCTTCAAACTTGTCTTGTTCTCATCAAAAAAAGCTGCTTTTTCAACAAAATCTTCAGTTGCAAGACGCAAAATACCGTCATTTACTGTTGCGGGTCTATCAAGAATTGCCTTCGGAATTCCGTTTTGATAAAATTCTAATTGTTCACGTACTCTTTCCAATGGAATACCGTGTTCATAAATTTGAACAAAATTACGAGAATCAATACCCATTTTTTTTGCAACATTCAAATCATTCAAAACGGAAACGGCTTTTTTCAAACGTGTTTCTTTATCACCAGACAGCGTAATGAAAGGCTTTTTATTAGCGATTAGCGATTGTCTAAAAGCGGAAAAAATGGAATCTCGCCCTTCTGGACTGTCTCTTAAACCGTCATCTTCCCACGGCACATCGATATCTGTTAGAAAAAAAAGATCATATTGATGAGTACGAGCCGCTTTATCCAATAACGAGTCACAAAAATTATAATACAGTTCAGAAAACACTTTGGTCACCATCAGATTGGTATCGCAAAACAAATAAGTATTTGCTATAGCTGCGCTCTCGTTTTCTAATTTGGTTTGACCATAGGCAATTGGCAACATATCGTCTATATCACAAACGCCACGACCACTATCTAATTTTTCTTGTAAATAGTCGCGTGCAAATTCGGGTACCCAAACAGTTTTATAATACTCGGCTAATTGCTTCGCCAAAGTCGTTTTACCTGTCGATTCAGGTCCAAAAATGGCAATTCGTATTATTTCTGAAGCTCCTGTTTTTGTGTTTTGTCTAAGATTTTCTTCCATTCTAAATAACCGTAAAAGGCAATAATTGTGAATATAACGTATTGAAGGCTGGTAAAAGTGTAGCCTTTTGCAAAATATAATGGTATTGAAATACAATCTCCAATAATCCAAAAAATCCAATTCTCTATTTTTCGTTTGGCCATTAACCACATACCAACAAAAAAGATAGCCGTCAATAAGGTATCCACATAAGAATACCAAGTAGTAAATTTACCAAAATAAAGATACACAACTATGACGAAAATAATTGTACAAACAAAAATAAAAAGTCCATATATTTTATCTTTGTTTGTAGTCCGTGAAATCGGAAATTCTACTTCATCCCCTTTTTTGCGTGTCCAATGGTACCAACCGTAAAGACTCATCACAAAATAATACACATTGATCATCGAATCGCCTAATAATTCCCATTGCCAAAGCAAATAGGCATAGATTGAAGTACTAACCAAACCCGTTGGAAATACCAAAATATTATCTTTTTTGGCAAACCAAACACTGGCTAAACCGAAAAAAATGGCAATCAGTTCCAGACTAACCATCAGTGTGGAATAGTCTTTATATTGTGCAAAAAAATAATCAATCATTGTTTATAGTGAAGTGTTTGTTTTCAAAAAAAGAAGGATTTTTTTCAAAAGCCGTTCCGATTACTACCAAATCAGCTCCTGCTTCATACGCATTTTGTATCCCTAACAAAGAGGTAATACCTCCGCCAACAACTAGTGGAATAGTGGTATTTTTAGCAACTTCTTGAATCATTTCTAGTGGAACCGATTGTTTTGCGCCACTTCCTGCTTCGAGATAAATGAGCTGATGCCCAAGCATTTCGCCTGCCATCGCGGTATTACAAACCTCCTCGACATCGATTCGTGATATGGGTGTTGTTTTACTCACGCGAGCTACTGCCGTTTCGTTACCACTTTCTATTAAAAGATAACTGGTAGGAATAATCTCTAAGTCGGTTTTTTTGAGAATTGGAGCTGCTTTTACCTGATGTTCGATTAAAAAATCGGGATTACGACCCGATAGCAAGGACAAAAACAAAATACCATCAGCGTGAATAGAAATTTGAGAAGGATTGCCAGGAAAAAGCACAATAGGCAACTCACAACTGCTTTTAATCTTTAGAATTAACTCGTCTATAATATTATGAGTTACGTGGCTTCCACCAATAAAAACGTGTGTGGCTGGAGCGTTTATCACTTTTTGAATTAAAGCAGGAACCGCATTCAAATCAATTTTATCGGGGTCGAGAAGAATGGCAAGGAGCTTGC
>JAGOFG010000059.1 GCA_017997335.1 Flavobacterium sp. | reverse complement strand
ACATTAGAAGAGGCCTCAGGAAGACGTTCTGCCTTATATTCTTTTGAGCCATTAATGCAATTAGTAAGAGTTTAATTTTTTAAATCAAAAAAATGCCAACCCAAACCAACGAACAAGCCCTAGAAGCAGCCATCGAAAAAAAACTAACTGGCTCTTGCTTAGAAGAACTAAAACAACAAGGCGATGTACAAGAACGAGCAGAAGTGTACCGTTCGGGCAATGGCTATTATATGGGTTATGCTAACGATTTCAATACTAAATATGCTATTGATGAAGTTCGTTTTTGGCATTTTCTAGCAACTACCCAAGCAGAGGAATTGGCCAAAATCCAAAAGCAAAACGATTGGAAGTTAAAAATTCTAGACCGTTTGGATCGCATGATCAAAAAGTATGGCGTAGTAAAATTGCTTCGCAAAGGTTTGGATGTTGATGATGCGCATTTTACCTTGTTTTATGTATTGCCTTTAGCTAGTAGTAGCCAATCGGTAAAAGATAATTTTGAACACAATGAATTTAGTGTCACGCGACAACTGCGTTATTCGTTGACCAATCCACGAGAAGAAATAGATATGGTGTTGTTTATTAACGGCTTGCCCTTCTCTACTATGGAACTCAAAAACCACTGGACAGGACAAAACGCCAAAGTCCACGGACAAAACCAATACAAATTCAAACGCGATATTACGCAACCCTTACTAAACTTTGGGCGTTGTGTGGTGCATTTTGCCGTAGATACTGATGAAGTGTACATGACCACCAAATTAGATGGAGGCAGTACTTTTTTCTTGCCTTTTAATTTGGGGCACAATCATGGCAAAGGCAATCCACCTAATCCTTTTGGACACAAAACAGCCTATTTGTGGGATGAGGTATTAACACGTGAAAGCGTAGCTAACATCATCCAGCATTTCGTACGTTTTGATGGTTCAGAGAAAGACGGTTTGAGCAAACGCAATTTGTTCTTTCCTCGCTACCATCAAATGAATGTGGTGCGTAAAATCATAGCCGATGCCAGCAAAAAAGGTGTGGGACAAAACTACCTCATTCAACACTCTGCTGGTTCTGGTAAATCCAATTCCATTACTTGGGCGGCCTATCAATTGATAGAAACCTATCCAGAAAACGATACCATTCCTGGAAGCAAAGGAACGGCAAACCCATTATTTGATTCGGTTATAGTAGTAACCGACAGGCGATTATTAGACAAGCAATTGCGAGAAAACATCAAAGAGTTTTCAGAAGTAAAAAACATTGTAGCGCCCGCCTATTCTTCCAAAGAATTGAAAGAAAGTTTAGAAAGCGGCAAACGTATTATCATTACTACTATTCAGAAATTCCCATTCATTATTGAGGGCATTGCCGATTTGAGCGACAAACGTTTTGCGGTAATTATAGACGAGGCACACAGTAGTCAAAGTGGTTCAGCAGCCGATAATATGAATCGCGCCATGGGTAAAATCAACTCAGAAGAAGACGAGGGCGATCCTCAAGATAAAATTTTAGAAGCCATGCGCTCAAGAAAAATGCGTGGCAACGCCTCGTATTTGGCTTTTACAGCTACACCAAAGAACAATACCTTAGAAAAATTTGGAGTTCCCCAAGAGGACGGTTCTTTTAAACCCTTTCATCTGTATTCGATGAAACAAGCCATTGAAGAGGGATTCATTTTGGATGTATTGGCCAACTATACCACGTACAAAAGTTACTACGAGATAGAAAAGTCTATTGAAGACAATCCACTTTTCGATACCGCCAAAGCACAAAAGAAATTACGCGCTTATGTAGAGCGCGACAAACAAACAATTGCTACCAAAGCTGAAATAATGTTGGATCATTTTGTTAGCAACATTATCAATAAAAAGAAACTAAAAGGCAAAGCCAAAGCTATGGTGGTTACGCAAAGCATTGAATCGGCTATCAAATATTATACAGCTTTAAAAAATATACTAAAAGACAAAGGGAATCCTTTTCAAATTGCCATTGCTTTTTCGGGTAAAAAAACAATAGAAGGCATTGAGTATTCAGAAGAAAGTTTGAATGGTTTTGCGGAAAAAGATACTCGAGACAAATTTGCAGCAGACGATTTTAGAATCTTAGTGGTAGCCAATAAATATTTGACAGGCTTTGACCAACCCAAACTCACCGCGATGTATGTGGATAAAAAACTACAAGGGGTTTTGGCGGTACAAGCCCTATCTCGATTAAATCGCTCAGCAGATAAATTGGGCAAGAAAACCGAGGATTTATTTGTATTGGATTTCTTTAATTCCACAGACGAAATAAAAGATTCTTTTGATCCATTTTATACAGCTACTTCTTTAAATAGCGCAACTGATGTCAATGTATTACACGAAATAAAAGGCGTTTTAGACGAAGTAGGCGTATATGAGTGGTATGAAGTAGAGGATTTTGTGACTAAATATTTCAACAAAGTTAATGCACAAGAATTGAGTCCAATTATCGATGTAGCAGCAGATCGATTTAATAGCCAATTAGACTTAGAAGATGCAGAAAAAGCCGACTTTAAAATTAAGGCCAAGCAGTTTGTGAAAATCTATGGTCAAATGGCGGCCATTCTTCCTTATGAAGTGTTGCAGTGGGAAAAGTTGTTTTGGTTCTTGAAATTTTTAATCCCGAAATTGATTATCGTTGACGCGAGTAGTGATGCTTTGGATGAATTACTAAATTCTGTGGATTTGTCTACCTATGGATTGGAAAGAGTGAAATTAAATCAATCCATCATTTTAGATGAAACTGAAACCGAACTAGATCCACAAAATCCGAATCCAAGAGGCGCCCATGGCAACGACAAAGAAGAAGACCCTCTAGATTTAATCATCAATAGTTTCAACGAACGTTGGTTTCAAGGTTGGGAAGCTACACCAGAAGACCAAAGAATAAAATTTGTAACTCTAGGAAAATACATTCAGGCACATCCCGATTATCAAACAAAAGTTGCTGACAATAGGGATGTTTTAAATAGGGATTTAGCTTTTAAGAAAATCCTTGATGAAGTAATGTCAAAACAACGTAAGAGTGAATTAGATCTTTATCGATTATATGCTAAAGATGATGCTTTTTATCAGGCTTTTTTGGACACGATGAAAAGAATGGTTGGGGCAAATTTTTAATTCCTAAAGTATTATTTCCATAAAAGAAATTTTAGAACATTTTTCAATGTTGTATTTAGAATAAAAGATTTGATTTCAAAAAGACTAAATAAACAATTGCAAAACGATAGAATTACATATTTAAAAAACTTGTTGTTCAGAATTACACCTCTTACAATCAACACATTAGCCTACTTACCAAAAAAAACTTCTTTTAAACAAAGATTCATCTATCCTTTCATTAGCAAATCAACAACAATCGGTATTCTCCATCATTTTCGATTGGCGCTCTGTGAATACAAGGAAGTACTTGTTGTTTAGGATGATCTACAGCCAATCGCCAAAGATGTCCCACTCCTAGATTTACAGCTTGGGCAAAAGGTTTGGCTTGATAATGCAAATCAAAAAAATACTCCTTCAAAAAGGATTCAAATTCCTCTTCTGGACCTTGATGCAATGCTTTTAGCTTATTTCTAATTTCAGGAATTAGAATTTTTTGTTCCGCTTGATCGTTAGCGATAATGTCACTAGCTGCTCCGTGATACGTACATAAAAAAGTATCCGTTGCAATGGGAGAGCGATCTACGTGATACGAATAGACATCAGTAGCGATGAAATCGAATGCATCATCACGTTCGTAGCATTTCAATAAATTAAGAGAAGGTGAAGCTCCAAAATCGGTCAATACACGTAAATCTTCTAGAATAATAGCTCTTGCTTTATTCCCCATTTCAGACAGTTGCAAGGCCAATAAATCCTCTGGAGACACTTCTGTAATGTCTTCTTTTAATTGCAATTGGCGCACGATTTCTTTAAAATCTCCTTCTAAATTTCTGTACCAGCATAAGGCATTTTGTTTTCCTTTAAATTCCGTTTGTACAAGTTCAGAAAAAGTAGCCACTGTTCCAATTTGATCGTTATCCAAAAATGTAGTACTCATAGAAGTATTTTAAAAAGCGAGTAAAAGCTTCGCACTACAAAATTATACAATTGAATGGACATGTCTTCCAAAATCTTAAAGAGGAAGATGGTTATTCATAAAAGCCTCAATCCATTTACTTTCTCCTTGAAAAAAACTTGCTCTATTTAGCTTTCACTACTCATCATTACCTTTCTTTTTTTCAACTTTCTAACCATATTTTTGAGAAACAACACACAAACGATAATCTTGTTTTTTTTCATTCTTCGGATTTCTCTTTTTAGGTTTTGATTTTCTGCTTTTATGGACTGGAGTTTATACATAAAATAAGCTTGTTGCTGATGATTTATTGCCAATTCATCAAAATTTGCATACAGGTACACTACCCTATCTTTCATAATTGAACCAATTGCAGCAAAAGACAATTGAGCTTTTACGGACTGACTTGCAGCAGCGGCTTTCTCTTCTCTCAACACAGAATTATTGTAAACTAATTGTAGTTTTTCTACGGCATCTTCAAGCAATGGATCTGCCCAAAGTGTTTTAGCACAAAAGGTTCTATCTGGTTTTTCAATGGTCGCAAGCTTGTACTTTACCAAAAAACTATTGTCTTCATTCATGAATTCAGTATTCCCTGAATAATTCGTTGCAATGACTGGTTTGCCCAAATACATGGCCTCGGCCAGCGTTAAACCAAAACCCTCAGCATGATGCAACGAAACATAGGCATCACATTCATTTATTAAATGATTGACATTGTTTTTATCGAGTACTGTATCTTGAATTTTTATGTTGTTGGGTAAGCGATGCAGCAACCGCTTTTTTACCTTTCTATAATCGGAGGCACCCACTGTTTTAATAACCAATTCAACATCGTCTTTGTTGGCAAAAGCGGTTGTAAAAGCATTTAGCAAAAAAAACGGATTCTTCCTTTCTACTGAACTGTGATAGCTGAATAGAAATAGAAAACTAAACTTCTTTTTATCAAAGAATTCGATTTTATTTTGCGACTCGATTGGGCTAAGCGCTACCTCAACCGGATGAGGAACAATAATTATCGGATTGTTATAGTTTTTCTCAAATATGGATTTACAATAGGCTGATGTCGTCCAGATTTCATTAAAAAGATTCAAATTCTCAGCCAATTCTGGTGCAATATATTCTGACTCCCAAACTAAAAAAAGTATGGTGTATCTGCCTTTAAAAAAATTAGAATCAATATTTCCAAAGAAGGAATCAAGATCATTCAATGAGATTTGAACTAAATTCACTGAATAAGGAAATGTGTATTGATAGAGAGGAATGAAATACGAATTGGTTGCGTAAGAAAGAAAGGATAAAATGATTTTTCGACTAACTTCTGACTTTAACAAACTGTTTTACAGGATGCAACAAAGGCGGTTTTATTCGTTAACAAACGAAAAGTTGCACTTGATTTTATCTTTAGGTGCTGTAACTTATACTTATAACCCGTTGGGTGAAATTCTAATAAAATAAAAACTAAACCACATAGAGCCATAGATTAATAGCAAATCAACATAGAAAAAAACAGAAATAGCACTATTTCTCACATAGATGAGCTATGTGAATAGTAAAACGTCTATTTATTTCTCTTAAAAAAACTACAAATTCTATGATTCTATGTGGTAAAAAATAATTTCACCCAACGGGTACTTATATTTTTTTTATAACTTACAATAAGTTAATTCTACCCAATCACCATGTCAAGACGAGATAGATTAGAGCAAATGCCATTGTACCAAAAAGCCCTTCAAATTTTAAAAATTACTATGGGTTTAGTAGAAATTGTTCCAAAAGACAATGAATACCTGCAAGAAACCACAGTGCGCTTTATGATGGAAAACGCGATGTTGCTGGCGCCAAAAATAGCGGGAGCTAGCGCTATTGATTTGTACGATTTAAAGATGGAAAATGCAACCCTTGTTCGGAAGGCGGCTAGAGATTTGTATGTACAGGCAGGAAGTTTGCGCTATGAAGAAACTATTCCTGACCAAGATTATATTCGGTTATTGAGAAGTGAAATCGAAGAGTTCCGGCTTTTGTTTGTGGACTGGGTTGAAAACTTTGACCAATGGAATTACATCAAGGACGATTGGGGATTGTTCAATCCGCCTGGAGTAAGTGCACACGACAAAGACCCTGATGAAGATATTCCGTTTGACCCTGATGCTTTTTTTGAAAATATGGGAGATGGTGAAGACGATGATGAGGAATGAAAATGGTGTTGATTCCGCAATTCTGTCAAGGATAGTAACGGAAAGCCCGTAAAGGAAGCCGTTCTTTTTATAAAACAAACCCCAAAAGAGCGACCAGCGGAAGCTCCTTTTGGGGTTATGTTTTATGAACGGGTTCCTGCGGACTTGTAGTGGATAGCCTGCCCGGACAGCCTAATTTGAATTGTCTACCTACACTGAAAAAGCGGTTTTCTATTTTTATTGTTGTGTTACCAATGAGGCAATCGTAATTTGTTGCATGGATTTTAGCGTTTCTTCTCGAACTGAGATTAGGCCGTGGCGCAAGTGGCAAGTGGCTTCGTCTGAACAATCTGAGCAGCGCTCGTAAAAATTGAGCGACGCACAAGGTAATAGCGCAATTGCCCCATCGAATAAACGATGAATGTCGGCCAACGTAATATCGTGTTTGGATTTCAAAAGGTAATACCCACCTAATTTTCCTTGTCTACTACCAACAAAATGAGCGCGTTTTAAGTCTAACAGAATTTGCTCTAGGAATTTTTTAGGGATGTTCGCTCCTTCAGAAATAGCTATCGTTTTGGCTATTTCACCTTCTTTTTGTTGTGCCAAATAGAGCAGCGCCTTTAAGGCATATTTGGTTTTTTGTGATAGCATTTTGATTATTTTTTGCTAAAATACAAAAAAAACAACTAGAGCAAAGAGAAATAAATAGCATAGGATTTTAGGAAGTTAGCCACTATAAGAGTGGTTAAATTCAAAAAAAAGGACCTCTTCAGCATCACTAAAGCGGCCCTTTCAAACAAACCCATTGTTTGGATACTAGAATTACTTTAAATGGTAAAACAATTTGAGCATAAAGTTCACCAACCAATACACTAGTACACCTATAACAAATCCAGAAATTAAAAAGGCTAAAAGATTAATTATTGCATTGGGAAGTACTCGCCATCGTAGCGGCAAATATTTAGGTTCACGATGCAATTGTTGCTTAACCTTAGTGGTCGCTATTTTTAGTTTCTTTTTGATAAAATAGAGCTTATATTATTTTTCAAGTTCTCGAATGTAATTGACCAACTGCCAGCGTTGGTCTTCGGTTAATAACTCTTCATAGGCAGCCATTGGAGCTTTCCCGTTAGTGATTTTCCAAAAAATTACGCCATCGGATTCTTTTTTAACTTTGAAGGCTAAGAAGTTGGCTGGTTTTTTGTCTAAAGTAAGTCCAGCTTCTCCATTTCCTTTTCCTTTTATTCCGTGACACAGTACACACATTTGTTCGTAAATACGTTTTCCTTCAGCGGTAGCCTTAGCATTGCCTTTGAAAGGATTTTTGAGTGCATCGGCAGTTTTTGGGGCTTTCCAATCTGATTCTTGAGCAGAAACAAGTTGTCCTCCGATGATGAATAAAACCATAACTAATAAATAAGAAAAATTGGTTTTCATGGCGAAATCGATTTAGTATTGTTACTCAAATTTATAACAATTGCTCGTTGAAAAAACTGATAAATATCATTTATCACCATTTTTGCAAAAAATCATAACATTTTGACTACTAAAACGCATAAAAAAACGCCTCAAACATAAGAATGAGGCGTTTAGGTAAGTAGAAAATTGATTTTTACAATATGTAATCTGTATTGATAAAATTAGATTCTTTGCTATTTAATAAATCTTGCAGAATCGCATTATTGTAAGCATTGTCTTTTGACGCTACAAAAGTTCTGATAGAGAATGAGCGCAACGCATCATGAATACTCAATGTAGCAACAGCAGAATCTTTTCGTCCAGTAAATGGGAACACGTCAGGTCCTCTTTGGCAAGAGCTATTTAAATTTACTCTACAAACCAAATTGACCAAAGTATCAATTAGTGGTGCAATGGTTTTGATATCTTTTCCAAACAAACTTACTTGCTGTCCGTAATTGGATTCCGCCATGTCATTCAACGGCTCTTGAATGTCTTTGAAAGTCAAAATAGGAACGATTGGTCCAAATTGCTCTTCATGATACACTCGCATGTCTTTATTTACTGGGAAAACAACCGCTGGAAAAATTGAATTTTCGGTTTTTTGTCCACCTTTGGCATTGATAACTTTTGCTCCTTTTGCGACAGCATCATCAATTAATTCTTGAATATAATTTGGTTTTTCAACTTCTGGAAGTGGTGTAAGCATCACGCCTTTTTCCCATGGATTTCCGAATTTCAATTCGTCAACTTTTGCTGTAAAACGCGTATTAAATTCACTTGCAATCGATTCGTGAACATACAATACTTTCAAAGCAGTACAACGCTGTCCATTGAAAGAAAGAGAACCTGTGATACATTCTTGTATGGCCAAATCCAAATCGGCATCAGGTAAAATGATTGCTGGATTTTTGGCTTCTAATCCTAAAATCAAACGCAAACGGTTTTTATTCGGGTGTTGGTCTTGCAAAGCAATGGCCGATTTACTATTACCAATTAATGCTAATAAATCTACTTTTCCAGATTGCATTACTGGAGTTGCTACCTCTCTTCCACGTCCATATAAAATGTTGATAGCTCCTTTTGGAAAACTACTTCTAAAAGCTTCTAATAAAGGAGAAATCAATAAAACACCGTGTTTTGCAGGTTTAAAAATTACTGGATTTCCCATAATCAAAGCGGGAATCAGCAATGAAAAGGTTTCATTTAAAGGATAATTATAAGGTCCTAAACAAAGTACAACACCTAATGGACCACGACGTACCATTGCATGAATTCCTTGTACTTTTGAAAAATGAGCACTACGACTGTTTAATTCTTTCAAACTTTCGATAGTATCATAAATGTACTCAACGGTTCTGTCAAATTCTTTTTCGGAATCGCCCAAGGACTTTCCTATTTCCCACATCAACAATTTTACCACTTCTTCTCTTGTTGACTTCATTTGAGAAACGAAGTTTTCCATGCATTTAATGCGGTCTGCTACTTTCATTGTAGGCCATAAACCTTGGCCATTATTGTAAGCATTGTGTGCCGCTTCTACCGCTTCTAAAGCTTCGGCTTCACCCATAAATGGGATAGAACCTAATAAAGTTGGAGCATAATCTGCAGTAGAGGAAATAGTTGAATATACAGGGGTTGTTTTTCCTGTCCATTTTTTCAACTCCCCATTTACGAGATAAGTATCTTGATTGACAAGAGTATGTATTTGATATTCTTGAGGTATTACTTCCATTGATAACAATTTAAAAATTAATAATAGTCTTATTGTAACATTAGTCTGGCGCTACAATTTCACCGTTCCAGGCCAAAATACCTCCTAATAAATTATAGGCATTTTCAAAACCCAATTCATTCATGATTTCACAAGCTTTAGCACTTCTTGCACCAGAACGACAGTACACATAATAATTTTTAGACTTATCCAACGCTTCTATAGCTGAGATAAACGCTGGACCTTGGTGAATATCAATATTTAAGGCAGATGCGATAATTCCATCATTGTATTCGTCTTCAGTTCTTACATCAAGTATAACTGCATTTGAATCGGCTTCTAATTGCTCAATCCAATCTTCTTGTGTTAAATTCATAGCTTCTTTTTTTGTAAAATTACAATGTTTTACAGAAACAAAAAGGCTTAAAAATGTTAAATGGATAATATTTCGTAGAAAACGATATCGTAAATTACAAAAAATAACAAAATTGCATTTTTATAAAATTATAACTAATAAATCATCATATTTCATAAATAATTAAATAGTATTTTAAATAATAACACAAATAATCATAATTACTCAACAAATTAAACCCACCCCATCTTGCCGATTTTGTGCTATATTTGTATTACGAATCAACCACAAAACTTCATCAGAAATGAACCCTTCCATAAAACAATCTTTTCCCTCTTTTTCGAATACGCTAATCGATGCTATTGACCAAAATGCCAATGAACAATTTATTCCAGCTGGCACTGTAATTATGCGCACCGGACAGTACATCAAAAATACGATGCTAGTAATTAGCGGGAAGATTAAGATTTATCGTGAAGACGAAGATGGTGGAGAATTTTTTATGTATTATTTACAACCGGGTCAAGCTTGCGCACTCTCTATGGTATGTGCCACCAAAAGTAAAAAAAGCCAAATTATGGCCAAGGTGGTAGAAGATGCCGAATTGATTTCGGTGCCTTTAGCATTGATGGACAAATGGATGATGGAGCACCGTTCGTGGTATGAATTTGTGGTTGCTACGTACCGCAATCGTTTTGAAGAAGTCTTGGAGGTATTAGATAGTGTGGCATTTAGAGCTATGGACGAGCGTTTAGAATTTTATTTAAAACGTCAAGTAGCATCATGTGGTTGCAAAGATTTAAAATTATCCCATCAAGAGATTGGTATGGATTTGAATACTTCAAGAGAAGTTATTTCGAGACTCTTAAAAAAAATGGAGCAAAGAGGTTTAGTAAAGTTGCACCGCAACCATATCGAAGTTTTGACTAAGTAAATTTTAAAACAACCTCAACTTGCTACTCTAAATTAAAATATTGTGACTAAAAATTCGAATGTGACTAAAATTACCAAAGACTAAAAAGTAAAGTCACATCTTTGCAGCACAAAAAAAAGAAACATGGAATATATTGGCTATTTTGCTTCAATTATTATTGGTCTATCATTGGGACTCATTGGTGGTGGGGGTTCTATCTTGACGATTCCTATTTTGGTTTATTTATTCAAAATAGACCCAGAATTGGCCACTAGCTATTCCTTATTCATCGTTGGATTATCGGCTCTATTTGGTTGTTATAGCCATTACAAAATGGGGAATCTAAAAATAAAAGCCGCTTTATATTTTGCAATCCCTTCTGTATTTTCGATACTAATTATTAGAGAAGTTATTTTTCCGCAGATTGCTTCTACCCTATTTTCTATTGCTAGTTTTCAAGTATCGAAAGACTTTTTGATAATGATTGTCTTTTCGGTTTTGATGATATTAGCTGCTGTCTCAATGATAAGAAGAAAGTTGCCTGAAATTGTATCCACGTCTACCAATTATGTTCAATTGGGAGTTATTGGATTTGTCGTTGGAATCATTACTGGTTTCTTGGGTGCAGGTGGTGGTTTTTTAATTATTCCAGCCTTGCTCTTTTTTGCCAATTTACCAATGAAACAAGCTGTTGGCACATCACTTTTAATCATTTTTATCAATTCGGCTATTGGTTTTGGCGGCGATCTATACATCGGAACCCCAATCGACTATACTTTTTTACTCACGATAGCCGCCATGGCTTTTATCGGAATTCTAATTGGTATTCAGCTTTCTAAAAAAATTGATGGAGCCAAACTCAAACCTCTTTTTGGTTGGTTTATTCTAGTGATGGGTATTTATATCATTACCAAAGAAGTCTTTTTTTAGTCCATAAATATGTAACATTTATCACTTTTTCTATAAAAAATCAATAGTACCTTTGTGTACTCAATAAAACAAAATACCATGCAAATAGAACAAATATATACAGGTTGTTTGGCTCAAGGAGCCTACTATATTACTTCAAATGGAGAAGCGGCTATAATTGACCCTTTGAGAGAAGTACAGCCGTATTTAGACCGTTTGGAACGAGATAACGTTCGTTTAAAATATATTTTTGAAACGCATTTCCATGCAGATTTCGTTTCGGGTCACTTGGATTTGAGTAAAGCTACTAATGCTCCCATTGTATACGGTCCAACAGCAAAACCTGAATTTGAAGCCATTGTAGCTACAGATAATCAGATTTTTGAAATTGGAAACATCAAAATTAAAGTATTGCACACTCCAGGACACACTATGGAAAGTACCACCTATTTGTTGATTGACGAAACAGGTAAAGAACACGCCATATTCTCCGGTGACACCTTATTTATTGGGGATGTAGGACGCCCAGACTTGGCACAAAAAGCCGCTGGAATGACACAAGAGCAATTGGCAGGTATTTTATTTCACTCGTTAAGAGATAAAATCATGACACTAGCTGATGAAGTGATTGTGTATCCTGCGCACGGTGCTGGAAGTGCTTGCGGTAAAAATATGAGCAAAGAAACGGTTTCTACAATTGGACAACAAAAAGCCACCAATTACGCCTTAAGAGCCAATATGACCGAAGCCGAATTCATAAAAGAAGTAACCGACGGTTTACTGCCTCCTCCAGCCTATTTTGGAATGAATGTGGCCATGAATAAAAAAGGCTACGAAAGTTTTGAAAAAGTTTTGCATAACGGTATGCAAGCGCTCTCGGCAACTGATTTTGAAAGAATTGCCGATGAGACTGGCGCCTTGGTTTTAGATACACGCAATAGTGGTGATTTTCACAAAGCATTTATACCACAATCTATTAATATTGGGATTAATGGCGATTTTGCCCCTTGGGTAGGCGCTATGATTGCCGATGTGCAACAACCGCTTCTTTTGGTTACCGAAAAAGGACGTGAAGAAGAAACCGTAACCCGATTGAGTCGTGTGGGTTTTGACCATATTTTAGGACATCTTGAAGGTGGTTTTGAGTCATGGACAAAAGCCAATAAAGAAATTGACACCATCCATAGAATTTCAGCTGCTGAGTTCGAACAAAAGGTAAATACTGATAAAGATGTTATCATTGATATTAGAAAAGAAAGTGAATACAGCGCAGAACACGTAGCTGAAGCATATAATAAACCCTTATCCGCTATAAATGATTGGATAACCACTATCGACCCGAAACAACATTTCTTTATGCACTGTGCAGGCGGATATCGTAGTATGATTGCGGCTTCTATTTTACAAGCGAGAGGATTTAGAAATTTCACTGAAATTGAAGGCGGTTTTGGCGCTATAGCAAAAACAACCGTTCCTAAAACTGATTTTGTGTGCCAAAGCAAAGTGTTGAAATAAGTTAGAGATTAGAAGTTAGAAATTAGAAGTTAGAAATTAGAAGTTAGAAGTTAGAAATTAGAAGTTAGAGATTAGAAGTTAGAGATTAGAAGTTAGAGATTAGAAGTTAGAGATTAGAAGTTAGAGATTAGAAGTTAGAAATTAGAAGTTAGAAATTAGAAGTTTTGCGTTCTTTGTGTAATCCTTAGCGAACCTTGCTTTTATAAATTAGAGGTAAGAGGTAAGAAATACAAGAAGCAAAATACTACTTGAAAAAGATAATTTTTGCGCAAATAAAAAATTAATAACTAAAATTAATCATCATGAAAAAAAACATGGGTGTTACCGACAAAAGAATTCGAGTTTTTATAGCCGTCTTGCTTTTTGCTCTATACTATTTCAAAGTAATTGAGGGAACTTTAGGGATGATTGGATTAGGATTAGCTTTGATATTTGTGATAACGAGTTTTATTAGTTTTTGTCCGTTGTATGCGCCATTTGGAATTACAACTTGTAAAAGAAAATAAGAATGGAAGATATTACTTGTTGTGTAAAGAGTTGCGAGAAACCATTAGACCAATCTTATTGGGATTTACAATACCAATCTGAAACTACAGGTTGGGATTTGGGAACGATTTCTCCACCAATCAAAGCGTATGTTGACCAATTGAAAGACACTACAATTTCGGTTTTGATTCCGGGTTGTGGGAATACGTATGAAGCGGAATACCTTTTAGAAAAAGGGTTTGCCAACATTACAGTGATTGATATTGCTCCGACTCTGGTTGAAAAATTAAAAGAAAAATTCAAAAATACAACTGCCATTCGTATTATTCAAGGGGATTTTTTTGAACATAAGGGTAGCTATGATTTGATTTTAGAACAAACTTTCTTTTGTGCTTTGCCTCCGCAAATGCGTCAAAAATACGTTTGGAAAATGCATCACTTGTTATCCAAAAATGGAAAAATTGCGGGACTACTTTTTAATCGCAGTTTTGAGGTAAGTCCGCCTTTTGGAGGAAATACAACCGAGTACGAACAGTTATTTTCAGAAGCTTTTCATTTTAAAATTCTAGAAACATCCTATAACTCGGTTACGCCAAGAGCACAATCGGAATTGTTTTTTGTTTTTGAGAAAAAATCGGAAGTGATTGTGCAATGTTTCGCTTTGAGTGGCATCACTTGTTCGAATTGTACGAAAACGGTACTTCAGAAAATAGGTGCAATTACAGGAGTAATTAATGCACAAATCAATAGCACCTTTACTGATTTGATTGTTATGAGTACCAACGAAATTTCTTTGGGACAATTGAAAGAAGTACTCGCTTATGAACCAGAGTACAGCATTGCGCTTGTTGATTAAACTTTCGAACAGCTGTATACTTTTAAGAAGATGATTTTTTCAAGTTAAAGGCCTAAAGTAATACCTACAAGGTTTTGAAAACCTTGCAGGAAATGGAGTTTCAAAAAAGGCCTACAATTTTTTGAAAACCTTAAAGGAAATTGAACTCGGGTTTGCAAAATAAAGAATAGCAACAATGAATACTAAG
>JAGOFG010000188.1 GCA_017997335.1 Flavobacterium sp. | reverse complement strand
CCATAAATACCCTTTCGAGTTACTTACAGAACAAACCTGTAAATGAAAAAATTGTAACAATACTGGAAGATTATTATTTCAGTTCTGCAAGAAATTATGCTGCATCAGAAAATGAATTAGAAGTGGTTGTATTAGATTTATTTTAGTTTCCAATTAAAATGGGCACAGTTTGCAAAACTGCGCTAACGATTATAAAATAGGAGCAATCACAAAAATATTATTTCATTTATGGAGGCTATAACAGCTTTTTTTAAAGCTTTTTACGGTTTTCTCTAAATTGTTTTCAAGCCAGTCGCTTTTTTACAAAAAGGATTGTTTTGTAATCTAAACCGTTTATATTTACGTTCTTATTAATAATACTTATGCGGTTTGGAGGTTTTTAGACAAACTGACGTTGGTAATAATTGTACTCAAATAATGGGAAAACCTAATTTTATTTTAGCTTGTATATTTATCCTAATTAGTTTTCATACCTATTGTCAAGAATTTAAGATTGACACCACTCAACTTAGTCAATATTTAAACAGAAACCACACTAATAATCAATTTGATGGAATCGCTTTGATTGCTTATAAAGATTCTATCATTTATAGTAAAACCATTGGTTATTCTAACAATAAAATGAAAAGTCAATTTGATTATTCGACCAAGTTTCAAATCGCTTCCTTATCTAAACAATTTACTTCATTTGGCATCCTAATATTAGAGCAGGAGAACAAACTTAAAACAGAAGATTATGTATATCACTATCTTCCAAAATTTCCGTTCAAAAAAATAAAAATCAAACACCTAATGTCTCACACATCTGGACTTCCGAGTTTTGTTGACTCTATGTGGCAAGATCTTGATACAACCATAGTTAATGGCAATAAAGAAATGCTATTAATGTTAGAATCTAAAAAATATCCTTTACAGTGGTCTCCTGGATCCAAGTGGGAATATAGTGATATTGGCTATTGTACACTGGCTAGTTTGATTGAGAAAGTAAGCGGGAGGAACTTTAAAGAGTTTATGAATCAAAGTATTTTTAAACCTTCTGGTATGACCAATACATCAGCCGAATTCTCTACAGACTATAGAGCCATTAAAGATCTTGATTTAGCCATGGGTTACGTTTATGATTCCATTAGTAAAAAGAAAATCGTTGCTTACGACTCTCCCCAAAATAATTTTATATATTGGTTGGGAGGCTTTTATGGTGATGGTTCTGTAGTTAGTACAATTGAAGACCTACTAAAGTGGGACAAGGCTTTGTATGAAGGGAAAATTATTCACCCAGAAAGCCTTAAAAAGGCGATGACTCCTACCAAACTTAACAACGAAAACCTAGCCGATGCTTGGGGCACATTCTACGGTTTCGGATGGTTTTTATACGACTCGGAAAAATTTGGGCGGGTACAAACACATTCAGGTGGTCATCCTGGATACAGCAGTAAATTGACTCGTTGTCCTGACAAAAATTTAACAATAATTATTTTATCAAACTTGTCTCTTCCTGAGTTTTGGAAATTCAATATTTTAAAAGAACTCGAAAAACAACAATAAATACGATCACCAACACCTTATTAAATTAATTGCTAATGCCAGCCTACATGCGAAAGTCCTCGCGGACTTTCTATCTAAATCACCTATATTTACGCTCTTGTTAACAATAGGTACGCAGTTTAGAGGTTTTTAGACGAACTGACATTGGCTGTGATTTTTAAAAAATAACCGTGCTAAAAGAAACATTCATAGGGCTTTTGACAAACTATACAGACAATGAACGTCTGACAAATGAACTATGGATGGAAATCGACAAAAACTATTCAAGCAAAAAAAGACATTACCATACTTTACAACACCTTGAAAATCTCTTAGCGCAACTGACTGAGATAAAGACCAAGATACAAAATTGGGAGGCTATTTTATTCACTCTTTTTTACCACGACATAATTTACAATTCACTAAAATCAGACAACGAAGAGAAAAGTGCTGAACTTGCTGAAAAACGGATGAAACAAATTTCAGTTTCTAAGGACACCATAGAACTTTGTAAAAATCAAATTTTAGCCACCAAATCACACGTTCAGTCAACCAACAAGGACACTAATTATTTTACAGATGCCGACCTTTCTGTATTGGGACAGAACTGGGAAGCATATTCATTGTATTACAAAAACGTAAGAAAGGAATATTCCATTTATCCCGACTTTGTTTACAATCAAGGACGCAAAAAAATACTAAATCACTTTTTGTCAATGGACAAAATATTCAAAACAGACTTTTTTTACAACAAGTTTGAAGCACAAGCAAAAAAAAACTTACAAAAAGAAATGGAATTGCTTTGACAACTTAAAAATGTAAATACACAAAATACGCTACTGGATTCAAACTTTACTTATTTTGCAATCCCATCTCTTTTTTCGAACGGAGAATGTGAGGAATTATCAAATACAAAATAAAGGCTCGTCTATAACGAGTACCCACTTAAATTAAAACACAAATCGTTGCGTTTGCAGTGCGGTTACTGTATCCTTGATAGCGGTAATGCGACATAACTGTTACTAAAGCATTCAAAATGTGATACCCCCTCCACTAAGAGTTAATCAATTTACACTGCATAAGTAGCTTTGACTTTACGCCCACAACAATAACACAAAACACCATGTCATAAAAAAAGCCCCATTGGGGCTTTTTACATACAACTGATTCAAGTTTTATTTACTCAAATACATTTTTCTTCTAGAATACAATTCGTAAAATTGGTCGTCTTTCAAGTCATCAATAAACAAGATGCTTTCTCCTGTTGATTTCATTTCTGGTCCTAATGCTTTATTTACATTATGAAATTTGCTGAAAGAGAAAACTGGTTGTTTGATGGCATATCCCTTTAATTTTGGGTTAAAATTAAAGTCGGTTACCTTATTGTGCCTTAACATTACTTTCGTAGCATAGTTTACATATGGTTCTCCGTACGCTTTTGCAATAAACGGAACTGTACGTGATGCTCTAGGATTTGCTTCGATAATATAAACGGTATCGCCTTTTATCGCAAACTGAATATTAATTAAACCAACCGTTCGCAAAGCCAAAGCGATTTTTTTAGTATGGTCTTTTATTTGTTGCATTACAAATTCACCCAAGTTAAACGGTGGCAAGGTGGCGTTACTGTCTCCTGAGTGTACGCCACAAGGTTCGATATGCTCCATAATTCCTATGATATACACATTTTCGCCGTCGCAAATCGCATCCGCCTCTGCTTCTATCGCACCATCCAAATAATGGTCTAAAAGTAATTTATTTCCAGGAATCGTTTTCAACAAATTGACAACATGCTCTTCCAATTCTTGTTTGTTGATCACAATTTTCATTCCCTGACCACCCAACACGTAAGAAGGACGAATCAATAATGGAAAATCTAAAACATCCGCTAAAGCCGACGCTTCATCTGCTGTTTCTGCAATTCCAAATTGCGGAAAAGGAATATTCAATTCCGTTAAAAGTTCAGAAAAACGTCCTCTGTCTTCGGCTAAATCCAAAGCTTCAAAACTTGTTCCTATAATTTTAATCCCGTATTTAGATAGTTTTTCTGCCAATTTTAGCGCCGTTTGACCTCCTAATTGCACGATTACACCTTCTGGTTTCTCGTGTTGGATAATGTCATAAATATGCTCCCAATAAACGGGTTCGAAATACAATTTATCAGCTGTATCAAAATCAGTCGAAACCGTTTCTGGATTACAATTGATCATGATGGTTTCGTAACCACATTCTTTGGCAGCAAGGACCCCGTGAACACAAGAATAATCAAATTCGATTCCTTGTCCAATTCTATTTGGGCCTGACCCAAGAACGATTATTTTCTTTTTATCGGTAACAATACTTTCGTTGTCAACATAACGTGTCCCATCTGCTTTCTCGATTTCGGCTTCAAAAGTCGAATAGTAATACGGTGTTTTTGCTTTGAACTCCGCTGCACACGTATCTACCAGTTTAAATACACGGTTGATATTCATCTCGTCACGCAAACTATGTACCTGACTTTCAAGACAACCCATCATGTGTGCCATTTGTCTGTCAGCAAACCCTTTTTGTTTCGCTTCAAGCAAAAGTTCCTTAGGTAAGGACTCAACTTTATAAGTAGAAATCTCTTTTTCTAATGCGTAAAGTTCTTCATATTGTTTCAAGAACCACATATCTATTTTGGTAATTTCATGAATACGACTCAACGGAATCCCCATTGCGATAGCATCATAAATCACAAAAACACGATCCCAACTCGCAAAAGTAAGTTTCTCGATAATCTGTTCGTAATTTGTATATCCTTTTCCGTCAGCACCTAAACCATTTCTTTTGATTTCTAAGGATTGAGTGGCTTTGTGCAATGCTTCTTGGAACGAACGCCCAATTCCCATTACTTCCCCTACGGATTTCATTTGAAGTCCTAACGTTCTGTCGGCACCTTCAAATTTATCAAAATTCCAACGTGGAATTTTTACAATCACATAATCCAAAGTTGGTTCGAACAAGGCCGAAGTTGATTTGGTAATTTGATTTTGCAATTCGTCCAAAT
>JAGOFG010000187.1 GCA_017997335.1 Flavobacterium sp. | reverse complement strand
TATATTGTCTACCATCGATTACTAATCGATTCATAAAACCTAACGGAATAGTCGCTGTTGTTCTATCATCTATCCCGTCAGGGAATTTTTCCTTAAAAGTACGTTCTAGCTTATCAATCCGTTTTGAAAACAAGTGCACAAATTCTTCTTTTTCCATAAATCATATATAAAGATTAGACATTTCCGAGATTCTATTTTTGATGTCGTTTTGAAGTGAAATTGGAGCAATTACTTTTACATTCGATCCGTATTTCAACAATTCCATTTTAATATCGTTGGTAGTGTGAATGAAAATTTCTATGCTAACTGCATCTTCGGTTTCTTTCACAATGCGTTGAGATTTATGCAGCGGAAACGTTTTAATGTAATTGCCTTGTTGTTTGGAAAACTCTAAAATCACTTTTTTTGCTGCCTCATAAGTTTCAACTCCAAAAGCGTGTTGAAATTCCGTTTCTACGTTATAAGCAACGGGTTTAAACTTGGTATCGGTAATTTTTAGGTTGGATATTCGGTCTAAACCAAAGGTTTTTACAGTCTCGTTTTTTTTGTCTAAAGCAACCAAATACCATCGCTGTTGTGATTCTTTGATGGCAATAGGTTTTACTTCGCGTTGAGTGCTAAAATCTTCCCAATGCTTTTGATGGGTAAATTGTAAAAGATATAGGTTTTGTATGGCGTGAATAATTCCATAAATATGTTCGGTTCCCAATGATTTTCGTTTTTCAAGAAACACACTGGGTGACAATTTATTTCCTTCTTGTAGTGCATGATGTATCGAAAAGGCATCAATCATTCGAGTTACGGATTGGTCTTCTATTTCTTCTTCATCAATGGCGTAGGTTTTGTCTTTGCGGTTGTATTGAATAACAATTCCAAAAAGGGCAGTAATATCTTTTTTATCGCGTTCAAAAGTGCGTATGGCATATTCAAAAGTCGTATCTATATCGTCTTGTTCTAGTTTACTCATCACATGATCTTGCAAGGCACTAAAACTACATGGTCTGCTTCTCAAGCGATCGATAACGTACAAATACCTTTTAAAATAGATTAATTTTGACATAATGGTTTAATTTATTTTTCAAAGATAATTTATTTGTCTGCCGTTTTATGACGGAGTAAAATAATTTTGCAAATCACAAAGGATTGAAATAGAATTTCCTTTTATAAATTTTTGTTTGTAAATTTGCACACTTAAATTTTTTGACAACGATTTCATTAATTTAAGATTAATTATGGAAAACAGAAAAAAAGTTGCTTTTTATACGCTGGGTTGTAAACTGAATTTTTCAGAAACGTCAACAATTGCCCGTAATCTTCAAGACGAAGGTTTTGATCGTGTCGATTTTGAGGAAGTCGCTGATATGTATGTGATTAATACCTGCTCCGTTACTGAAAATGCAGACAAACAGTTCAAACAAGTCGTGCGAAAGGCTATGAAATTGAATAATAAAGCATTTGTGGCAGCGGTAGGTTGTTATGCACAATTGAAACCAGAAGAATTGGCTCATGTAGATGGTGTGGATTTAGTTCTTGGTGCAACGGAAAAATTCAAGCTTAATGATTATATCAATGATTTGTCCAAAAATGATATGGGCGAAGTACATTCGTGCGAGATTTCTGAAGCTGATTTTTATGTAGGTAGTTATTCGATTGGCGATAGAACTCGTGCTTTCTTGAAAGTGCAAGACGGTTGCGATTACAAATGTACATATTGCACGATTCCGTTAGCAAGAGGAATTTCTCGAAGTGATGAATTGGATAATGTGTTGAAAAACGCGGCTGAAATTTCGAAACAAAATATTAAGGAAATTGTTCTTACCGGAGTTAATATTGGCGATTACGGAAAAGGAGAATTTGGGAATAAAAAACACGAGCATACTTTCTTAGAATTGGTTCAAGAATTAGATAAAGTAGAGGGAATCGAAAGATTACGAATTTCGTCTATTGAACCAAATTTATTAAAAAATGAAACGATAGAATTCGTATCTAAAAGTAGAACTTTTGTTCCTCATTTTCATATTCCGTTGCAATCGGGTAGTAATGCTATTTTGAATTTGATGAAGCGTCGCTATCAACGAGAAGTTTATACGGAAAGAGTAAATAAGATACGCGAAGTAATGCCAGATGCGTGCATTGGCGTGGATGTGATTGTTGGTTTTCCGGGTGAAACTGATGAACATTTTTTGGAGACTTATAATTTCTTAAACGAAATGGATATTTCATATTTACATGTTTTTACATATTCTGAACGTGACAACACGGAGGCTGTAGACATGACTGGAGTGGTTCCTGCCAATGTTCGCGCCAAACGAAGCAAAATGTTACGCAGTTTATCGGTCAAAAAACGTCGTGCTTTTTATGAAAGTCAGTTGGGAACCAATAGAACTGTTTTGTTCGAAAGTGAAAATAAAGAAGGATATATTCATGGTTTTACAGAGAATTATGTAAAAGTAAAAACACCTTGGAATCCTGAATTAGTAAATACATTACACGAAATTAATTTGACTAAAATTGATGATGATGGAAGCGTTCGAATGGAATTTATTGCCGCTTTAGTTTAGTTTTTAAACATATAACTCATATAATCGAAAGTTTGAAAAAACCATTAAGGGATTAAGTTCATTAAGTTTTACGCTTGATTTTCTTAATCCCTTAATGGTTTAAAACTATATCACTTTGTTAAATAGTCTACGGATTCGTAGACCAAATGCTACTGTTTTTGATAAATACGCGTCGGTTTAACTTGAGTTGCGCGATGATTAATTCAGCCATATCTTCGGCTTGCATCACTTTGTCAGGATTTCCGTCCGTCAGTTTTAATTCTTTGGCCATATCAGTGGCAACCGTACTTGGTGTCAATGCAGTAACACGAATATTGTGTTTGCGTACTTCTTGCATCAATGATTCCGTTAGTCCTAAAACAGCAAATTTTGAAGCGCTATAAGCACTCGTTAATGCGTTTCCGCTTAATCCTGCTGTTGATGAAATATTGATAATATCGCCTGTTTGTCGTTCGATCATATTTGGTAATACGGCTCGGGTTACATAATAGGTTCCCATTAAGTTTACCTGAATAATGCGTTCCCAATCCGTTGGCTCTAATTCTAAGAATTTTCCAAAAGCGGCTATTCCAGCATTGTTGATTAAAATATCGATTGTGTCAAATTCAGCCAAGGCTTTCTCAACGGCGGAATTCACGGAGTTGATATCTGCAACATCAGCGGTTATGGCCAGTGCTTTTACTCTTAAAGAACGTATTTTTGCAGCGACACTGTCGATTTCTTCCTGGGTACGTGCCACCAAAATTATGTTTACACCTTCTTTGGCTAAGGCCAAAGCGATTGCTTTTCCAATTCCTTTTCCTGCACCGGTAATTAGGGCATTTTTATTTTTTAAATCTGTCATTTTATGAATTATTTGTATGCCAATAAAGGGCTTATTTTGCTGTAAAAGTAGTACGTTTTACATTTTAAATCTATTTTGAGATTCTATTTAATCTAATTTTAACGTTCTGTTATTTTGGCTAAAATAAATATTTTTTAATCGAATGAATTTTATTTTTTGTCCAATGTCAATTTGTAAATTTCGGTTTCTAAAACTTCGGTGTCTTTGTCTTCACAAAGCAGAAATTCGATTTTTTCCTTTGAATTCCTATATAAAGTCAATCCTTCGAATTTATGAATGCTGCTAATTTTTTGTGTAAAATCGATTTTCATCGTTTTGAGGTTGATTCTCCCAATGAGACTTCCTAAAACTTCACCATCATTATAAGTAGATTGGGTATCTTCGGCTGTGGCCAAGAAATAAATGCTATCATCGACTAAAACGGCATCGGTAAAACTACTGCGTACTCCTTTTGTTTTAGGGAGTTTGTAGGCGTTTGAAAGAATCATAAAATCATTGGTCAGGTTTTTTCCTTCAATGGTGAAAAGGACGTTTTTAGTAGAACTACCGTTACCACGATTCAATAAAAACCAACTTTCACCAGTATAGATAGCACCTTCAATGTTGAAATCTTCAGGTTTTATTGCTCCAAAACTTTGCAATGTTGCATACAAAGCGGCAATGTCATTGGTGGCAATTATTTTTTTATCGCTGGAAT
This sequence comes from Flavobacterium sp., assembly GCA_017997335.1. Taxonomy (GTDB): domain Bacteria; phylum Bacteroidota; class Bacteroidia; order Flavobacteriales; family Flavobacteriaceae; genus Flavobacterium. Next base: position 473 of record JAGOFG010000187.1, on the reverse strand, counting down.
TGACTTGTATCATTTTATTCCTTTTTTCGGTGGAACCAGAGCCAAAAATATACAAACTATCTCCATAATGGGTTATGGCTTCAAAATCAGCTTTGTCTTTTTTAAGCGTATTCTCTGTTGGGTTTTCTAGTAATGGATGGCGTTTTAAATCTTTAGAGTCTATGTGATATTCATAAAGGAAACCGCTGTTGTCCCCAATAATCAGCAGAGAATTGTCTTTATAAATGAGTCCCGATGCGGAACCAATTCCGATGATTTGAAATAATAATTCGAGTGTGAATTTTCCCATTAGATTTGTTATGAAAAAGAGTTCTGAGCCCAGATAGTAGTGAAAATCCTTTTACTATTTTCTTTAAAATAATAAAAGATTGCAACGGATAGCTGGAAAATGCTCCTGAAATTCATCAGGATTAATCCTTATAATTTGTTATATTTGAATATACAAAGATAAAATATTTCTTATGAAGTCTATA
>JAGOFG010000186.1 GCA_017997335.1 Flavobacterium sp. | reverse complement strand
ATAAAGATTTAAGAAATCTACCTGCATTTAAATAAAGACAGCTTACAAGAAAAAATATAAAAAGAAGATAGTGCTCAGAAACCTATACAATTTTAGTACTTTTGCACCCAAAATTAAACACACAAGGTATGTCAGTAGCCAAAAAAGATTACAAAAGAATTACGACCAAATCCTTAATTGAGATGAAAGCCAATGGCGAAAAAATCTCAATGCTTACGGCTTATGATTACACTATGGCCAAAATAGTTGATACCGCTGGTATCGATGTTATTTTAGTAGGCGACTCTGCTTCCAATGTGATGGCAGGTCACGAAACCACTTTGCCAATTACTCTAGACCAAATGATTTATCACGCTTCTTCTGTTGTTAGAGCAGTTGAACGAGCTTTGGTAGTTGTTGATTTACCCTTTGGTAGCTACCAATCCGACCCAAAAGAAGCCTTACGTTCTTCTATCCGAATTATGAAAGAAAGTGGCGGACACGCTGTAAAATTAGAAGGAGGAAAAGAAATAAAAGAATCGATTAAGAAAATATTGAATGCTGGTATTCCAGTAATGGGACACTTGGGTTTAACCCCGCAATCTATTTATAAATTTGGAACTTATACAGTAAGAGCCAAAGAAGAAGCTGAAGCTGAAAAATTAATCGAAGATGCTCAAATGCTTGAAAAATTAGGCTGTTTTGCTTTGGTACTTGAAAAAATACCCGCACACCTAGCCGAAAAAGTAGCCAAAAGCATTTCTATTCCTGTTATCGGAATTGGTGCTGGTGGAGGCGTTGACGGACAAGTATTGGTCATTCACGATATGTTGGGAATGAACAACGAATTCAGTCCTCGATTCTTACGTCGTTATTTAAATTTGTATGAGCAAATGACCACAGCTATAAGTAGCTATGTAAACGATGTAAAATCGCAAGATTTCCCTAACGCAAACGAACAGTACTAAATCAAAATGAAAATTATCTCTACCAAAAACAATCTTCAAATCCTTCACGAAGACAATCACTTGATTGTTGTGAACAAACGAGTGGGCGATTTGGTACAAGGAGATAAAACAGGCGACAAACCGCTTTCGGAAGTAGTCAAAGAATACCTTAAAGAAAAATACAACAAACCTGGAGAAGTTTTTCTAGGTATTGTGCATCGGTTAGACAGACCTACTACGGGAATTGTAGTTTTTGCTAGAACCAGCAAAGCGTTGACCCGAATGAATGAACTGTTTAGCAACCGAGAGACAAAAAAAACCTATTGGGCTGTGGTTAAAAACAAACCCGAAAAACCGCAAGCCCAATTGGTTCATTACCTCAAAAGAAACGAAAAAAACAACACTTCGAAAGCACATAGTAAAGAAGTTCCTGATAGCAAATTGGCGAGTTTGGACTATACCATTATCAAAGAACTTACCAACTATTTCGCTTTAGAAATCAATCTGCACACTGGGAGACATCATCAAATTAGAGCTCAATTAGCCGCTATTGGCTGTCCTATCAAAGGCGATTTGAAATATGGTTTTGACCGAAGCAATCCTGATGGTGGCATTCATTTGCACGCTAGAAAATTGGTCTTTGTTCATCCAGTTTCCAAGGAACCACTATCTATTATAGCACCCGTTCCAGACGATGTCATTTGGAAAGCGATTTGATTTTTGTAAAAAAAATTCTTTTTTAAGTTTTTAAAAATTAACTTGCAGTACCTAATTTCATCACTGTAGAAATGAATTACAAAACAAGTTTAGCTTTTAGAAAAGAAACCTTAGTAAAACTTCTCAATGCCATTGTCTTACTAGAAGACGAAATCGTACAAGCTTTGTATGATGATTTCAAAAAACCCGCTTTTGAAGCCGTTTTGACTGAAACCAATTATGTCATTACAGAACTAAAAGACACTATAAAGAATCTAAATAAATGGGCTAAACCAGAAAGAGTATGGCCTTCTATATTAAATTTTCCTTCCACTGATTATATTTTAAGAGAACCCTACGGAAAAGTTTTAATTATTGCTCCTTGGAACTATCCTTTTCAATTAGCACTTTGTCCATTAGTATCTGCTGTTGCCGCCGGTAATCAGGTGGTTTTAAAACCTTCAGAGCTAACGCCAAATACGGCAGCAATAATTAAAAAAATAATTGAAAAAGTTTTTCACGTAAGTCACGTAAAAATAGAGAACGGCGGTGTTGAAGTAGCTCAAAAACTCTTATCACAACGCTGGGATTATATCTTTTTCACTGGTAGTGTACCCGTAGGTAAAGTGGTAGCCAAAGCTGCGGCAGAACATTTAACCCCAGTAACTTTAGAATTAGGCGGAAAAAACCCTTGTATTATTGACGAAACTGCCAATTTAAAACTAGCAGCTAGACGAATTGTTTGGGGCAAATTCATCAATGCAGGACAAACTTGCATTGCTCCAGATTATATCCTGATACAAAAGGATATGAAAGACCATTTTGTTGATTTTATGAAAATAGAATTACAAAAAGCCTACGGAGAAGACCCACAAAAATCTCCTGATTTTGCTCGAATTGTGAATGAAAAAAACTGGCTCCGATTGGTCAATATGATTGACCAACAAAAAGTGCTTATAGGCGGAGAATCCAAAATAGATGACTGCTATATCGCTCCTACTCTTATTGAAGAAACTTCATTAGATAGCTTAGTAATGCAAGAAGAAATTTTTGGCCCTTTACTACCGTTACTTACTTATGATGACCCAAATGAACTTGAAGCAATAATAGCTCGTTATGAAAAACCACTCGCTTTATATGTATTTACGGAAGATAGAGCTTTTGGAAAAGAAATTATGAAAAAGTACTCTTTTGGTGGCGGATGCATCAATGATACTGTAGTGCATTTTTCTAATCAAAGACTGCCTTTTGGCGGTGTAGGTCATAGTGGTATTGGGGCGTATCACGGACGATTAAGCTTTGATGTTTTTTCACATAAAAAAGGAATTGTAAAAAAAGCCAATTGGCTAGATTTACCTATGCGATATGCGCCATACAAAGACAAATTACAATCTATAAAAAAACTATTACAATGGCTGTAGAAAAAACAGTAAGTGAGGCAATTCACTACCGCAGATCAGTTCGCGTTTTTAAAAATGAAGCTATTGATGAAGAAAAAGTAAAACAATGTTTAGGTCTAGCCACCTTGGCAGCAACTAGCAGTAATATGCAACTTTGGGAGTTTTACCATATTGTAGATTCCGATAAAATTCAAAAAATAGCCAAAGCTAGTTTTGACCAAAATGGGGCAAAAACGGCCAACCAATTAGTGATTGTTGTGGCACGTAAAGATTTATGGCGAAAAAGAAAAGAAGCCAATATTACCTTTTTGAAAACACAATTCGGCGACAAAAAGGAATCTGAATATAGCAAAAGAGAAAAATTTGCCTTGAACTACTACCAAAAAATCATTCCAACTATTTACACTGATTTTTGGGGAATTCTTGGTAGAATAAAATACCTAGCTTTTCAATGTATGGGCTGGTTTCAACCAATTTATAGACAAGTAAGAGAAAGCGATATGCGAATAGTTGCTCACAAAAGCGCTGCTTTGGCTGCTCAAAACTTTATGATTAGTATGGCAGCTATTAACTATGATACTTGTCCAATGGAAGGTTTTGATTCCTTAAGAGTAAAACAAATTATTGGCTTACCCAACGGCAGTGAAATCAATATGATTATAGGCTGTGGCATTCGTGATGAAAACGGAATATATGGCGAACGCTTTAGAGTACCATTTGAACAAGTCTATTTTAAACTATAACTAACCTACAAAAACATAACATATGCTTACCCAAAAACCAACTGAAACCAATAATTACAACAACACTTTGGATTTCGAAACTGTATTGAATCACTCTTTTGCCAATTATAAAAAAATTGCTTTATATGCTGGATTGGCGCTTTTCGTGTTTACTTTTTTCTTTGTTATCTTTTTAAGTGCTGCATCGATAAGTATCGTTGGAGCTGAAAATATCAACGAAAGATCCATGCAAAACTTTCAGAAATTATTGCTAACCAAGCCTTATGTATGGTATTATGCTGGATTTTCAATTTTTACCTCATGTTTATTGAGCCCATTTATGGCAGGTTTTTACAAAATGGCCGATGCTGCCGAAAAAGACACGTCTTTTGGCGTTTCTCATTTGTTTTCAGTGTACACTTCTTCTCAATTTATACCTGTATTTTCCGTGACTTTTCTTATCGGATTAGCTACTAATGGTTTGAGTCTTGTTTTTGACGAAATCGGACTTTCAATTATTGGTCTTATTTTGACTATAATCATCAGTTTTGCCACCCTTTTGACTATCCCCTTAATTGTTTTAGGCAATTGCTCAACAATTGAATCGATAAAAACGAGTACAGCTATTGTTATGAAACAACCTATTGTCATTTTGATGCTCATAATTGTAGCAATTCTTGGCGCTTTGTTGGGTCTTTTTGCTTTCTGTATTGGAATGTTTTTTACTTATCCTTTCGTTATTTCAGTAGTATACACCATCTATAATCAGGTAACTTCCTCAGAAAAAACAGAATAAGTATTAAAAAAATATATTCTTTTACACATTTTTAACTATTTTA